>JAFAZJ010000138.1 GCA_019239835.1 Alphaproteobacteria bacterium | reverse complement strand
GGCCACGCCATCGGCGCCGGCTGCGACCTCGCCTGCATGTGCGACATCCGCATCGCGGCGCGCAGCGCGCGGTTCGCCGAAAGCTTCGTAAAGCTGGGCATCATTCCCGGCGACGGCGGTGCGTGGTTCCTGCCGCGCGCCGTGGGTATGTCCAACGCCATGCTGATGGCCTTCACCGGCGAGGCGTTCACGGGCGAGCAGGCGGTCGAGATGGGCCTGGCGTCGAAAGTCGTCGACGACGACAAGCTGATGGACGAAGCGATGGCGCTGGCCAGGCGCATCGCCGTCAACCCCGCCTACGGCCTGCGCATGGCCAAGCGGCTGTTGCGCGAGGGCGAGCGCACCGGGCTGCACACCCTGCTCGACATGTCGGCCTCGATGCAGGCCATCGCGCACCAGAGCGAGGACCATCAGGAAGCGGTCAACGCCTTCGTCGAGAAGCGCAAACCCGTGTTCAAGAACAAGTAGGCAGCCCCATGGCGCGCGGCCGCATCCCGCCTCCCGCAGAGAGCTTCGAGGAGGACGAGCAGGAAGCAATCCTCGCCGCCAATCGCGCCTTCTACGTCGCCTTCAGCAGCCGAGACTTCGAGGCGCTCGCCGAGATGTGGGCGACCTCGGTGCCGGTAGCCTGTGTGCATCCCGGCCAACCAGCGCTGCTCGATCGCGAGAGCGTGCTGCGCTCCTGGCAGGCGATCCTGCGCAATCCCAACGCACCCAAGGCGGGGGTGTCCGATGAATTCGTGATCATGCGCCAAGGCCTGGCGATCGTGATCTGCCGCGAGACCCTGCCGGGAGGGCAGCTCCTCGCCACCAATGGTTTCGTGCGCGAGGGCGAGGTGTGGAAGATCGTTCATCACCACGCTGCTCCCGCACCGCCGGCGACGACCCCGCCGCCGCCCCAGCAACGCGACCGGCGCAAGCTGCACTGAGGCCATGCGCAGATTGACAATCCTGTTGATCACGCTCTGTGCCGCCGCCTGCGCGACGATTGGTGCCTCGTATGACGCGGCGTATCAGCGATGCCTCATCGAACCGGACTACGAGCCGCAGACCGCGCAGGCCTGCACGGCCGTGATCGAGGCATCGCGAACGTCGAGCGAGGACCGCGCTTTCGCCCTCAACAACCGCGCTCACATCAGCGGCCAGCAAACGCAAGCAGATCTCGATGCGGCCATCCGCATCGCACCGCATATCGCAAAGCTGTACCGCAACCGAGGCACCGTGAACGAGGATCCGCACAGCAAGATCGCCGATTTCGACGAGGCGATCCGGATCGACCCGAACTATGCCGTGGCCTGGAACGATCGGGGCGAAGCGTACGCGACGTTGAAGCGCTACGACCTCGCGATCCGCGATCTCAGCGAGGCGATCCGGCTGGCGCCCCACTACGTCCATCCGATGTACAATCCCTACCAGACGCGTGCAGAGGCGAAGGAAGCGATCGGAGATCGCCGGGGCGGCGCCGCGGATCGCAAGCTCTCGCTGCGCTACTTCGCGGCGGCCAGCGACCGCGACGTCATCGATACAGCCGGTCTCAACGGCAGCGGCATGCGCGCCTGGGAGCCGATGATCCTGAGCGCGCGCGCTATCGGGCCTTGGAGGCGAGCGCCCCGTCGCCTCGAATGATGTCCTTCAGCTTGGCGTATGGAATCGCGATCAGCCGCGCGCTGGTGCTGGTCGCGCCCTCCTCGTAGAAGCGGAAGACGATCTCGACTCCCTCGCGCCCGAACAGCCAGCGATTGGGCTCCGACAGCATCTCCAGCAGCTTGGCGTCGCTCGGAATGCTGTTGGGACTGCGGCGGATCTCCTCCAGACAGAGCGCCGGCACGACCTGCCGCCAACCATCGGTAAAGACGTCGTCGATGCCCAGTGCCTTGCCCGCCGCGACATCGACCAGCATGCCCAGGCTGATGCTGCGCGGCGGCACCGCGTCGAGCTGGGAATAGTCGCTTGTCAGCACGGCAGCCACGGTGCGCGTCGGGAAACGCAGGTCATGACGAAGCTCGACCCGCCACGGGCCGGGATAGCTGTCGCCGGGCGTCGGGAATGGTCCGACGCCGACCCGCTCGTTTGCCGAGCGTTCGATCCGTTCGTTCAGCGCCTTGCTGTCGACGCCTGGCCGATCGAAGCGGGGGTAGGCGGCAAACAGCCGATAGGTGCTGCGCGCCGCAAGCCCGGCCTTCAGGAGCAGCTGCTCGGAGATGAAGGGATAATCGGCACCCGACGGAATCGCCCGAAGCCGTCCGTTGCGCGCCGACATGCGTTCCGCAAGGCACGCAGCAACCTGGGTATCGGTTCGGCCCGTTGCGAAGCGATTGATCGACTCGATGCACAGCGACTGGTTGCCGCGCGTCCAGCGCTCCTGGTCGGCAACCAGATGCTCGCGTGCCGGCCCAGACAGGGTGCTCAGCAAGCCCTCATATGAGACGCCGACCGAGCTGCGGACGGTCATCAGGCCGGAACTACGGCAGGTCGCGCGATCGATATCCGAATCGGGCTGCTGGCAATTGAGCGTCTGAGCCCGTGCCGTCGTCGTCAGCGACAGCAGGAGCAGGGCAATGGCAACAAATCGTGTCACCGCTTCCAGGCGACGAGTCGGCGCACGGCTTCCTCCATCTCGGCGGTCGAGCCAGCGAACGAGATCCGCAGCGTACCACGACCACGCTGCGGATCGAAATCAACTCCGGGGGTTGTCGCCACGCCAGCTTCGCGCAGCATGCGGCGGCAGAAATCGACACTGTCGTTGGTGAGATGCGAAATATCGGCGTAGGTGTAAAACGCGCCAGTGGCCACCGTGAGCCGGTCGAGCCCGGCCTTTGGCAGGCCCGCCATCAACAAGTCGCGATTGGCGCGATAGCGCCGCACGTGGCCTTCCAGCTCGTCCGTGCACTCGAAGGCACCCAGAGCCGCGTATTGCGAGATGGTCGGCGTCGAGATCATCAGGTTCTGCGCCAGCCGCTCGATCGGCCGCACCAGCGCTTGCGGCACCACCAGCCAGCCGACACGCCAGCCGGTCATCGAGAAGTACTTGGAGAAGCTGTTGACGACGATGGCGTCGTCGCCGATTTCCAGCGCCGTGGTCGCGCGCTCGCCGAAGGTCAGGCCGTGATAGATCTCGTCGGAGATCAAGGTCAGGCCGTGCGTCCGGCAATGGCCATAGAGCGCTGCGAGCTCGGTACGGGTCACCATCGTGCCGGTGGGATTGGACGGACTGGCGACGATCAGGCCGTTGAGCGTGCCCGCCTTCTCGAGCTGCGTCACCGTCGGCTGGTAGCGCTCGGCCGCGGTGGTGACAAGATCGATCGGTGAGAGGCCCAGCGCCGATAGGATATTGCGATAGGGCGGATAGCCTGGCGCCGCCATCGCCACGCGCGCGCCGGCGTCGAAGGCGCCGAGGAACGCCAGCAGAAAGCCGTTCGAAGAGCCCGTGGTGACGATCACCCGCTCAGCCGGCACCTCGATGCCATAGCGTTCGCGATAGTGTCTGGCGATGCGCTCACGCAGCTTCGGGATACCCAGCGCATCGACATAGCCCAGCCGGTCGCGCGACAGAGCCCCGCGCGCCGCGTCGAGCGCGCCCGCCGGTGCCGGCGTGCTGGGCTGGCCGACCTCGAGATGGATCACGCTTTCGTTGCGCGCTTCCTTCTCGGCCGCCTCGCGCATCACGTCCATGACGATGAAAGGCGGCACGGCGTCGGCGCGACGCGACACGCTCATATACTTGCTCCGAGTATCTTACCTTCCCCCGGAGGGGGAAGGTGCCCGTCAGGGCGGATGGGGGATGTCGAAGACGGACTCATGCATGCGTCTTCGACATCCCCCATCCGTCAGCGCTACGCGCTGCCACCTTCCCCCTCCGGGGGAAGGTAAGCAACGACAGTGATTTACTTGTCGGCGATCAGCGCCAGGCCATTGCCGCGCGAATCGGCTGCCGCCTGGCAGGAGCGGCGATCGTTCTTCAGCCCGCGCGAACAGGAGAAGATGCTGAGCACGCCGCCACTGGTGCCGGCGATCGCGTCGGCCAGAGAACCATGGTTCGACAGGACCGTACGCGCGGCGGCGCCGAGCGCCGCTGGTGCGCCGGCGCCGCCCGAGGCTGCGCCGGCCAGCAGGAACTCGCCGTTGTTGACGTTGCTGACAAGAATCGGCGTGGTCTGCGACATGCCGTTGCCCGACGGCGCGCCCATCATGATGCCGGTGCCGGGCGCGATGCGGCGCGCCCCGAACAACTGGTTCATCGTGACCACGCAGCTCACCGCGCTGCCGTCGCGATCGACCGCGACGAAGCCCGCCTCACCGCCCTCGAAAGCGCCGCCGCCACCGCCACCACCGCCCTGGAACGCCGATGCCGCCGCCTGCCCGCCGCTGAACGGCGCCGGCGCGAGGGACACGGTTTGATCGCCGAAGCGCACTTGCAGCGGCGGCACGACGCGCGGCACCGCCTCGCGCAAATTGGCCAGGGTCAGGTTGCCACCGGCCTGCTGCACCGCCTCACTGAGCTGGCGCGCCAGCTGGCCCTGGTAAAGGTCGCCGCCGCCACGCGCCTTGATGATGCCCAGGGTGGCGCCGAGATCGCCTTGGCGGAACAGATCGCCTTCGGTGACCGCGACTCCGCCGCCCTTGTCGTAGATGCGCCGTGCCTCGGGATCCGCACCGATCCCGCGCGCGCCAACCTGCAGGTCACGCGACAACGCGCGCGACACCGGCGCGCCGAAGCGTGCCAGGCGCTCGCCGTTGGCGACCAGCAACTCCCAGCGCGCGCGGCCGTGGCGCGCGTGCAAGAGCGCCATGCCGCGCACCACCATCGGCACGGCGACGTCGTAGCCCCGCGCCGAGCCGGTGACCGGCACCAGCGGGAAGACGATCGCCTCGACCGAGCGCTTGGGCGCGTTGTGGACCAGGCAGACGCCGCCGGCGCCCGGGCTGGCGGCCGAGGGCAAGGTGGCGGCCATGGTGAAGTACATCGCCACGGCGGCATCGGCGGCGCTGCCGCCGCTGGTCAGCACATCGCGGCCGGCCTCGGCGGCGCGCGGCTCGTCTGCCACAACTGCGCCAAAAAACCCCTCGATAAACCCGACATCGCCGCGTATCGGCTTGTCGCCGCAGCCGGCGAGCATCATCGTCAGCGCCGCTACCGCAACAATGGTATGACTGGCCTTGGCGAGGGGGGATGGTCCGTCGATGGTTCTCAAGCGCATCGTGTTCTGCATCGCCCTCGTGCTGGCATTCGTGGGGGCGTCCGCGAGCGCGTCCGCCCAGCGGCTGGTTTTAGTCCGCGACGCCGAAATAGAAAACACGATTCGCATCCTGGCGACGCCGATCTTCCGCGCCGCCGGCCTCGATCCGGCGTCGATCGAGGTCCATCTCGTGCAGGACCCCTCGCTCAACGCCTTCGTCGCCTCGGGCCAGCGCATCTTCCTGCACACCGGCCTGATCATGCGCACCGAGAACGCCAGCCAGCTGATCGGCGTGATCGCGCACGAGAGCGGCCACATCAAGGGCGCGCATCTCGCCAAGCTGCAGGACGCGATCCGCAACGCCACCGCCGAGGCGATCATCGAGCAGCTCCTCGCCGGTGCCGCTGTCGTCGCCGGCTCGCAGACCAACCGCAACGATGGCGGCTATCCGCGCGATCCGCGTGTGCTGGGCGGTGGCAACAGCACGGCGATGCAGAGCTTCCTGAGCTACACCCGCTCGCAGGAGCAGCAGGCCGACCAGGCCGCGGTGGGCTTCCTCGAGCGCGCCGGCATCTCGCCCAAGGGCATGGTGGAGTTCCTCAAGATCCTGCAGGTGCAGGAGCGCATCTATGTCGGCGTCGGCCGCAGCGCCGGCTACATGCGCACCCACCCGCTGACCAGCGAGCGCATCGACTTCCTCGAGGAGCAGGTCGCGCACTCGCGCACCGTCAACGCGGGTGAGCCGGCGCAGTTCAAGGAGCTGCACGCGCGCATGGTGGCCAAGACGCTGGGCTATTTCGACCCGCAGCGCGCACTGGCGAAGTATCTCACGTCCGACAACAGCATCGCGGCGCGCTATGGCCGCGCCATGGCGTATTGGCGCAGCGGCCAGACGGCGACGTCGCTGACCATCCTCGACGGGCTGATCCGCGACTATCCGCGTGATCCCTATATCCACGAGCTGAAGGGCGACATCCTGCGCGACTCGCAGCGGCCGGCCGAGGCGGTGACCTCCTACGAGCGCGCCGTGGCGCTGCTGCCCTCCTCCAGCGCGCTGCGCTTCTCGCTGGCCCAGGCGCAGGTCAATGCCGGGCAGTTCGCGCCGGCGGTCAAGAACCTCGACCAGGTGGTGATCGTCGAGGAGCGTAATCTTGGCGCCTGGGACCTGATGGCACGCGCCCAGTCCGGGCTGGGCAACCAGGGCATGACCGACCTGGCCACCGCCGAAGTCTTCCTGCTAAAGGGTGACCGCGATGCCGCGGTGTACAAGGCCACAGCGGCCCAGCGGGCCCTGCCGCGCGGCTCACCGGGCTGGCAGCGGGCCGGGGATATCAAGGGCTTCATCGAGTCGGGCCGGCCGCGACGCTGAGCCGCCTCAAGATCGCCACGAGTTGATGCCTCTGATGTAATCCGATGTGGTAAATCACACTGACGGGCCGGCTTTCAGGCCGGCCGCAGGAGAGATATTGATGCGCTGGTTTGTCCGCCTGGTAGCCGTTCTTGCCCCCCTCGCGCTGGTGCCGCTGGCCCATGCGCAGACCACCCTGGACAAGGCGGCGATCGAGAAGATCGTCAAAGAATACCTGATCAACAACCCCGAGGTGCTGGTCGACGCGCTGCAGGAATACGAGCGCCGTCAGACTGCCGACAAGGACGAGCGGGCCAAGGCCGCGCTGGTGAAGTACCTCGACGAGCTGACCAGCGACGCGCTCGCCCCCGTGGGCGGCAACCCCAATGGCGACGTCACCATCGTCGAGTTCTTCGATTACAATTGCGGCTATTGCCGGCGCGCGCATCCGACGGTGAAGTCGGTGGTCGCCAGCGACGGCAAGATCCGCACCGTGCACAAGCAGTTCCCGATCCTCACCGAGGAATCGAAGGTCGCCGCGCGCATGGCGCTGGCCGCGGCCAAGCAGGGCAAGTACTTCGAGATGCACAACGCGCTGATGGAAGCGCGCGGTCAGGTCTCGGCCCCCGTCATGGCGCAGATCGTCTCCGACCTGAAGCTCGACGCGCAGCGCCTGACCAAGGACATGGACGACCCGGCGATCACGGCGCAGCTCGACAAGGTCGCCGACCTCGCCCGCGCGCTGGGCGTCAACGGCACGCCGGCCTTCATCATCGGCAACCAGCTGATCCCCGGCGCGGTCGACGCCGACACCATGAAGGCCGCCGTCGCCAAGGCGCGGAAGGGCTAATTCCAACACCGTCGCCCTGAGCGGAGCGAAGCGCAGTCGAAGGGCCTTCTCTCAGCCGCACTGATTGTGGTGTGGAGAGAAGGTCCTTCGACTGCGCCGCTTCGCGGCTTCGCTCAGGACGACGGCGAGTTGGCTACGGCTCCGCGTCGAACTGCTTGGCCGGCTGCGCCAAGTCGAAGGCCGGCAGCTTAAGACAGGCAGCGTTGATGCGCGCGATGGTCGGATACTTCGACATGTCGACGCTGTAACGGCCGGCGTTGAAGACCTGCGGGATCAGGCAGAGATCAGCCATGGTCGGCGTATTGCCATGGCTGAACGTGCCGGTGGCCGGGTCGTGGGCGATCGACTTCTCGTAGGCATCGAAGCCGACCTCGATCCAATGGCGTGACCAGGCAAAGGCGCCGGCATCGTCCTGCTTGTAGTGCTGCCGCACGTAGCCCATCACGCGCAGGTTCTGTACCGGATGGATCTCGCAGGCCGGGATCAGCGCCAAGGAACGAACGCGGGCGCGGCCGATCGGGTCCTTCGGCAGCAGCGGCGGATTGGGATGCGTCTCCTCTAGATATTCGAGGATCGCCAGCGACTGGGTGAGGATATCGCCCGAGTCGAGCTTCAGCGCCGGCAACAGCTTCTGCGGATTGAGGGCGGCGAAATCGTCTTTCAGATGCTCGCCTTTGCGCAGGTGCTTGGACTCGTGCTCGACCGTGATGCCCTTGAGGTTGAGCGCGATGCGCACGCGATAGGCAGCGGACGAACGATAGTAGCCGTAGAGCTTCATGCCGGTCCCCCGTAGCGCACGACCTTCTGATCGATGGCGCCGAAGATAGACCGGCCCTGGGCGTCGAGCATCTCGATCCGGATGTGGTCGCCGAACTTCATGAACGGCGTCGTGGGCTTGCCGCTGTCGATCGTCTCGCGCACGCGCCGCTCGGCGATGCACGAGCAACCGACCGAGGCGTCGCGATTGGCCACCGTGCCTGAGCCGACGACGCTGCCGGCCTCGAGGTGCCGTGTCTTCGCCGCGTGGGCGATGAGCTGGCCGAAATCGAAGGTCAGATCGGTGGCCGCGTTGGGCTTGCCGAAGAGCTGGCCGTTGTAGGTCGACAGCATCGGCAGGTTCAGCTTCGCGCCATCCCATGCCGCGCCCAGTTCGTCGGGCGTCACCGCGACAGGCGCGAAGGCGGTGGCGGGCTTGCCGTGGAAGAAGCCGAAGCCCTTGTTGAGCTCGCCCGGGATGACGTTGCGCAGCGAGACGTCGTTGAGGATGGTCACCAGCTTGATGTGCCGGCGTGCGTCCTGCGGCGTGATGCCCATCGGCACGTCGTCGACGATGATGCCGATCTCGCTCTCGAAATCGATGCCCCAGGCCTCGTCGCCCATCTCGATGTCGTCGCGCGGGCCGATGAAGCTGTCCGAGCCGCCCTGGTACATCAGCGGATCGGTCCAGAAGCTGGGCGGCATCTCCACACCGCGCGCCTTGCGCACCAGCTCGACATGCACGACGTAGGCCGAGCCGTCGGCCCATTGATAGGCGCGTGGTAGAGGCGCCGCCGCTTTCGCCGGATCGAAGGCAAAGCTGCCCTCGACCTTGTTGGCCTCCAGATCGGCGGCAAGCTGGCGCAGCAGCTTTTCGGTATGCGCCCAATCGTCCAACGCACGCTGTAGCGTCGGTGCGATGTCAATCGCCCGAGCCGCGCGCGACAGGTCGCGGCTGACCACGACCAGCGTGCCGTCGCGGCCGCCTTCCTTCAGCGTCCCCAGCTTCATGTCGTCGCCCCTCCATTGATCGTCATCCCTCGCTACGCTCGGGATGACGCTTCGCGTCACTCCGCCGCCTGCTTGGTCTCCGGCGGCCGCCAGGAATGCACGTAACCTTCGAACTCCACGCCCGCCGGCATCTCGGCGATATCGAGCGCGTCGCGTGCGTCGAGCATGACCGCGACCTCGTCGGTCTCGGTCTTGCCGCCCTTGGTCGCGGCGTTGAATGCCTTGGGATGCGGGCCGTGCGTGAAGCCGCTGGGATGCACCGTCATCATGCCGGGATGGATGTTGTCGCGGCTGAAGAAGCTGCCCTTGTGATAGAACAGCACTTCGTCGAAATCGTCGTTGTTGTGGAAGAACGGCAGGCGCAGCGCCTCCGGATCACTCTCCAATGGGCGCGGCACGAAGGTGCAGACGACGAAGCGGCTGCTGAGAAACGTCGTGTGCACCGAGGGCGGCAGATGCGCGCGATGGCTCATGATCGGCCGGATGTCGCGCCAGTTCACGCGCACAACAGACAGATCACCGTGCCAGCCGATCGTGTCGAGCGGGTTGAACGGATAGGTGATGGTCGAGAGCTGGTCGCGCCGCTTGACCACGACGCGCCAGCGCTTCTCGCCCTGCTGCGCCTTGAACGCCTCGTCGAGCGTCGGCGTATCGAGGATCGCCGGATCGAAGATCGCGTGACGGCCGGCGATGCCCTTGTCCGGCAAGGTGTAGTGATCGTTGGTCGCCTCGATCATCAGCACCATGGTCGGCGCCGTCGGCTCCAGCCGCCACATCGTGCCACGCGGGATCACGACGTAGTCGCCGTCGCGGTACTCCATGTGACCGTAGTCGCAGAACAGGTGGCCGGCGCCTTCGTGGATGAACAGCAGCTCGTCGCCGTCGCTGTTGCGCGCGAGGTCGGGCTGCGGCGCGTCGAGCCGCCAGATGCGCATGTGCACGGCCTTGTTCTTCAGCACGTCCTGCGCCGCCCACGGGCTGCCCTGCCCCTTCACCAACTTGTTGAGGTCGAAGGCGCGCGGGCGGATCGGGCCTTCGAAGTCGATCCAGTCGGTCGGCTTGTGCGGATGATGGAATTGCGCCGAGGGACCGAAGAAGCCCTCCTTGCTGATCTCGCGCTCGTAGGTGCCCGCGGGCAGCCGCACATGCGCCTGGCGCGAAGCCACGCCTTCGACGCGCGACAAGGGAATCCAGTTCCTGGCCATCGTGTCCTCCCTAGGCCTCTGTTCGACTATTGCCTGTCATCCCGAGCGCAGCGAGGGATCTTTGCGCGGCGGAAAGATCCCTCGCTGCGCTCGGGATGACAGACAGATCTATGCCTTCAGCACGCCGCGGCGGATCTGGTCGAGCTCGATCGACTCGAAGAGCGCGCGGAAATTGCCTTCGCCGAATCCTTCGTCACCCTTGCGCTGGATGATCTCGAAGAAGATCGGCCCGATCACCGTGTTGGTGAAGATCTGCAGCAGGCGGCCGCCGCCCGCCGTCGGCGCGCCGTCGATCAGGATGCGGTTGCGCTTCAGCCGGTCGAGATCCTCACCATGACCCGGCAGGCGACGGTCGATGCCCTCGTAGTAGGTCTCGACCGTGTCCTGGAACGGCGTGCCCATGGCACGCAGCGCCTCGACGGTGGCGTAGATGTCATCGCTGCCCAGCGCCACGTGCTGGATGCCCTCGCCGTGATAGGCGTTGAGGTACTCGGCGATCTGCGACTTGTCGTCGGAGCTCTCGTTGATCGGGATGCGGATCTTGCCGCAGGGGCTGGTCATCGCCTTGGATTTCAGCCCGGTGAGCTTGCCCTCGATGTCGAAGTACTTGATCTCGCGGAAATTGAAGAGGCGCTCGTAGAACTCCGACCACTCCGCCATGCGGCCGCGATGCACGTTGTGGGTCAGGTGATCGATATAGGTCAGGCCCACGCCGCGCGGCCTGGGCTCGACGCCCGGCAGATACTCGAAGTCGACGTCGTAGATCGTGCCCTTCGACCCATATCGATCGACCAGGTAGATCAGGCTGTCGCCGATGCCCTTGATCGCGGGGATGTTGAGCTCCATCGGCCCGACGCGGCCCTCAACGCCCCAGGCGCCCAGCGACAGCGCGCGCTTGTAGGCCTGCGGCGCGTTCTTCACGCGAAAGGCGATGGCGCAGATGCTGGGACCGTGCACACGCGCGAAGCCCTGCGCAAAGCTCGCCGGCTCGGCGTTGACGATGAAGTTCACGTCGCCCTGGCGATAGAGCGTGACGTCCTTCGAGCGATGCTTGGCGACAGCAGTGAAGCCCATCGACTCGAAGAGTCGGCCGAGCTCGGCGGGATCGGGTGCGGTGTATTCGATGAATTCGAAGCCGTCGGTGCCCATCGGGTTCACCGTGTCGACCTCAGGCTGAATGCTCGCCATGGGAGACCTCCATTGACGGATCTGGCCGATTGGTTTCAAATGAAACTAATACCACATACCGACGCTGGCAAGTCCCGACGATCCACATGCCCGACCGACCCGCCCTGAGGCTCGAGCACTTCCTGCCCTACCGGCTGTCGATCCTCAGCCAGACCACCAGCGCCGACCTGCATCGCCGCTATTTCGGGCCCTCGCACCTCACCGTCCCGCAATGGCGGGTAGTCGCCGTGCTGGGCCGCTTCGCGCCGCTATCCGCCTCCGATATCTGCCAACGCACAGTCATGGATAAGGTCACGGTCAGCCGCGCGGTCGCCGGCCTGCGCCGCCGACGGCTGGTCGAGCAGGCGACCGACGGCACCGACCGCCGCCGCTCGCTGCTGCGGCTCACCCAGGCCGGCCGGGCGATGCACGATCTGGTCGTGCCGCTGGCCCTGGGCTACGAGGCCGAGCTGCTGGCCCAGTTGTCGCCCGCCGAGCGCAAGGCGCTGGACGGTCTGCTCGACCGGCTGCTGGAGGCGGCGCGGACCGTGGCGGCCCGTCCGGAGCCCTAGATATATGGTGTGAGGGGATATATAAGGCCATCGGTAGCGTCCGAAAGGGCCGGAAAAACAAAGGGATCGACCGTGGCACCCGTGCTGGTCCTCAACGGGCCCAACCTCAACATGCTGGGCAAGCGCCAGCCCGAGATCTATGGCCGCGAGACCCTGGCCGATATCGAGGGCGCCTGCCGCGCCGAAGCCAAGGGGCTCGACCTGGCGCTGGATTTCTTCCAGAGCAACCACGAGGGCGCCCTGGTCGATCGCATCCAGCAGGCGCGCGAGGCCAATAGCGGCATCATCATCAACGCCGGGGCCTATACCCACACCTCGGTGGCCCTGCTTGACGCGCTCAACGCCGCCGAAAAGCCCGTGATCGAGGTCCATCTCTCGAATATCTACAAGCGGGAAGAGTTCCGGCATCATTCCTATATCAGCCCGGTGGCCGTGGGCGTGATCTGCGGCTTCGGCAGCCAAGGCTACCTGCTGGCGCTGCGGGCCATCGCCCGCCTCGTCTCGCGCTGACCCCTCACCAAACGGACCAGACCATGTCGAGACCCGATGAAGACCTCGAACTGATCCGCAAGCTGGCCCAGCTGCTCAACGACAGCGCACTGGGTGAGCTTGAGTACGAAACCAATGGCCGGCGCGTGCGACTGGCCAAGCAGCCGCCGGCCACGACAAGCGCGCCGATCTTCGTCGGCGGCGGCGCGCCGGCCATGGTCGCCGCGCCAGCGGCGCCAGCCGCCGGTGCTGCGCCGGCCGCCGCTGCGCCGGCAGCCGACGACGCCACCAACCCTGGCGCGGTGAAGTCGCCGATGGTCGGCACCGCCTATCTCTCGCCCGAGCCGGGCAAGCCCGCCTTCATCAACATCGGCGACAAGGTCGCGGCCGGCCAGACCCTGCTGATCATCGAGGCGATGAAGACCTTCAATCCGATCAAGGCGCCCAAGGCGGGCACCGTGTCGAAGATCATCATCGGCAACGCCCAGCCGGTGGAGTTCGGCCAGGTACTGCTGATCGTGGACTGAGCCGATGTTCGAGAAGATCCTCATCGCCAACCGCGGCGAGATCGCGCTCAGGGTCCATCGTGCCTGCAAGGAGATGGGCATCGAGACGGTGGCGATCCACTCGACCGCCGATTCCGACGCCATGCATGTGCGCCTGGCCGACGAGTCGGTCTGCATCGGCCCGCCGCCGGCGCGCGAGAGCTATCTCAACATCCCCGCGATCCTGTCGGCCGCGACCATCGCCGGCGTCGACGCGATCCATCCCGGCTACGGCTTCCTCAGCGAGAACGCGCGCTTTGCCGAGCTGGTCGAAGAGCACGGCTTCACCTTCATCGGCCCGACGCCCGAGCACATCCGTATGATGGGCGACAAGATCGTCGCCAAGCAGACGGCGGAGAAGCTCGGCCTGCCGCTGGTGCCTGGCTCGCCCGGCCCGGTCGATTCGATCGACGAGATCAAGGCGCTGGGCGAGAAGATCGGCTACCCGGTGCTGGTCAAGGCTGTGGCCGGCGGCGGTGGTCGCGGCATGAAGGTGATCGACAACGCCGACGCCGCCGAGGAAGCCTTCAATCTGGCACGCCAGGAGGCCACCGCAGCCTTCGGCAACGGCTCGGTCTACGTCGAGAAGTACCTCGGCAAGCCGCGGCACATCGAGATCCAGATCCTCGCCGACACCCATGGTGCCTGCGTGCACCTGGGCGAGCGAGACTGCTCGCTGCAGCGCCGTCACCAGAAGGTGCTGGAGGAGACGCCCTCGCCGGCGCTCAATCGCGAAACCCGCGAGCGCATCGGCAACCTTGCGGCAGACTCGATCCGCAAGATGGGTTATCGCGGCGCCGGCACGCTCGAGTTCCTCTACCAGGACGGCGAATTCTACTTCATCGAGATGAACACCCGCCTGCAGGTCGAGCATCCGATCACCGAGGCGATCACCGGCATCGACCTGGTGCGCGAGCAGATCCGCATCGCTGCCGGCGCCCCCCTGGGCTTCACCCAGGCCGACATCAAGTTCTCGGGCCACGCCATCGAATGCCGCGTCAACGCCGAGAACCCCGAGACCTTCGTGCCCTGCCCCGGCCTGGTCACCGACTACCACCCGCCGGGCGGCCTGGGCGTGCGTGTCGACAGCGGCCTGTACACCGGCTATCGCATGCCGCCCTACTACGACAGCCTGGTCGCCAAGCTGATCGTGGCCGGCAACAGCCGCAACGAATGCCTGATGCGCCTGCGCCGCGCCCTGGGCGAGTACGTCATCGGCGGCATCGAGACCACGATCCCCCTGCACCAGCGCATCATCGCCCAGCAGGGCTTCGTCGACGGCGAATACGACATCCACTGGCTTGAACGACTGGTCGGCCTCAAGAAGTGAGCAATCGCAGCTTCGTCCGCCGTTGCACAATCGCTGTCTGAGCGCGACTCTGAGGACATGAACGACTTCACGCCGGAGCTCTTGCTGCGCGCCTATTGCGCCGGGATCTTCCCGATGGGCGAGACGCGCGGCGATCCGACGTTGTACTGGGTCGATCCCGAGAAGCGCGCCATCATAGAGCTCGACCGCTTCCACCTGCCGCGTCGTCTCGCGCGCACGGTGCGCAATGGGCCGTTCGAGGTCACCTGCGATCAGGATTTCGAAGGCGTGATGCGCGCCTGCGCGGCACCACGGCGCTACCAGAACGAAAGCTGGATCAACCAGCCGATCGTCGAGCTGTACACCGGCCTCTACAAGCGCGGCTTCGCCCACTCCGTCGAATGCCGCGTCGATGGAGTGCTGGTCGGCGGCCTCTACGGCGTGTCGATCAACGGCGCCTTCTTCGGCGAAAGCATGTTCAGCCGCGCGCGCGACGCCAGCAAGGTGGCGCTGGTGCATCTCGTGGCGCGGCTGATCAAGGGCGGCTTCAGCCTGCTCGACTGCCAGTTCATGACCGAGCATCTGCGGCAGTTCGGCACGACCGAGATCGTCCGCGCCGAGTACCGCTTACGGCTGGAGCGCGCGATCGCCCAGCGCGCCCATTTCTATTTGGAGCTGGGCGGCGCCGAGGCCTGCGGGATCGTCACGCAGGCCAGGACCCATACGTCGTAGACCGAGCTGTCGAGAGCCGAAAGCGCCGGCGACGAGGCGAACATCCAGCCCGAGAACAGCTTCTGGGCCGCCTGCGCCGGCTTGTTGTCGGTGATGGTGAGAAACGCCACGGAGTCGGGCGTCGCCTCGGGCGTGTTCACCAGGCACTCCGCGGCATCGATGCGCAGGGTGCCGAAACGCACGGTGTCACCGACCGCGACCACGACCTCGCGCGTGCGCGTCGTGACCTTGTCGAGCGCCTGCAGCTTCACGGCGCGACGCTGTCCGTCGGGCGCGGCAGGCGACCGTTGCAGCGGCTTGAAATCGTCGACCGGCGGCAACGCGATCGGCGGTCCGGGCTTGGGGATCGGCAGATAGTCGGGCGGTTTCGGCGGCGGCGCCTGATCGGTCGGCGGCGGCGGCGCGGCGGGGGGCTGCTGTGCCAGCGCCACGCCGCTCAACACCATCGCGCACGCCGCCAGCGCGGCGCGCCCCATCATGATCATTCCTCGCGCTTGGCGGGCGGCGCGTCGGCGGCGGCCGCCTCGACGAGCTTATGAAACACCGCGCGGATCTGCGCCGGATCGCAGCCCATCAGCACGCCGTCCTCGACGGCGTCGGCGATCATGGCGCGGATCTCCTCGAGGTTCTCGTTGAGCACCTTGATCTTCTCGAGGCACGACACCGGCTTGCCGTCGACCTGCAGCCACACCGGCACGACCGAGGGCTGACCGCCGCTCACTGCTTGCCTCCCGGTGGCGCCGGCGTCGGAGCCGGGCCCGGCGGCGGGGCGCTGGGCGACGGCGAGTTGCCGACGCCGCCGAAGATCAGCCGCGCGATCAGATCGGCGAGCAGGATCGAGCCCTGGGTCTTGCTGATGCGGCTGCCATCGGCGAGGAACTGGTTGCTGCCGCCCGGCTCGAGCAGGATCACCATGCCGCCGAGCAGCGATTCGCTGACGATGCGCGCGAAGGTATCGGCCGGCAGCTTCACTTCGCGCCTGATCGACATGCGCACGACGGCGTTGAAGTCCTTGTCGAGCTCCAGGCTGGTGACGGTGCCGACCTTGATGCCCGAGAGCGTCACGTCGGAGCCGCGCTTCAGGCCATCGGCGCGATCGAAGCGCGCGAGGATCTCGTAGCCGCGCGGCGTCGAGGCCTCGGTCGCGGTGAAGGCATAGACGACGAAGATACCGGCGACGCACAGCACCAGGGCGCCGATGATCGTCTCCACGATATTGCGTCCCAAGCATCGCCTCCGGATCGTTCAGCTTACGTGACTATACAATGATGGCGGCACGACGACGAATGATGCCTTGCTTTTTCCTTCTCCCCGCGCGGGCGGGGAGAAGGTGCCAAGCGCCAGCGAGGCGGATGAGGGGCTTCTCGCTCAACGACGACGATTGATGTTGTCGAGACTCCGCGAAGCCCCTCATCCGCCCTTCGGGCGCCTTCTCCCCGCCTTCGCGGGGAGAAGGAAAAATCTCAGTCGGGCTTCCACGCCTCGTAGTCGCCGGTCGCCTTGGCGCGCTGTCCCATGCCCGAGACACTGCCCGCCGGATGATAGGCCATCGCCGTGCCGCTGGGATTGGCGCGATGCGCCTGCTCCCACGGCTTGTGCGGCAGTCCGCCTGGTGGCGGCGGCTCGGCAACGGTGTGATGCAGCCAACCATGCCAGTCGGGCGGCACGCGGCTGGCTTCGGCCTCGCCGCGATAGATCACCCAGCGCTTCTGGCGCCGTCCAGCCGGTGTCTTGCGTTCGCGGTAATAGCGATTGCCCTGCGAGTCTTCGCCGACGCGCTCGCCGCGCAGCCACGTGAAAAGACGTGTGCCCACCGTCATCGACCATCCCCGATCCACGAAAACACGACAGCGCCGCGCCGCTTGTAGCGTCGCCCATCGTGTCCCGCAATGTGTGGTGATGCTCGTCATCGCCGCCGAATGAAGCGTCCCGCGATGGTGTTGCGCAGCTGCATCATGTAGTATCATGAATGCGCGTGTGTACAAAATATTGTTGCGCTCTCAAGATTTTGTAATCTAGTATCCTACGACGTCCATATGTGCGATCGCGCTCTTCGAAGCGTTGCACATTCCCAGGACGGTTTGCGGGGGCCACAAGCGGTCGATGCGTTTCGTACGACGCCATACTACAGAAGGTGAGTCGCCTTATGCGCGACTGCCCTTCCGTGCGGCGACGTCGGAGATCCGCAACCCCGACGGCTCGATCGTCTTCCGTCACAGCGACATCGACGTGCCGGCCAACTGGTCGCAAGTCGCCTGCGATATCCTCGCGCAGAAGTACTTCCGCCGTGCCGGTGTGCCCGTCGCGCTGAAGAGCGTGCGCGAGGTCGACGTGCCGTCCTTCCTGTGGCGGCGCGTGGCCGACGAGCGCGCGCTGGCGGCGCTGCCGCAGGAGCAGCGCTTCGTCGGCGAGCGCGACTCGCGCCAGGTCTTCGATCGTCTCGCCGGCACCTGGACCTACTGGGGCTGGAAGGGCGGCTACTTCGACAGCGAGAGCGACGCGCACGCCTTCCACGACGAGCTGCGCTTCATGCTGGCGAGCCAGATGTGCGCGCCGAACTCGCCGCAATGGTTCAACACCGGCCTGCACTGGGCCTACGGCATCGACGGTCCGGCGCAGGGACACTTCTATACCGACCATCGCACCGGCGAGACGCTGGAGAGTCCCTCGTCCTACGAGCGGCCGCAGCCGCACGCCTGCTTCATCCAGAGCGTCGCCGACGATCTGGTGAACGAGGGCGGCATCATGGACCTCTGGGTCCGCGAGACCCGCCTGTTCAAGTATGGCTCCGGTACCGGCAGCAACTTCTCGGCGCTGCGGGCCGAAGGCGAGCCACTGTCGGGCGGCGGCAAGTCGTCCGGCCTGATGAGCTTCCTGCGCATCGGCGATCGTGCCGCGGGGGCGATCAAGTCGGGCGGCACGACGCGGCGCGCGGCCAAGATGGTCGTGGTCGACGTCGATCATCCCGACATCGAGGCCTTCATCGACTGGAAGGTGGCGGAGGAGCGCAAGGTCGCCGCCCTCGTCGCCGGCTCGAAGCTCGCCAACCGGCACCTCAACGCCGTGCTGCGCGCCTGCTTCACCGCCGATGTCGAGGGCGACGCCGCCTTCGATCCGGCGCGCAACGTGACCTTGCGGCGCGAGATCATCGCCGCGCGCAAGTCGCAGATTCCCGAGAACTACATTCAGCGCGTCATCCAGTTCGCGCGCCAGGGCTACCGCCACATCGAGTTTCCCGAATTCGACACGGATTGGGACTCGGAAGCCTACGCCTCGGTATCGGGCCAGAACGCCAACAACACCGTGCGCGTCACCGACGCCTTCCTCGATGCCGTCGCCAAGGACGCGCCATGGGAGCTGAAGCGCCGCACCGATGGCCGCGTGTCGAAGACCTTGGCGGCGCGCGAGCTGTGGGACCGCGTGGCGCTGGCGGCCTGGATGTCGGCCGATCCTGGTGTGCAGTTCGACACCACCATCAACCAGTGGCACACCTGCCCCGAATCGGGCCGCATCAACGCCTCGAACCCGTGCTCCGAGTACATGTTCCTCGACGACACGGCGTGCAACCTGGCGTCGCTGAACCTGATGCGCTTCCGCCGTCCCGACGGCAGCTTCGACATCGACAGCTTCGAGCACGCCACGCGGCTGTGGACCGTGGTGCTCGAGATCTCGGTGATGATGGCGCAGTACCCGTCCAAGCGCATCGCCGAGCTGTCCTACGCCTACCGCACGCTTGGCTTGGGCTACGCCAATCTCGGCGCGCTGCTGATGGCCGGCGGCATGGGCTACGACAGCGCCAAGGGGCGCGCCACCTGCGCCGCGATCACCGCGCTGATGACCGGCGTCGCCTACGCCACCTCGGCCGAGATGTCGGCGGAGATGGGACCCTTCCCCGGCTTCGGCGCCAATCGCGAGGCGATGCTGCGGGTGGTCCGCAATCATCGGCGCGCGGCACGCGGCGAGGCCTCGGGTTACGAGGGCCTGTCGATCGCACCGGTGCCGCTGGACATCGCCAACTGCCCGCAGCGTGTGCTGGCCGATGCCGCCGCGCGTGCCTGGGACGATGCGGTCGAGCTCGGCAGCGCGCACGGCTTCCGCAATGCGCAGGTCTCGGTGATCGCACCGACCGGCACCATCGGCCTGCTGATGGATTGCGACACGACGGGCATCGAGCCGGACTTCGCCTTGGTGAAGTTCAAGAAGCTCGCCGGCGGCGGCTATTTCCGCATCATCAACCAGACCGTTCCCGCGGCGCTGGCCCGCCTGGGCTATAGCGACGCCGCGATCAAGTCGATCATCGCCTACGCCGTCGGCCACGGCACGCTCTCCGGCGCCCCCTCAATCAATCCAGAAAGCCTGCGCGCCCGTGGCCTCGACGAGACGATGATGGCGAAGGTGGAGAAGGCGTCCGCCGACGCCTTCGACATCCGCTTCGCTTTCAACCGCTGGAACCTCGGCGACGCCTTCTGCCGCGAGCGGCTGGGGCTGGACGAGGCGATGCTCAACGATCCCAAGCTCGACCTGCTGCCGCAGCTCGGCTTCTCCAAGGCCGAGATCGAGGAAGCGAACCTCTATGTCTGCGGCGCGATGACTCTGGAAGGCGCGCCGGGCCTGAAGGCCGAGCACCTGCCCGTCTTCGATTGCGCGACGCCCTGCGGCCGCAACGGCACACGCTCGCTGTCGGCCGAGTCGCACATCCGCATGATGGCCGCGGCGCAGCCCTTCATCACCGGCGCGATCTCCAAGACCATCAACATGCCCAACGCGGCGACGGTCGAGGATTGCCGCGCGGCCTACGAGATGTCGTGGAAGCTCGGGCTGAAGGCCAACGCGCTCTATCGCGACGGCTCGAAGCTGTCGCAGCCGCTGGCTGCGATGTGGCTGCCTGAGTCGGCCAACGACGACGAGATCGACACGACCACCCGCACGCCGGCGCAGCAGACGACGGTGATTGCCGAGCGCATCGTCGAGAGGATCGTCGAGCGCGAGGTCAGCGGCCGGCGCGATCGCCTGCCGCAACGGCGCAAGGGCTATACCCAGAAGGCGATCGTCGGCGGCCACAAGGTCTATCTGCGCACCGGCGAGTACAGCGACGGCAAGCTGGGCGAGATCTTCGTCGACATGCACAAGGAAGGCGCCGCCTTCCGTAGCCTGATGAACAACTTCGCCATCGCGATCTCGATTGGCCTGCAATACGGCGTGCCGCTCGAGGAGTTCGTCGAGGCCTACACCTTCACGCGCTTCGAGCCCAGCGGCCTGGTCGAGGGCAACGACGCGATCAAGATGTCGACCTCGGTGCTCGACTACATCTTCCGCGAGCTGGCGGTGTCCTATCTCGCGCGCAGCGATCTGGCGCATGTCGATCCGACGGTGAATCGCGCCGACGATGTCGGTGCCGGCGAGTCGGAGACCAACCTGATGATGGCGCAGGCCGTCGGCGCGCCGTCGCTGGCGAGCGTCGGTTTCGTGCGCAGCAATCTTTATGTCTTGAACGGGCGAGGGGCCGGCAGCCAGGCCACCGCCGACGCGACGATGCAGTTCGTCGCGCCGGCGGTGTCCGCCCCCCTCCCCGCCCACAGTTCGATGGACGGCATGGCCGTCGCCTTCGCTTCTGGCGGAGCGGCCGTCCTCGGATCCGCAACGGTCGGACACGCAGACGAGCGCCTCGACCGGGTCCGTGAGGCCCGGCTCAAGGGGTTCGAAGGCGATGCCTGTACCGATTGCGGCAACTTCACCCTCGTCCGCAACGGCACGTGCCTCAAATGCAACACGTGCGGGGCAACGACGGGGTGCAGTTGAAGTCAATGCGCGTCGTACGTGGCGCGCGAGCGTAAGCGTTGAGTGACAACCGCGTACCCAGTCCGGATCCTATGGTCGGAAACGGGCAAAACTCACAGGAGATATGTCATGGCTGCGAAGAAGAAAGCTGCCAAGAAGAAGGCCGCCAAGAAGAAGGCCGCGAAGAAGAAGTAGGCCTTTGGCCAAACTTCAGATTGGCCCCTCTAACTGATGCCAATCAGCTTCCCGCCGAGCGCTGAGGCGCCGGCGGGAAGCATCATTCCAATCACTCTAAGCAGGCGGATTTCGGGCCGTTTCGGCCTCGCGGATCCGCCTGTTTTCGTTTCGCCCGGGACCGATCCGCTCTAGCATGCGCGGCAATGGACGGTGATCCGACCCGGCTCAGCATCCGCGTGGTCAACAGCGTAACCAAGGTCGACGCTGCGGCCTGGGATGCCTGCGCCCTATCGCCGGAAGCTCACGGCAATCCCTTTCTGAGCTACGGCTTCCTGAAGGCACTCGAGGACTCGAAGTGCCTGGGCCGCGGCACCGGCTGGATGCCGCAGCACCTCGTCGCCGAAGACGATGCCGGCACGGTGCTGGGCATCGTGCCGATGTTCCTCAAGAGCCATTCGCAGGGCGAGTACGTCTTCGACCACGGCTGGGCGCAGGCCTTCGAGCGCGCCGGCGGTCGCTACTATCCCAAGCTGCAGGTCTCCGCGCCGTTCACGCCGGTGCCCGGCCCACGCATCCTGCCGCGCCCCGGCCCGCTGGCGCCGCATGTCTTCGACGCCATGGTCGAGTCGATGGTCAAAGTCGCCGCCGACAACGACATCTCATCGATCCACGTCACCTTCTGCCTGCGCGAGCAGTGGGATGCGCTGGGCAAGCTGGGCTTCCTCAAGCGCCAGCACTACCAATTCCACTGGAACAACAACGGCTACAACACTTTCGACGACTTCCTCGCCGCGCTCTCCTCACGCAAGCGCAAGGCGATCCGCAAGGAGCGTGCCTCGATCGCCAAACACGGCCTCACGATGCGCGCGCTGAGCGGCGCGGACATCACCCCGGCGCATTGGGACGCGTTCTTCCGCTTCTACATGGATACAGCCGACCGCAAATGGGGCAGCCCGTACCTCAATCGCGAGTTCTTCCACCAGCTCGGCGGCTCGCTGGCCGAGAAGGTTGTGCTGATCATCGCCGAACACAACGACCGCATGGTGGCCGGTGCGCTGAACCTGCGCGGCGACGACGCGATCTTCGGCCGCAACTGGGGCTGCATCGAGAACCACGACTTCCTGCATTTCGAGACCTGCTACTACCAGGCCATCGACTACGCGATTGCGCATGGGCTGCAGCGCGTCGAAGCCGGCGCGCAGGGCGAGCACAAGATCCAGCGCGGCTATCTACCGACGCCGACCTACTCGGCGCACTGGATCGGCGATCGGCAATTGCGCGCCGCGATCGCCAACTTCCTCGACCGCGAACGCCCGGCGGCGGAACGCGACATGGCCGCGCTGATGGAATACTCGCCGTTCAGGAAAGAGTCGGAAGACTGACTACCTTCCCCCGGAGGGGGAAGGTGCCCAAAGGGCGGATGGGGGATGTCGAAGACGGACTCCAGCGTTCGTCTTCGACATCCCCCATCCGTCGCTCCGCGCCACCTTCCCCCTCCGGGGGAAGGTAAGATTTCTACCAATCGGCTTCGGTGAGGTTCTCGAGATCCTCGTCGGCGCCTGGCGGATGCTCGAGCAGGTCGCGGGCCTTCTGCTCGTCGCGGCGCGCGACCTGCAGCTTCACGCCGCCGACGCGATCGGCGATCGAGGGCAGCGCGCCCAGGATGCCGGTATCGGCGAGCAGCGTCGCGATGCCCTGCGCATCGAGCATGCCGCGCGCGATATGCGCTTCGGCAACGTTGTCGAAGGTGGCGACAACCACGAGCGCCAAGGCGTCGTAGTCGTCGTCATCATCAGCCATGGATGGCGCTCAGGTCGCCAGCGCCGGTTCCGACGGCGTCGGCTTGCCCTCGGGCGGCGGCGAGAAGGCGAACACCAGGTCGTTCTCGCCGACATCGACGCGCACCGTGCCGCCGTCCTTGAGCCGGCCGAACAGGATCTCGTCGGCCAGGGGCTTCTTGACCTTCTCCTGGATCAGCCGCGCCAGCGGACGGGCGCCGTAGAGGCTGTCGTAGCCGTTGGTCGCCAGCCATGAACGCGCCGCCTCGGTCAACTCGACCAGCACCTTACGGTCGGCGAGCTGTGCTTCGAGCTCGGCGATGAACTTGTCGACCACCAGGCCGACCGTCTCCATGCCGAGGCTGGCGAACTTGATCACCGTGTCGAGCCGGTTGCGGAATTCCGGCGTGAACAGGCGGTTGATCGCGTCGTCGTCCTCGTCCTTGCGCGACTCGCGGCCGAAGCCCATCGGCGCCTTGGCGAGGTCGGCGGCACCGGCGTTGGTCGTCATGCACAACACGACGTTGCGGAAGTCGACCGACCGGCCGTTGTGGTCGGTGAGCTTGCCGTAATCCATCACCTGCAGAAGGATGTTGAACAGGTCGGGATGCGCCTTCTCGATCTCGTCGAGCAGCAGCACGCAATGCGGATGCTGGTTGATCGCGTCGGTCAAGAGGCCGCCCTGGTCGAAGCCGACATAGCCCGGCGGGGCGCCGATCAGGCGCGAGACCGAGTGCCGCTCCATGTACTCCGACATGTCGAAGCGGATCAGCTCGACACCCATCAGCTTGGCGAGCTGGCGCGCCACCTCGGTCTTGCCG
>JAFAZJ010000098.1 GCA_019239835.1 Alphaproteobacteria bacterium | reverse complement strand
GTGACGCCACGGCGCATCCGCTTCGTCTTCCGGGACCAGAATCGCTACACCATTGGCCAGATGATCTTCGATCTGAAACCCGACCGGATCCCGCCGATGGGGCGTCAGCGGTTTCGCCAGCGGGTCGACGATCCGCCACAAGGCGCGGTCGCTGTCGATGTCGCGGTCGACCCGATGGAATGATTGATCGGCCCTCGCGAGCCCTTCAGCCTCTTTGCCGCCTTCGAAGCGGTGGCCTACCGCGTGCGGCGGGCATTCGCCCGCGACAGGGGTAGTGCGGCGTCGCTCGGGCCATCCATCTCTTCGAGCGCGGCAGACAGCGCGGGATCTTCGGTGCATTCCAGGCGCATCGGCGGCTTGATGCGTGGCTTCTCGGCGGCCAGCGCGGCTTTGCACTGCTCGCGGGTGAGCGCGTAGTCCACCGCGCGCGTCTCGCAATAGCCGCCGTCGGGCAGCGGCGTCGCCGAGCAGATGATCAGGGACAGGACCCAGGCGTTCACCATCGGGCCGACTCCTTGGCTCATGTTGATGAGGGCAAGGTATCGGCCGACTGTCTCGCGCGGATTGCGCGGGGCGGGGGGAATTGTCTCGTGTGTCTCGTCTAAGTACGCATGGCCTCGACATGGCGCGCGAGCTTGTCGAGCGTCTGGTAGCCGTATTCGACCGCACCAAAGCCGATGACCGCGTCGCGCCGTGCCTTGGTCGGATGCAGCTGACGCAAGGTGATCACGGTCTTGCCATCGCTCTGCTCGTCAAAGGTGAGGGTCGTGCGGAACTGCGCCGGATCGTCGTCGCTGTCGGTTCCATGGTCGAACTCGATCAGGGTCGGCCGTTCGATCCGGCGGAACGTCATCCGGTTGATGAAGCGCCGGCCATCGGGCGCGATCATGTCGAAGCGCCACACGCCGCCGACGCGGATGTCGATCTCCTTGCTCTCGATCGTGAAGCCGGCCGGCCCGAACCAGCGCGGCAGATGCTCGGGGTCGGTCCAGGCGGCAAACACAGTCTCGCGCCGCGCGGCGATGATCCGCGACAGAACGATTTCGCGATCGAGCGCCCATTGCGAGAGCGCGGCGTTGGCGGAGGAGGTCATGGTCAAATCCTTCCCAGTCATTTCAACTTCCGTTTCGGGGATTTCTTCTCGAGGGCCTTCACATAGGCCTCGAGCCGATCGAGACGCGCCTCCCAGACCGCGCGCTGATCGGCCAGCCAGTGTTCGGCATCGGTCATGGCGGCCGGCATCAGGCGGCAGGTGCGCACGCGTCCGCTCTTGCGCGATTCCACGAGACCGACGGCCTCGAGCACGCGCACGTGCTTCATCAGGCTGGGCAGCGCCATGTCGAAGGGGCGGGCGAGCTCGCCAATCGAGGCTTCACCCTCGCCCAGGCGCTCGAGCACCGCTCGTCTGGTCGGGTCCGCCAGAGCGCCGAACACGCGGTCGAGATTGGACGATAAGTTATCCATACGGCTAACTATGCATATGCACCGGCAGGCCGTCAATAAAAGTTATCCACTTGGCTTACTAATCCTCCGGATCGATCAGGCGGGCACGGCCGCCGGGCTGTCAATTCACGGGGATGATATTAGGCTCATCGTCGTATCCCACCTGAGATGGGCTGCGGGGAGAACGCCATGACGTGGACGCGACGGACGCTGACGATGTCGATCCTGGCGCTTGTAAGCGCGCACGGCGCTGTGCGAGCCGAGGAAGACAAGCGGCCGACCGGTCGCGCCGCGCAAAAGGGTGATGGCCCACCCGGCAAGAACGCGGCCCCTGCGGTGCCGCCGCCTGCGACGGGCGCAGGAAAGGCCGGGCCGCCGAAGCAGCAATACAATCCGAAAGAGGTCGGCCTCGACAAATAGCAGCGGCTGCTGGGCGTCAGCCGCCCGCCGCCGCCTTGCGTCGGGCGAGGGCTTCGGGCGGCCACAGCTTGTTCATCTCGTAGAAGACATCGAACGCCGGTGCGCCACCGGAGAGGTTGACCCAGGGCTGCTTCGAGCGCGTGAAGATGTGCACGTCGGGTGACACGGAGCTGGGATCGTCGAGCGTGCCGACGCGCACGAAGCGCAGATAGCCGCGCCTTCCGTAGTCGCTCCACACCGCCGTGTGGCAGGCGGCGCAGCGGTAGATGTCGTGCGGGCGGCCGCTCTCCGATGGCCCATCGGTGCGCTGCGGCTCGCCGGACAGCATCTCGATCTGGCTGGTCTCGATCAGCGCGTTGACCACGAAGGCGCTGCCGGTCAGCCGCTGGCACTGTGTGCAGTGGCAGCAATGCACGAAGATCGGCGCCGCGGTCAGGCGATAGCGAATCGCGCCGCAGCTGCAGCCGCCGGTCAAATCAGATGCCATCGTCGCCTCCATCGCCTCAGCCACGCGGCATATGCAGGACAATGCCGGCCACGGCGCCAACGAACAGCACGACGCAGGTCAGCGCCTGGACGGCGAAGCCCGGTACACGCTGCTCCACGGATTTGCTGTAGCCGACGTAGTACCAGACCCGCCCGCCGATCCAGACGAGGCCCAGCGCCGCCGCCGCGATATCGCTGAGTGAGCCGGCGAAGAGCCCCAGCGGCACGAGGAACACCGGCAGCCACTCGAGCGTGTTCAGGTGCACGCGCACGACGCGCTCGAAATCGGGATTGCCGGTCATCGCCGGATGCTTGACGCCGAACTTGCCGCGCGCGGCCGCGACACGCGTGCCAAGGAAGAAATAGAACGCGATGGCGAGCAGCGTGACGATGGCGGTGTAGTACGGCATGACGATCCCTCCGGCAGCGCAGCATTGTAGCGCGGTGTTGCCACGCTGTAGGCTCGCTCCTGTCAGCCGGTCAGAAGAGCCGGCGACGGGAGGAATCCATGAAGCTTCGCCGCCGGCAATTCCAGCATCTCGCCGCCAGCGCGCTGGCGTTACCCGCCGTCGCGCGGGCGCAGGCGGCCTGGCCGACGCAGCCGGTGAAGCTGGTTGTCGGCTTCGCCACGGGGCAGGCGATCGACATCCTGGCGCGACTGATCGCGCAATCGCTGACCGAGCAGTTCGGCCAGCAATTCATCGTCGACAACAAGCCGGGCGCCGGCGGCAACATCGCCACCGAGTCCGTGGCACGCGCGCCGGCCGATGGCTATTCGCTGATGGTGATCGGCGCCAACAACCCGATCAACACCACGCTCTACGACAAACTCGGCTTCGACCTGCTGCGCGATTTCGCGCCGGTGGCCGGCATCTACCGCGTCTACCAGGTGATGGAGGTCAATCCGTCGTTCCCGGCCAAGACCATCCCCGAGTTCATCGCCTACGCCAAGGCCAACCCGGGCAAGATCAATTTCGGCTCGGCCGGCACTGGCTCGGTGGCGCATGTCAGCGGCGAGTTCTTCAAGCTGCTGGCCGGCGTCGAGATGCAGCACGTGCCCTATCGCGGCGCGCCCCTGGCGCTGGCCGATCTGTTGAGCGGGCAGGTGCATGTGATGTTCGACAACCTGCCGTCGTCGATCGAGCACATCAGGGGCGGCCGGCTGCGTGCGCTCGGCGTCTCGACGCCCAAGCCGCTCGACCTGCTGCCGGGCGTGCCGACGATCGGCCAGTTCGTGCCGGGCTACGAGACCAGCGCCTTCGCCGGCCTCGGTGCACCCACCGGCACGCCGCGCGACATCGTCGAGAAGCTCAACAAGGCGGTGGGCGTGGCGCTGGCCGATGCCAAGATCGCGTCGAAGATCCTCGATCTCGGTGGCGTGCCGATGCCGATGGCGCCGGCCGAGTTCGGCAGCTTCCTCGCCGCCGAGACCGAGAAATGGGCCAAGGTGATCAAGGCGGCGAAGATCAAGCCCGGCTGATGTTGACTCACCCGTCTAGAACGCGAAGTCTAACTGCATGGGGCAAGCCAAGTTCAGCGAGGCGGATTTCCTCGACGCGGCTCTCGCCGTCGTCGTCGAGCGCGGCGTCTCGGCGGTGACGGTCGCCTCGGTCAGCGAGCGCGTCGGCTCGCCGACCGGCTCGTTCTACCATCGCTTCGCCTCGCGCGATGTCCTGTTGGGTGCGCTATGGCTGCGCACCGTGATCGCGTTCCAGAAGGGCATCGCCGCCGCGCTCGAGGCCGGCGACGGGCTGCAGGCCTCGCTGCACACGCTGGCCTGGACGCGACAGCACCCGGACGAGGCGCGTCTGCTGCTGCTCTATGACCGCCGCGACTTCCTGCATGGCGACTGGCCGGCCGAGCTGCGCGAGCGCGTTGCCGAGATGACCCGCCGCATGGAAGGCGGATCGCAACGCTGGGCGCGCGCGATCTTCGGCAAGCAGGGCGCGCGCGAGACGCGGCTGGCGCAATTCCTGATCGCCGAGCTGCCGGTCTCTGTCGTGCGCCAGCATCTGTTGCGCGGCGAGAAGCCGCCGCCGCTGGTCGAGCGCATCGTGCGCACGACGTACGAGGCGATCGTCGCGGACTACCAGGCCGGAATGAAGCGCCACGCGCCGTCGGGCTGACGTTCCAGCAGCGTGCGTCCGGCGCCAAATGGCTCCGGCGTCAGGCCGCGGACATGGATCTCGATGCGATCGGCTTCGGTCTCGAGCACTGTCATGTGGGCATCGGCGAAGCCGGGCGGGAAAAATCCGTCGCGATCCTGCGGCCACAGGCTGCGTACCTGCGCGAGATCATCGACGATGCGCACGCGACCGCCGAGCGCCACCCAGCGCTCGCCGGAGGGATGCTGGAACGCCAGCGTGATCAGGGGCACGGCCCTGATCTCCGTGACCTTGCGCGAGCTGCGGCGCACGAGCATGCGGCGGCTCCATTCGTCGGATCCCGGCAGCGCCGGCGAGGCCTTGACCGCCCGCGCGCTCGTGCCGCCTTCGAGCGAGCGCGTGACCAGCCAGCAGATCGGCACCTCCGCGATGATCTCGCGCGCCGCGTCGAGGAATTGACCGATCTGCGCTGCGCTGATCACCGGACGGGATGGCATGGCCGACGACATGGGCGTCTCCCTGGAGGCCATGTCAATTTGCCCGTTCTAGAACGATTCGTCTAGAACTAAAGACCGATGATCTAGCGCAAGGCGGCGAGCCAGCGACAGAGCTTGACGCTGTTGCTTTGGTAATCGCCGGCTGCCTCCGCATCGTCGGGCTGGCATTCGATCAGCCAGGCGATCGCTGCGGTGCAGTCGTTCTTTTTTGCTGCGGCGCTAGCCTGATGAAACAGGTCCTGCCTTGTGCGGGCGCCGCGCGGTTGCCCGTCGGGCATGACCCGAGTCGCCTGGCTGGCGGTCGGCGGCAGGGTCGCCGCCGCACACGCTTGGATCTTTCTGACCCAGGGGGCCGCGTCCATCGCCGCCACTGTGGGCGAGCTGTCTTTCGGGGTGACAGGCTCGGTGACCATCTGCGGCGGCTTGGTCGGAACGGGCTCAGGCGGGCTGGCCATCGGATTGGGGCGGTCGCGAGAACCGCTGGCGACATGGATCGGCAGGATCTCGGGTCCAAGAGCGAAGAACGTCACGGCCAGTGCGGCCACGGCGGCAAACATCGCGAGCATGGTGAACGTCACCGGCTTGCGATGCGGTCGCGGACTTGCCGCGGCGGGCTCAGGCTGGTCCTGTGGCTGTGGCGGCGGCTCTCGATCAAGCGGCGGGGTCGGTTGCGGCAGCAGCCGCGTCAGCGGACCCGTCAGCGTCGCCGGCAGCCCGGAGGCTCCCTTGCCCGCGATCCAGTCGACGAGATCCGCGGCGTGCACGACGTCGAGGCCCAGAGGCGGCGCCACACGGTCGATCAGGACCGGGACCAGGGTCTTGCGGCCGCGCGCACGGCTCGCCTCGCTGTAGACGAACTCGGACTCCACCGAATGACGTGACCAGGCGACGATTACCGCGGCGGCGGAGTCGAGGCGCGACTGGATGTGACTGACGAAGCTCTGGCCGGCGGGAATATCGCGGTCCCAGAACACCCGCCAACCCTGTGCCTCGAGCGCCTGCACGAGCTTGCGGACGCGCGCTTCATCCTCGCGTGCGTAGCTGACAAAGATGTCGGCGTGATCCAAGGGCCTCCCCCAAGGCACGAATCATCATCGGCACTTGGGCTCAGGCGCGCAATAGCGGGGGACCGAAACGGTCCTGTGGGTGTCAGTCCTTGTGGCGCAACGCCTGGCTGCATCGTTGGTTGAGACTCGCGCGGATATCCTCGTCGGACGTCACCTGACGGGCGGCCGCCGGCGAATGGCCGCGTGCCAGCAATTCCATCTCGACGTCGAGGAAATCCTCGCAACGCCCTGAATCCGCGAGCGTATAGGCGACTTCGCGCAGCTTGCCGTCCACTTCGTGCATGTTGGACATTCCCTCTCCCCTCACTCGGCGAGCATGAAACTACAGGGGTGAGTGAACAGCTGTTAAATGAGATGAGCGGCCACGCTAAAGGAGCGTGAAATCAACTATCTGCAGATCGTCTTTCAATTGACGTGGCGCTTACGCCACGGCCGGATCCCGCCTTGTCAGAGTGCCGGCAAAGCCAAAAACTCTGTCTGGTACAGGACTTAGTCGGGAGACTTGGATGCCGGTCTATATCGCCCTGCTGCGCGCGGTGAACGTCGGCGGCACCGGCATGCTGCCAATGGCCGAGCTGAAGGCGATGTGCAAGGCCGAGGGCTTCGCCCAGGTCCAGACCTACATCGCCAGCGGCAACGTCGTCTTCAGCGCCCGGCCATCGGCGGCCAAGGTGAAGGCGGCGCTCGAGACGCGCCTGCTGGCGCGCGCCGGCAAGAAGGTGCCGGTCGCCATCCGGACAATCGACGAGATGGCGGCGGTGCTGCAGGCCAACCCGTTCCCCGACGCGCCGGGCAAACGCGTCGTCGCGATCTTCCTCGACGAGAAGCCGCCTGAAGACGCGCTCGAGCAGGCGCGCGGGCGGGGTAACGAGGGGATGCGCCTGGGCCAGCGCGAGATCTACGTGCGGTACGGCGAGGACATGGGAAAGTCGAAGCTCGCCATTCCGGCGGCGCGTTCGGGTACGGCGCGCAACATGAACACGGTGGCGAAGCTGGTCGGGCTGGCGCGGTTGCGTTGAACCGCCGCATATCAGCGGATCAGGGAACCGATTCGGGACGTCGTCGTTCTCCCCCTGCCATCGTGGGGGAATCGGCGTTCTTCTGCAGTGGTTGCGCCCGCCGCCTGTCACTTCCCCGATAGTGGGTGGCGGGCGCATTTCCGGCTCGGTCGATGCCCGGCCCTAGTAGTCGAGGAGGATCTTGGCCTCGTTGGGCGAGAGCTGCTCGTCGCATCGGGCGACGCGCGTACTACGGCCTTCCATGAAGATGCAGCGTGCATTCGACGGCGGCGTTTTCAGCCGCAGATCGTTGCCCGTGCCCTTGATGTTCGCTTGCATCGCCTCGAGATCGCGGCTCAGTGAGTCGAAACCGCTGCCCTTGCAGTTCACCGGGCGGTTGCGCCACGGCTCGACATTGACGCAGTCCTCAAGTGCCAAAGCGGCCTGTGAACCGGCGCACAGGCTCAGTACCAACACGCCTATGAAGGCTCTCATCCCGTGGATACTCCGCAAGGGGTGAGGCTTTGTTTTAGCAGAGGGTCACAAAAATGCCTCTGCGGCGTTCCGGCACATAACGCGAAATAAGGCCCATTTTTACTGCCTTATTTCGACCTTCAGCCGTCACTGGAAACAGGCGGCCATCGACTCCATCACCGTGCTGAGCGCCTTCACTTCGTCCGCAGTCATCTTGGTCACATCGGGCTCGCCGCCCTTGGCCGTAGCGTCGTTGACCTTGCGCATCACGGCGATAGTGGCGGGGCGGTCGTCCTTGACCTTCTCATTCATGCATTTGCAGACCTTTTCCTGAAGCGCGTCGCCGGGCTTGCCGGCCTGCTGGCAGACGGCAATGAAATCATCCGACTGGGCTCGCGCCGCGCCCGTCAGCGAAAGCGCCAGCACACCGGCGGCCAGACTCCACCTGATCGAAACCATTACAAGCTCCCCCGAAAAAATAGTCAGTGGTTCCAGATTGGGAGCGCGACGGCGACCGATGCAAGCAACAGAATCGCGAACAGCATGTTGATAATCCGGTTGCTGCGCGGTTCGCGGAAGAAGCGGGTCAGCGCCGTACCGGCCAGCAGCCAGGCGACGCTCGACGCGGCGATCACCACCAGCAGCACCGCCATCTTGGCCGCGACGTCGAGGCCGACGGCGCCGCGCATCAGCGTGAAGCCGGAGAACAGCGCCGCCATCGCGGCATAGCCCTTGGGATTGACCAGCGAGAGCAGCAGCCCGGCGAGGAAGGAGGGCTGGCGGCGCTCGCTCGTGCTCTCGCCCAGCGGGGGCGCGGTGGCGATACGCCAGGCGAGGTAGATGAAATAAGCCGCCGCAAGGATCGCCACCACGGGGGTGGCGCCGGGAATCGCCAGCAAGAGGCCGACCACGCCGCTGGCGGTGATCGCCATCACGCCCACCATGCCCAGCACGATGCCCACCAGGTAGGCGAGGCTGCGGCGCGCGCCGAAAGCGGCACCGGTGGCGGCCAGGCTCAGCACGGCGGGACCGGGGCTGCCGGCCAGCGCCAGGCCGGCCAGCACGAAGCCGGGCAACTCCTCCATCTCAGCCGTCTCTGCTATGGATGCGCATGGCCTCGCATATGGATGCGCATGCCCGGTCGGGTCTTGAACGATCGTGCAGCGACTGGATCCGCACCGCGCCGCCCGTGCCGGGGCTGGAGCGCGTCGAGGCCTCGTTCGCCGGCCACGCCTACGACCCGCATCGCCACGACACCTACGCCATCGGCTACACCCTGGAAGGCGTGCAGTCGTTCCACTATCGCGGCAGCAGCGAGAGCAGCTCCGCCGGCCAGGTCTTCGTGCTGCATCCCGACGAGACGCACGATGGCCACGCCGGCACGGCGGCAGGCTTCCACTACCGCATCCTCTACGTCGAGCCGGGCGCGATCCGCGACGCGCTGGCCGACGAACGGCGCGCGCTGCCCTTTGTGCGCGACACGGTGTCGAACAACCGACGCATCGTGGCGGCGATCGCACCGGCGCTCGCCGATCTCGACCGACCGCTCGAGGAGCTGCAGCGCGACCAGGTGATCGCCAGCCTCGCCGATGCGCTGGTGGCCGCTGACCCGTCGATGCCGCCGCGTCGACTATCGGCGCGGGACTGGCGCGCCGTCGGCCGGGCACGCGAGATGCTCGATGAGACGCTCATCGAGGGCGTGAGCTCCGCCGAGCTCGAGACGGCGACCGGACAGACGCGCTATTCGCTGGCCCGGCACTTCCGCGCCTGCCTCGGTACGAGCCCGTACCGCTACCTCGTCATGCGCCGTCTCGATCGGGCTCGCGCGCTGATGCAAAACGGTGCGCCGCTTGCCCATGCGGCGGCCGAAAGCGGCTTTGCCGATCAAAGCCATATGACCCGACATTTCCGCAGTACTTATGGCCTTTCACCGGGTCATTGGATTGCACTTGGAGCGAAAATTCCTTCGTGAAATCAATTATCTAGGACGAAATCATCAAAGATTCATTAGAAAATCGATAAATGCTATTTACATGTGCGGATTTAGGGAGGAATATTGAACCCATACTGTAGGGAGTATGGCAGTTGCCTAAGGCATTTTTCCTCGAACCGGGTCTTTTCGCCCGCTGTGATGGCCTCTGGTATGAGCCCGGCATCCTCCTGGTGGTGGAGCCCGGCGATCGCGTCGAAATTTTTGCGTCGCGGGATGGCTCTCCTGGAATGCGCAAGGCGCACTACGACTATCGGCAGCTCGATGCGAAAGAGCCGCCGGTTGGTCTGCGCGGTGACTGGCGTGGCCGCCTGCGGCTGAGCCTGTCGCGTGCGAAGTCAAGCCTGCCCTCGCCGATGGCGCGACGCGCGCGGCACGGTTGGGCCGGCGTCCGCGCCGCCGCCTGATCTCACTCTTCCTCTGAAGCCTCACGCTGAGGAGCGCCCAGGGCGGCGTCCTCAGCATGCGACGGCGCGTCAGCCGGCGATCGCCGCGACCGCCTCGATCTCGATCAGCCAGCCCGGCTGCGCCAGGCCTGCGACGACCACCAGCGTGCTCGCGGGCGGGCTCGCAGTATTGACCACCTGGTCGCGGACCGCGCGGATCGCCGTCCGCTCCGTCGGATCGACCGACGCCACCACGTAGTAGTTGAGCTTGATGATGTCGTGCGGCGTGGCGCCGGCGGCATTGAGCGCCGTGCGGATGTTGCGGAACACCTGCTCGGCCTGCGCCTTGAAATCACCCGGCCCGACCAGCTTGCCCGACGCATCCATCGGCACCTGCCCGGCGAGATAGATCAGGGTGGCGTTGCTCACCTTGGCGATGTGCGAATAGCCCACCGGCGGCGGCGATTCCTTGGGCGTCATGAACGTGCGGCTGAACTCGGCCATGGCTTCTGTCTCCTCTTGGCTGGGCGGATCATCGCGCGGAAATCGGCATTCTTCCAATCGATGCGCGATGCGTCGCGCCGCGTGGATCAGCGGCGGCGCTCGGGAACGCCTGCGCGTCGCACGCCCTCGAGTCGGGCCGAGACCTGCCTGGGCGCGCGCCGCATGTGGTGGGCCATGCGCAGGGTGTAGTCGGCGACATTGAAGGTGGGATCGAGCTCCAGCAGGCGCGCGACCGCGGCCTCGGCCGGCAGGCCCGCCATGCCAAGCGCCGCGACATAGGCGCGATGCGTCGATTGCCGCTCGGGCTTGGCCGCCACGGCCTTCTCGCCCCATTCGACGGCGGCAGCGACATTGCCCAGTCCCAGATGCGCCGTCGAAATCCCGCCCAGCGGATCGCCGGTCGCCGGGTCGAACGGGTCGTAGCGCAGCGCCTCCTCGAAGTGGATGATCGCCGAGACGCATTCGTCGTTGAACAGGTCGGTCCATCCCACGCCCGAGCGGACCTTCGCGGAATTGGGATGCAGGGCGACGGCGCGCCGGGCCAGCTCGACGGCGGTCTCGTTGCGATGGCCCATGTAGGCGAGCACCCAGGAGGCCTCCGACAGCACGATGGCATCGTCGGCGCCGTGCAGGATGGCGCGCTCGGCGAGTTTCAGCGCTTCGTCCTCCTCGCGCCGGCCGGGCTCGCGGAACGACTGCGAGACCCGCCAGGCCCAGCATCCCGCCGCCGCCGACATCGCCCGGGCGAATGTCGGATCGATGGCCATCGCCTGGTCGAGCCGGGCAAGGGCTGCGTCGCAGTTGGCGCGCGACATCACACGGACCAGCGACGTCGAGCGCAGATAGAGCTCGTAGGCCGTGGCGTTCTGCGTCGGCGCCCGTTCGATGCGATCGAGCTCGGCGCGGCGCAGGCTGGGCTCGATGGCGCCGACGACGTTGGCGACGATCCGGTCCTGGAGCGCGAAGATGTCGGTCAGCGCGTAGTCGAAGCGATCGCTCCAGATCGACACGCCGTCAGCGGTGTCGTCGAGCTCGAAGTTGACGCGCATGCGAGCATCGGCGCGCCGGATGGAGCCGGTCAGCACGTAGCGCACGCCCAGCTCGCGGCCGGCCTCGCGCGGCGTGATCTCGCGGCCGCGCAGGGTGAAGGAGGAATTGCGCGCCAGCACGAAGAAGGAGCGCACGCGCGACAGCACGGTGATCAGCTCCTCGGCCATGCCGTCGGCGAATTCCGCATCGTCCTGCTGGCCGCCGATGACGCGCAACGGCAGCACGGCGAGCGACGGCGGTCCGCCCGATGCGGCCGCGACGGCCAGCTCGGCCGGCGAGGGCAGGGTGCCGCCGAGGCGATAGCCGCGACCGGGCACGGTGACGACGATATCGTTTCCGCTATTGCCGAACGCCTTGCGCAGGGCGGCGATCTGCACCGAGAGGTTGCTGTCGTCGACGGTCAGGCCGTTCCACGCGCGGCGGATCAGCTCGTCCTTGGCGATGACCTCGCCGTTGGCCCGGATCAACATCATCAACAGATCGGCCGCGCGGCTGCCCAGGGTCACGCGACCGCCAGGGCCCGCCAGAACGCGCGTCAACGGCGCCAGCGACCACTCACCGAAGGAAATCCGCTCGTCGTCCATCGCGTCTATCGCGTCGACAGCAGCCGCACGGCGGGAAGGTTGCAGATGTAGACGTGCGTCGCCTGGCCCGCGCCGCGCACGATGTCGACCTCGACGACGCGATCCTGCGGCGTGCAGGCCTTGCCGCCATTGGCCGCGGCGGTGCAGGGCAGCACGCGCTCGGCCGTCGGTTGCTCGTTGCGCGCGCGCACGTCCTTCTCGACGGCGTCCATGCATTCGGCGGGCACGCTCTGCGCCATCGCGCCGCCCCCCAGCATCGCCGCGACAACCGCCACCATCGGTAGAACGCTCAAACGCATGCTGTCCCCTTGCGTTGAGCCGCGAGAATGCGGCCGCCGCCGGTCGTTGACAAGGCGCGGAGCGCACCGCAGAGGAAGCGCG
>JAFAZJ010000237.1 GCA_019239835.1 Alphaproteobacteria bacterium | reverse complement strand
CCAGAAAGGATTGCGCGCCTGCCACTTCCGCCGCCTTGGTTACATCCAGCCGCAGCGCATAGCTGTCCCCCACATCTATCCGCCGCATGCCTTCTTCCAACGACAGCGCCCTGCAGGTGCGGGGGTAAAGCGGCCCGTCGGGCCCATGCTGCGCCTCGCCGGCGCGGGCGATCTCATGTGCGATCTCGGCGCGGGTGCAGAAACAGGGATAGACCAGGCCCATGTCGCTCAGCCGGTCGAGCGCCGAACCGTAATCGTCGAAATGTTGCGACTGGCGCCGCACCTCGCCGTCCCAGTCGATGCCCAGCCAGGCGAGATCGTCCAGGATCGCCTCGGTGAACGCCGCCTTGCAACGGCGGATGTCGATGTCTTCGATGCGCAGCAGGAAGCGGCCGCCGACGTCGCGCGCGGCGTGCCACGCGGTCAGCGCGGAAAACGCGTGGCCGAGATGGAGATAGCCGGTCGGACTCGGCGCAAAGCGGCTAACCACAGAAGACATGGGTCGCGACGTTAGCGCGGCCTCTGGCGGCATGCTATGTCGCGAGCCATGTCGATTCCGTTTCGTCTCACCGATCTGCACGTGCAGGAGGGCATGGCCGCGCTGGGCGCGATCGATCCGCGCTTCGCCGCCGGGCTGGAGAGCTACGGCCATCCGCCGCTGCGCAGCGCCGAGGAAGGTTACGCCGCGCTGTTGCGCGCCATCGTCGGCCAGCAGGTCTCGGTCTACGCCGCGCGCAGCATCTGGAACCGCGTCGCGGCGCTGGTCGATCCGATGACGCCGGAGCAGCTGCTGAAATTCAGCGACGAGCAGCTGCGCGCCTGTGGTCTGAGCAACAACAAGGTGAAGTTCGCGCGCGCGCTGGCGCTCGACACGGCGGAGAAGCGCGTCGTGTTCGAGGCGCTGGCCGACCTCGACGACGACGCCGCGATCACCATGCTGACCCAGGTCAAGGGCATCGGCCGGTGGACCGCCGAAATCTACCTGATGTTCGCGCTCGGCCGCCCCGACGTGATGCCGGCCAACGACATTGGCCTGATCGTCGCCGCGCAGCATCTGTTCGGCCTGCGCAAGCGGCCCGCTCCCGAAAAGCTGCTGAAGATGGCCAACGCCTGGCGCCCCTGGCGCACCGTGGCGGCGCTGTTCCTCTGGCACTATCGCCACAACATGCCGGATTTCAGCGACAGCCCCGCCGCCATCGCGCGCCGCGAGGCCGAGCGGTTAGCCAAGGAAGAACGCAAGGCCCTGCGCGCCGCACGACCGAAGAAGCCGGTCGCGGCAAAGAAGAAGGTCGCCAAGAAGAAAGCCGCGAAGAAAAAGACCGCCAAGCGTCGGAGATCCTGATGTTCGAGCTCGAAGGACCGGTGCACGAGCCGAGCGGCGGCAGCAAGCCGAAGAAACTCGTGCTCCTGCTGCACGGCTACGGCGCCGACGGCAACGATCTGATCGGCCTGGCCGATCCGCTGGCGCCGCTGATGCCCGACGTGGTGTTCCACGCGCCCAACGCGCCCTATCCCTGCGACGGCAATCCCTACGGCTACCAGTGGTTCGGCATCTCGCGCCTGGATCCGCATCTGATGCTGGCGGGCGTACGCGGCGCGGCGCCCTTCGTCGAGGCGTTCCTCGACCAGAAGCTCGCCGAGTACGGACTGACCGAGGCCGACACCGCGCTGGTCGGCTTCTCGCAGGGCACGATGATGTCGCTGCATGTCGGCCTGCGGCGCGAGAAGCAGCTCGCCGGCATCGTCGGCTTCTCCGGCCTGCTGCCCGGCATCGAGACCCTGCCGGCCGAGATCAAGACCAAACCGCCGGTGCTGCTGATCCACGGCGACGCCGATCCCATGGTACCGTTCGAGATGATGGACCGCGCCGAGTCCGCGCTGAGGGCGTTGGGCATCGCGACCGACAGCTACGCCGCGCAGGGCGTCGGCCATTCGATCGACGGCCCCGGCCTGGAGAAATGCGCCCGCTTCCTGTTACGCGTGTTCGGAGCGAGAGTCCCATGAGTGCGTTGAAGGAAAAGATCGGCGACAATGCCGTCGTCGAAGGCACGATCGCGCCGGGCTTCGACGGCGTCGCGCAGGCCTTCATCCGGAATTTCCGCGAGCATGGCGAGGTCGGCGCCTCGGTCTGCGTCACTGTCGGCGGCGAGACCAAGGTCGATCTGTGGGGTGGGCTGGCCGATCCCAAGACCAACGCGCCATGGACGCGCGACACGGTGAGCGTGGTGTATTCCTGCACCAAGGGCGCCACCGCGCTCTGCGCCCACGTGCTGGCCAGTCGTGGCGAGCTCGATATCGACGCGCCGGTGAAAGAGAAGTGGGAGGCCTTCGCCGCGCAGGGCAAGGATCGCGTCACCACGCGCATGATGCTCGACCATTCCGCCGGCGTGCCGGCGCTGCGCGATCCGGTCGACAAGGATCTGGGCTACGACTGGCACTACATGACCAGCCGGCTCGCGGCCGAGGCGCCGTTCTGGGAGCCAGGCACCCGCAACGGCTATCACGGCTTCACGTTCGGCTGGACGGTGGGCGAGATGGTGCGCCGCGTATCGGGCAAGTCGCTCGGCACCTTCTTCCAGGACGAGATCGCCAAGCCGCTCGGCATCGATTTCTGGATCGGCCTGCCGGAAGCCATTGAGCCGCGCGTCGCGCCGATGATTGCCTTCGTCTATGCGGCGAAGGATGCGCGCACGCCGTTCATGATTTCGCTGGCCAAGGAGCCGCAATCGATCGCCTCGCTGTTCTATTTCAACACCGGCAAGTGGCGCTCGGGCGGCGCCAACACGCGCGAGGGCCGCGCGGCCGAGATCGGCGCGGCCAATGGCGTCACTAACGCACGCGGCCTCGCCGGCATGTACGCGCCGTTGGCCAATGGCGGCGGCAAGCTGGTCGACAAAGCGACGCTCGCGCGCATGGGCGAGGTGTCGATGGCGACGCACGACGACGCCACCCTGCGCATCCCCACCCGCTTCGCGCTGGGATTCATGAAATCGATGGACAACCGCAAGCGCAGCCTGGCCGCCACGATCTGGGGCGAGGCCAGCGACAGCGCGATCATGGGACCGGCGGCGTTCGGCCATGTCGGCGCCGGCGGCTCACTGGGCTTCGCCGATCCGGCCAATGGCCTGTCCTTCGGCTACAGCATGAACAAGATGGGCGCCGGCCTGCTGCTCAACGAGCGCGGCCAGTCGCTGGTCGACGCGACCTACCGCGCGCTGGGCTTCACGTCGAAGGATGCCGGGGTATGGACGCGCTAAGCATCGTCCTGCGCGACTTCACGCCCGAGGACCATCCGTTTCTGTTGACCGCCATCGCCGCGCTCAACGACCACGAACGCACGCTGCATGACACGCGCCTGCCGGGCGCGGAGATCGCCGAGGTCTATTTCAACAAGATCCACGGCAAGATCACGACCAATCGCGGCTGTATCGTCGTGGCGTGGAACGGCGATCGGCGCGTCGGCTACATGGCCTGCCGCATCGAGGAGGACGACGCGGTGGCCGAGACCGTCGACTCAAACGTCTTCGGCTATATCTCCGATGTCTTTGTCGTGGCCGAGATGCGCGGCCGGGCCATCGCCGCGCTGCTGGTCGCCGAGGCCGAGCGCCGCGTGCGGCCGCACGGTGTGACGCGTCTGAGGATCGGCTCGCTGGCCAACAACGACCAGGCGATCCGCGCCTATCGCAAGGCGGGATATGGCGACTACGAGGTCCTGCTCGAGAAGCGGCTGTGAGCCGCAGCGCGCGATTCTGCCTTCCCCCGGAGGGGGAAGGTGCCCGAAGGGCGGAAGGGGGATGTCGAAGACGGACATCGATGTTGTTGAGACATCCCCCTTCCGTCGCTCCGCGCCACCTTCCCCCTCCGGGGGAAGGGAGAAGCTGATGCTCCCCATCCTGCGTCCGTTCTCCGACCGTGCCATCGCCATCCTGTGGCTCGGCATGGCCGCCTCGACCATCGGCGAGGATGTCTTTCGCGTCGCCATCATCTGGCTCGCGGTCGACATTGCCGGCAACCAGGCCGGCCTGGTCACCGCGGCGCAGAACGCCACCATGCTGATCGTCGGGCTGACCGCCGGCGCCATCGCCGAGCGCTGGAAGCCCGACCGCACCATGGTGAGCGTGAGCCTGATGTCGGCGGCGATCGTGATGATGCCGGTGATCGTCGGCACCTTCTTCACCATCACGCTTGGATTGCTGATCGCTACCGTGGTCGGCCTTGCCATCCTGCGCACCTTCTACTCGCCGGCGCTGCAATCGGTCGTGCCGACGCTGGTGCGCAATCGCGAATGGCTGCAGGCGGTGAACGGCCTGCTCGACACGACGTGGCGCCTCGCCCGACTCGTCGGTCCGGCGATCGCCGCGCTGCTCTCGGCGGTCCTGCCGGTGATCCATTTCCTCACCGTCACCGCCTTCGGCATGCTGTCGGCCGCCGCCGCGGTCTTCGCCATCCGCTCGCGCATCCAGCGCGATCCGTCCGACATCCCCAAGCTCGACCCGGGCTGGCGCGGCCTGCTCAGCAGCATGGCGATCGGCTACCGCCTGCTGCTGTTCCGCGATCGCGTGATGACCATCCTGATGCTGACGAACGCCATGGTGAACGGGCCCTGGATGGTCACGCTGATGCTGGGCGTCGCGCTGCTGGTGAAGACCTACGATCCGCATTTCCTCGGCATCAATGATCTCGCCGCATACGGCGTGATCATGGGCGCCTATGGCGTCGGCGATCTGTGCGCCAATCTCTATGTCGGCTCGGTACGCTTCCGCCGGCCGCTGCAAGTGATGTACTTCGGCTACATCGCCATGGGCGGCGGCTTCGTGCTGATGGCACTGGCGACCTGGGCGGTGCAGCCGCACTGGCTGTTGCCGGCGATGATGCTGACCTCGCTGTGCGCCGGCATTGGCGGGCCGTTCTTCTTCATCCCGATGATCACGCGGCTGCAGACCGTGTTCCGCGGCGCCGACATCGCGCGCGTCTTTCGCATCCGCATGGCGCTGATGGCCGGCATGCAGCTGATCGCCAGCCTCGGCGGCACGGTGCTGTTCGAGAAATGGGGCGCCAGCAACACCGTGCTGGCCAGCGGCCTGTTCATCCTGACCGTCGGCCTGATCGGCAGCTTCTACTTCGGCCGCATGTTCGTGCCCACGCCGGAGCC
>JAFAZJ010000193.1 GCA_019239835.1 Alphaproteobacteria bacterium | reverse complement strand
AAGTACCCGCGGCCGGTGTCGGGCTGCGCCGCCGAGGTCAGCCAGCGCATCGCCGAGTCGGTGTTCGCGGCGCTGACCAAGGCCATTCCCGATCGCCTGTTCGCCGCACCGGCCGGCACGTCAGGCAATCTCGGTGTCGGAGGGTACGATCCGGCGCGCAACCGGCACTACATCATGTACCTCTTCACCGGTGGCGGCTACGGCGGCTCGTACGAGGGCGATGGCTTGTCGAACGGCTGCTCGACCATCGGCATCTCCAAGATGCCGCCAGTCGAGGTGCTGGAGCAGTACTACCCGGTGCTGTTCGAGGAGTTCGCGCTGGCCGAAGGCTCGGGCGGCGCCGGCGAGCATCGCGGCGGCTTCGGTATCCGTTACGCCATCAAGATCCGCCGCGGCGAGGCGCGCGTGTCGATGGTGATGGACCACGGCCGCGTCGGCCCGCAGGGCGCGCTGGGTGGCCGCGATGGCGGCGTGAACACCGTGCTGGTCGAGCAGGGCGGCAAGACCTACCGCCCGCCGCATCTGTCGAAGGATCAGGACATTGAAGTCGGTCCCGGCGACGTCGTGCGCGTCACGACGCCGGGCGGTGGCGGCTACGGCGATCCCGCGAAGCGATCGCCGGCGCTGGTCGAGCGTGATCTCCGGCGCGGTTACTACACAGCCGAGCAGGTGCGCACGCTGTTCGGCGTGCACACCCTTCCCAAGGCTGCGGAGTAACTCCCCTTTCCCGCGAGGGGAGAGGGGAACAAGAGACGTTAAGCCGCTTGCTTCAGCTTGCCGAGATTTTCGATCGTCGCCACGCAGGCGGCGGCTGCTTCTCCACCCTTGACCACGAAGTGGTGGCTGAAGAAGGCGCGGTGCTCGTCGTGCTCGTGGAAGCGCTGTGGCGTGAGCACGGCCGAGATCATCGGCACCTCGGTCTCGATCTGCACGCGCATCAGCCCGTCGATCACCGCGTCGGCGACGAATTCGTGGCGGTAGATGCCGCCATCGACGACGAAGCCTGACGCCACCACGGCGGCGTAGCGGCCGGTGCGCGCCAGCATCTTGGCGTGCAGCGGGATCTCGAAGGCGCCCGGCACCTCGTAGAGATCGATGCGCTCCGCGCCGTAGCCGCGCGCGGCCATCTCGGCGAGGAAGGAGTCGCGACAGCGATCGACGATGTCGCGATGCCAGCACGATTGCACGAAGGCGACGCGCGGGCCGTTGTCGTTGCTTGAGGTATTGCTGCTGTTCTGGATGCTCTGATTCACGACGGTCTCCATGAGACGGTTGAATCAGGGCGCACGAGTCGACGAAAACGCGCGACTCGCCCGGGCGAGTCGACGCGTCAACGCCACATCGTTCTCTTCCATCCGGACTGTGACCGTCGGCTCCGGAATTGCACCGGATCTGCTGACCCTGCCGTACGCTACGCTGGCAGGCGCTCGCGGGCTTGCGCTAACTCACGCTGCGCTTACCGCCGGTGGGGACTTTCACCCCGCCCTGAGAACGCACACCGCACGAAAAACGCTGTGCGGCGGCGCGGACACTACGACGGCGCCACTGATCAGGATCACGCAATCTCGTCATGGCCGATTTGCGCATCAGCGGGGCGCATAGCACCCGTGCTAGCGTCGGGCCGTCATCGGGGAGAGGTCCATGTCAGGCAAGCCACGCGTCCAGTATTTCGCCCTGGGCGGCACAATCGCCACAATGCCCGCCGAGTCCGGCGCGATGAAACAGGGGCTGGGCGCCGACGACCTGATCCGCTCTGTGCCGGCGCTGGCCGATGTCGCCGATGTGCAGGGCGAAACGGTGGCCCGGGTCGGCAGCAGCAACCTCACCGTCGATCTGACCCTGCAGCTCGCACAGCGGATCGAGGCGGTCTCCGACGCTGTCGGCGTGGTGATCTCGCAGGGCACCGACACCCTGGAGGAGACCAGCTTCATCCTCGACTGCGTGCTCGATGCCCGCCTGCCGGTGAGCCTCACCGCGGCGATGCGCAATCCGCGCCTGACCTCGGCCGATGGCGCCGGCAACCTGCTGGCTTCGGTGCGCGTGGTGTCCTCGCCGTGGATGCGCGAGCATGTCGGCGCGATCGGCACCGTCGTGACGTTCCTCGACCACGTCTTCGCACCGTTCGACGTGGTGAAAAGCGAGACCAGTCGCATCGATACCTTCCGCAGCCCAGCGACGGGGCCTCTGGCGACGCTGGTCGAGGAGCGCGTCGTTCCGCTGTCGCTGCCGGTGCGCGACTGGAAGCGCGCCGTCGATGCGGCGTTGGGGCCGAAGCCCGCGACACGCCTGCTCGCCGCCGGGCGCAAGCCGGTGGCGCTGCTGTGGGCGGCGATGGACGACACCGGCGGCCTGCTCGATGCGCTGCTCGCCGATCCCAGGCATCTCGGTTACGCCGGTGTTGTCTTTGCCGGCACCGGTGGTGGTCATATTGCCCAAGACCTGGTTGAGCGGGTGGTAACGCTGAACCGCTCGATCCCCGTGCTCGTCGCCCCGCGCACCGGCGCCGGGCCGCTGCTGGCCTCGACCTACGAAGGCGCCGGATCGGAGATCGGCTTGCGCAAGGCCGGGCTGATCTTCTCCGGCCGATTGCATCCGCTGAAGACGCGGCTGCTGCTCGAGCTGTTGCTGCGCGCCGGCGTCGATCGCGCCGGCATCGCGCGTGTCTTCGCGGCTTGCGGCTGAGGTCGAGATGGCCGGCAACACGATCCTGATCGCCGGTGCTTCCGGCATCGTCGGCCGCGCCGCCGTGGCGCGGTTCAACACGCTGTCGGGTTGGCGCGTGATCTCGGTGTCGCGCCGCGCGCCCGATCTCGTGGGGCCGCACGAGCATCTCGCGCTCGACCTTTCCGATGCGAGCGCTTGCGAGGCCGCGTCGGCGAAGTTCGCCGATGTGACGCATGTCGTCTTCGCCGCGCTCTACGAGCTGCCCGGCCTGGTGGCAGGCTGGCGCGAGACGGCGCAGATGGAGACGAATCTCGCCTTCCTGTCCAATCTGATGACGCCACTGCTGCGTGTGGCCAAGAGGCTGCAGCACGTCACGCTGCTGCAGGGCACCAAGGCCTACGGCGCGCATATCGCGCCGATCAAGGTGCCGGCGCGCGAGCGTTGGCCCCGGCATCAGCACGCCAATTTCTACTGGCTGCAGGAGGATTGGATCCGTGCGGCGCTGAAGGGCCGCGACTCGAACTTCAGTATCCTCAGGCCGCAGGTCATCTTCGGTCACGGGCTGGGCAGCCCGATGAACATGCTGGCGGCGATCGGTGCCTATGGGGCGCTCTCGAAGGCACGCGGCGAGCCTCTGCGTTGGCCGGGTGGCGCGCCGTATGTCGCCTCGGGCACCTGCGCCAATTTGCTGGCGCGCGCCATCGAGTGGGTCTGTACGAGCCCGGCGGCGGCCAACGAGACCTTCAACGTCACCAACGGTGACGTCTATGTCTGGCGCAACCTCTGGCCGGCGATCGCCAAGTCGCTGGGCATGGAGGAGGGCGAGCCGCGGCCGATGAAGCTGTCGGACGA
>JAFAZJ010000147.1 GCA_019239835.1 Alphaproteobacteria bacterium | reverse complement strand
GACAGGATCGAGGTCAGCGCCGGGATCGCCTTGAACGAGGAATCGGTGTGCCAGAACTGGTTGGCCTTGTTGGTCAGCCACAGGCGATGGCTGGTCGGCACGATCTTGTTGGTCTCGGGATCGATGTTGCGGAGATGGACGTAGAACGAGCCCGAGCCCAGGGCGTTGACCTTGGTCGGCTCCGGCGGGCCGAACTGGGACGAGAAGGCGAGCTGATCCTCGTCGCTGAGCTCCTGGCCGCGGAACAGCAGCACCGAGTGCTCCTCGAAGGCGGCGCGCACCTGGCGATAAACAGTGGCATCGCGCGCCACGTCCTGGATCGAGGCGCCACGCACCTCGGCGCCGAAACCCGGTCCGAGCTTCACCAGCTCCATGGCTTCCTCCCGCGGTTCGAAATGCCCGCTTGTGCCGCCACTATAGCGCCGCGGAGCCACGGGCTACAGTGGTGCGATGCGCCGCGCGTTGGTCCCCCTGATCGCCACCTTCCTCGTGCAGACCCTATGCTCGGCGGCGGTGCTGGCGCTGGCGACCATGATGCCCAAGGTCGGCCCCGATGTCGGCGTGCCGAGCTGGGTGATCGGCGCCTTTACCGCGATCATCTATGCCGTCGCCGCGACCTCCTCCTTCCTCAGCGCCCAGCCGCTGGCCCGCTTCGGCGGCGTGCGCCTCTGCCAGGCGGCGCTGCTGTCGGGCACGCTCGGGCTGCTGGTGATGACGATCGCGACGCCGCTGGCCCTGATCCTCGGCGTCTTCCTGGTCGGTGGCTCCAACGGTCCGCTCAACGCCGCATCGGCGGCGATCCTCGCCCATCGCGTGCCGCCCAACTGGTACAGCGCCGCCTTCACCGTGAAGCAGACCGGCGTGCCGTTCGGCTTCGCGCTCTCCGGCGCGATCGTGCCGCCGCTGGCGACCTGGCTCGGCTGGCAGGGTGCCGCCTGGAGCCTCGCCGCCGTGCTGGTCCTCGCCATCGCCGCGTTGCAGCTGCTGTCCGCCGAGCTCGAGGGCGACGCCCCGCCGATTGAGCGGCCGGCGCTGCTCGAGCCGATGCGCGTGCTCTTCGCCGACCGACGCCTGCGCGCGCTGGCGCTGGCCTCGCTGCTCTACGTCGTCGCCCAGCACACCGTGACCTTCGTCATGGTCACCTACCTCGTCGAGACGTGCGGCCTGTCGCTGGTGGTGGCGGGCCAGGTGCTCTCGGTCTCGCAGTTCGGCGCCGCGGGCCTGCGCCTTGCGCTCGGCACCTTCGCCGACCGATTGCGCGAGCGGCTCAGCCTGCTCGGCAGCATCGGCCTGATCACTGCGATCGGCTGCACGGCGGTGGCGCTGGCGCGGCCGGATTGGCCGTTCCTCGCCATCGCTGCCGCCGCGGTGATCTGCGGCACCACGGCGGCAAGCTGGAACGGCCTGTCCGTCGGCGAGTTCGTGCGCTGGGCGCCGCCGGGGCAGGCCGGTGCGATCAACGCCGCCAGCACTGCCGTCGTCTTCAGCGGCGGCGTCGTCGGTCCCGGCCTGTTCAGCGCCGTGGTCGGCGTCAGCGGCTCCTATGTCGCCGGCTTCGTCGTGATCACCCTCGCGGTCGGCATCGGTGGATTGTGGCTGCTGGCCGAAGGTCGCCGGCTGCGACGGGAGGCCTGACATGCTGCTCATCGGCGTCAATCGCTCGCCCTACACGCGCCGCGTCGCGATCACCCTGCAGGCCTATGGCGTTGCCTATGAGCAGCGCGACCTCAACGGCTTCGGCCATCGCGATGAGGTGCGTGCCGCCAATCCGCTGGGCCGCATCCCGGCGCTGGTGCTCGACAGCGGCGAAACCCTGATCGACAGCGCCGCCATCGTCGATCACCTCGACGAGATATGCGGCGGCGAGCAACCGCTGACACCGCGCACCGGCGCGGATCGCCGCGCCGTACTGAAAGTGGCGGCGATGATGATGGGCGCCTGCGACAAGGGCCTGCAGGCCGCCTATCACCGCAATCACACGCCGAAGGAAAAGTGGCACCAGCCCTGGATCGACGACTGTATGGCGCAGATGACGAACGCTCTGGCGGCAGTCGAGGCGATGGTGAGGCTGAACGCGCCGTACCTGCTGCTCGACCGCCTGACCCAGGCCGACATCACCGCGTTCGTTGCCGAGCGCCTGGGCCGCGGCCTAGGCATCGACACGAACTCGCGCACGCCGCGACTTCGCGCGCTGACGCGTCGCTTGCTGGAACAGCCGGCCTTCAGCTCGACCGAGCCGCCACCAGCATGAACGGCGGCCGGTCGCGCTCGACCGCCCAGTCGGGCCGCGCGGCGATCTGCTCCGCCGTCGGTCCCCATTCCTCGAGATGCGTCAGCGTGAAGCCGGTACCGAGCAGCAGGCTGACGTAGCCGCCGACCGTGCGGTGGCGCTTGATCACGCCTTTGGCCAGCCAGTCGGTCTTGCGATCGCTCTCGTCGAGATAGCGATCGAGCGGCCAGACGCGGCGGCCATCGGCGGTGGTGACGAAGCCCGGCGTCGAGGGCGCGGTGTAGAGCGGATGCTCGACCGAGAAGACGAACGGCGCGCCAGGAACCAGGGCGCGATGAATCACCGCGAACGTGTGTTTGAGGTTGGCGATGTAGTGAAAGGCGAGCGAGCTGTAGACGAGATCGAACGAGGCGGCCGGCACGTCGAGCGTCTCCATGTCGCCGCTAGCGTAGGTGATGGCGGAATCTTTGGTCATCTCGGCGGCGCGCTTGAGCATGTTCGCCGACACATCGATGGCGAGGACCGACGCAGCGCCCTCCTGTCGCGCCCAGCGCGCGAACCAGCCGAAGCCGCAGCCGAGATCGAGCACGCGCAGGCCTTTCATCGCCGGCAGCAGCGCGCGGATCGCCGGCCACTCGGCTGCGCCTTCGAGTCCGTCGACGGAGCGCGGCAAGCGCCTGTAGCCGGCGAAGAAGTCTTCCTGGTCGTAGATGTTCTGGGTCATGACTCAAAGCCACTCGAAGGTTGCGCGGATCGCCAGATGGTCGGACGGCTGTTCGAGCGACGGCAGCGGCGTGGTGCTGTGGATAGCCGGCAGCGCGTGCGGCACAGCGCCTAATGGGCCGCGATGCAGCAGGTAGTCAATGCGCTTGGCGATCTCGTTGGAATTGCAGGTGTAGTCGTTCGGCCGCGAGGCATAGGCGTCGGAGAAGCCCGCCTTCCAGAACGCGTCGAGCGTCAACGTGTCCGCCGTCGCGTTGAAGTCGCCGCTGACGATCCAGGCGTCCGCGGGCATGAGCTCGGCGACGAGCTGGCGTGCCTGGCGCAGGCCGATGCGCAACTCGTGGGGCGTCGTCAGGGCCTGCCATTTGAGATGAGTCGTGGCGATGCCAAGGCTTCGCTTACCGTGTCGCAATCGCAGCAGCAAGGCGACGTTGCCGGAGGCCGGTTGGCCCTCGACGCCATCGTCATAGGTCACCCGTTGGACCTCCTGCAGGGAGAACAGGCTTTGATCGAAGAACATCGCGCAGCCATCGCGGCGTTCGCCGGCCTTCTTCAGGAAGGTGCCGTCGTATCCCGTCGGCCCCAGCCGATGGCGCAGCAGCGTGAAGCTCTCTTCCTCGATCTCCTGCAGGCAGATGATCTGCGCGGCCATGCGCACGATCGCGTCGGCCAGCGCGCCCATGCGCCATTCCGGCCGCAGGTGCTCGATCGCGACGTGCGGAAAGTAGCGTGGCTCAATGTAGGCATTCGCGAGGATGTTGTAGGAGCAGACGACGAAGGACATGACACTCCGATTCAACGCGACAATGCCAGCTCCGCGCGCGCCGCCATCTTCAGCAGGGGCCGGTCATGCAGGCGCGGTGCCACGATCTGCAGGCCCACCGGCAGGCCATCGCGGCCGCTGCCGCAGGGGATCGAGATGCCCGGCACCAGCGACAGGTTGAACAGCGGCGTGAACACCGCGTGGCCGCGCGGGCCGGCCGGCTTGTTCTCGATCACCTGGGGATAGACCGTCTCGACCGGCCACGACACGCAGGCCGTGGTCGGCGTCAGCAGGTAGTCGTACCGGGTGAAGAACTCGGCCACGGCGCGGGCGGCGGCATCGGCGAAGCGGAAGGCGGCGACTACGTCGGTGCCCTTCATGGTGTGGCCGCGCTTGATCAGGTTGGCGACATTGTCGCCGAACAGGTCGGGCTCGGCCGCGTGCCGCTCGCCGTAGAGCAGCGCGCTGGCGGCGGCGTTCACTGCGGCGAAGGCAAGCTCGCCGGTGCCTTCCGGCCACGTGATGTCGGCGGTCTCGATCGCCCAGCCGGCGCCGCGCAGCGTGTCGACGGCAGCGTCGACGGCGTCGCGCACATCGGCGTCGACCGCGACGTCGAGACCCAGGCGCGGGCTGTAGGCGATGCGCGGCTTGGCCGGCGGCGCCACGTCGTAGGTTGGCACCGAATGCGGATCGCGCGGATCGGCCCCCGCCATCACCTCGAACATCAGCGCGGCGTCGGCCACGGTGCGGCCCATCGGCGCTGTCACGCCGTACAGCGGACCATAGGCGCCGCCGAAGCCGAAGGGCGAGGGGATCGCGCCGGCCGAGGTCTTCAGCCCGACCACGCCGCAATGTGATGCCGGCCTGCGGCCCGAGCCACCGCCGTCGGTGCCGAGCGCGATCGGCGAGAAGCCGGCGGCGAGGCCCGCCGCCGCGCCGCCGGATGAGCCGCCCGGCGTCAGCGCTGGATTCATCGGATGGCGCGTCGGGCCGTAGACCTTGTTCTCGGTGTGGCCCTTGGCGGCCATTTCAGGGGTGTTGGTCATGCCCAGGAACACGCCACCGGCCGCCTTCAGCCGCTCGACCGACACCGCATCGCGCGGCGCGATGAAGTCCTTGTAGAGCAGCGAGCCGTTGGTGACGCGCCGCCCGGCAACCCAGGTCGTGTCCTTCACCGTGTAGGGTACGCCCAACAGCGGACCATCGAAGCCGCTCTTGCGCTGCGCGTCGACGCGATCGGCGTCACGCTTCGCTTCGGCGGGGTCGAAGTCGACGATGGCGGTCAGACCGGGGTTCTTCGCCTGCACGCGCGCAATGGCGGCTTCGGCAAGGTCGCGGGCCTTGGCTTTGCCGGAGCGGATCGCGGCGGCGATCTCGGCGGCGGGGCGATCGAGCAGGTCCATTGTCGTATCCTTGGGCATCGTGTCCTTGGGCTTGGCGACCCGCTTGAGGTATCATGGCGGCAAAACAAATGCCCCTCGAAACCGATCTCTACGCGCCAGTGAAGGCGCTGCTCGAAGGCCAGGGTTACGACGTCAAGGGCGAGGTCCGCGGCTGTGACGTCGTTGGCGTGCGCGGCGACGAACCGCCCGTGATCGTCGAGCTCAAGCGCAGCTTCGGCCTGGGCCTCGTGCTGCAGGGCGTCGATCGGCTGACCATGAGCGATTCGGTCTACATCGCCGTCGGCGCGTGGCCAAAGCGCATTCGCGAGGTCAGGAAGCTCTGCCGTCGGCTGGGGCTCGGCCTGATCGTTGTGACCGGCGAGCGTGTCGAGGTCCTGCTCGATCCTGTGCTTGTCACGCCGCGCAAGAACAGGCGCAAGGCCGGCCGCTTGCTGAGCGAGCATTCGCGCCGCGTCGGCGATCCGACCAAGGGCGGCTCGACGCGCGTCCCAATCATGACCGCCTACCGCCAGCAGGCATTGCGCTGCGCCGAGCTCCTGGCGCGCGACGGGCCGATGAAGGTGGCGGCGCTGAAGGTCTGCAGCGAGGTGCCGAATGCTGGCAAGATCCTGCTCGACGATGTCTATGGCTGGTTCGAACGGGTCGAGCGCGGTGTCTACTCGATCACCCCGGTCGGTCGCGAGAGCCTGGTGAAGTTCGGCCGGGGCTGATGTAGGCTTCCCTGAAGATCAGGCCGCCCGAGGGAGTGCCGCCATGGACATGCCGATCACCGAGCTGCCGCTCACGGGAACCGATGTCTACGCCATGCCGCGCGAGGAGGGCGAGTGGGTGCTGCGCCGCCAGCTCGCCGCCGCCTATCGCCTGGTCGATCATTTTGGCTGGACCGAGCTGATCTACGGCCATCTCACCGCACGCGTGCCCGGTGAGGCGCCGCATTTCCTCATCAACCCCTTCGGCCTGAACTACGACGAGGTCACCGCGTCGAACCTGGTGAAGATCGATCTCGACGGCAACATCGTCGAGCCCTCGCCGCATCCGGTGAACTATGCCGGCTTCGTGATCCATTCGGCGATCCACATGGCGCACGCCTCGCGCCACCGCGTGGTGATGCACACGCACACGCGCGCCGGCATGGCGGTGTGCGCGCTGAAGGACGGGCTGCTGCCGATCTCGATGGTGGCCACCGCCTTCCACGGCAAGCTGTCGAACCACGATTACGAAGGCCCCAGCCTCGATCTCGACGAGCGGGGACGGCTGCTCAAGAATCTCGGCGACAACCAGGCGATGATGCTGCGCAATCACGGCCTGCTGGTCACCGGCCGCTCGGTGCCCGAGGCCTTTCTGCGTCTCTATCGCCTGGAGCGCGCCTGCCAGATCCAGATCGATGCCGCGGCCGCCGGTGCGCTCAACGTCATGGGCGACAACCTCGCGATCAAGTCGGGTGCCGACATGGATTCGTTCTCCGAGCGCGAGAGCTCGAACGGCATGGGCGATCTCGAATTCGCCGCCCTGATCCGCAAGATCGACAAGACCGATCCGGGCTGGCGGCACTAGTTCAGGCGGGAGCGCCGCCGCTCCCGTCCCGCTTCTTCATCGCTGCGCGTCGCGTTGAGCACCGCGTTGGCTAGCGAAGGAGGGACCCATGGCGGATAGCGTCTACAAGGTGATCGAGGTCATCGGCACCAGCACCGAGTCCTGGGAGAAGGCGGCAACCGTCGCCGTCACGCGCGCCAGCAAGACCTTGCGCGACCTGCGCGTTGCGGAAGTCGTCGAGCTCGACATGGCGATCGAGAAGGGCAAGGTCGCCGCCTACCGGGCCAAGGTGAAGCTGTCGTTCAAGTTCGAAGGCGACTGAGCCTGCCGTCGGCGTCGATGCCGATGTCGGCGCCGTCATCGATCGCGGACATCTCCTGCTGAGCCAGCTCGTAGAGCGGGATCGCGGGCCAGCCCATCTCGCGCGCCACGACGATGCCCAGGCCAAGGATGGCATCGACGCGGCCCAGCACGATGGCCGCTGGCGCGTGCCCGTTGCGAAGCAGCTCGAGCATCACCGCGCTCGAGGACGACGAGCCGCGCGGCTCGGCGACGAACAGCACGCGCCCGGCGATGCACTCGCCGTGATGGGCGACCGATGGATCGGTGAGCGTGCCGGTGTCGGGATCGACGCCGCCCCAGAAGCTCAGCGCCGCGACCTTCAGCGCCCGGCCCGACGCGGCGCCGGGCAGGATGACACGGGCTACGACCATAGCGACTGATCGCGCACCAGGCAGCCGGCGGCAGCGGATTCCGCAACATCACTCAGCGAGCCGAACACCACGTCGTAGCCGGTGTTGGGCCGTGTGTAGTGCGCGAACTTGCCGGAGTTGGTGAGCAGGGTGGCGTCTGCGATGTCGGGCAAGATCGGCGCGACGACGACACAGGTGTCGGCGACCAGCGTGATGTTGGCGTCGGAGAGCTTGCCGAGCAGCCCATCGCGTTCCAGCGCCGAGAGCGTGTGTCGGCCGGTGCAGGCATAGAAGGGTAGGCGACTCTTGCGGCCGTTCAGCAGCGCCAGGAGCCGCCGCACTTCGTCCAGCGAGAGGTGCGGGCTGCCGATGGCGATGGCGTCCAGCCGCGCGCCCGATGTCGTCGACAGCCGGTCATAGCTCTCACGCAGCATCGCGCCGCTGAGCGTGATCGTTTCCGCTGGCGGTACGCCGCCGAAGGTGGTGGCGTTGTCGGGCGCTTCGGGTGTGACGCCGATGACATGGAACAGGCCGATCGCACCACTCGATGCTGCGGCGGCGCCGAGCGCCTTCAGGCGATCTTCCGATGTGTCGCGCGGCACGCCGGCGAAGGCCGCGATCCGGCCGCCGGCGACGCGACCCAGCCAGGCACCGAGCACGGGATAGAGCGCATCTTCGGCGAGCAGGTGTGGATCGAGGCCGGTGCAGTCGACGAGCAGCGTGGCGTGGCGATTGGCCTCGCGGTGCAGGCCGTAGTCCGGCGCGCGCGCGGCGATGGCGGCGCAGATGTCGAGCAGGTCGCCGTAGCGTTCGGTGCGTGCGCCCAGTACCGAATTGCAGAAGGCGACGGCGTTGCTTTCGCCCCAGGCGACGTGCGCGCCGGTGCGCGGGCGATGGCCGGCCTGGTACGGCGCGCAGGTCCAGGTCGGCTGGCAGCCCAGCGCGACATAGGCGTCCATCATGCGCCGCGCCATTGCCGCCTTGTGCGCGTCGAGCTTCACGCGGCCGGCATGCAGCAGGTCGAGCGCGCCGACGTTGAGCGTCGTCGGCACGCCGGCACGGCCGGCGCCTTCGACCAGCCGCTCGGCGAACAACGTGCCGGAATCGCCGTGGTAGAGGCAGCCGTCGATATGCGCGGACTCGATGGCGATGAGCCGCTCGGCGCCCATCATGCGCGCGGTTTGCGCCAGCACGCGCATCGCCAGTGCCGCTGCCGGCCCGTCGCGACCATCGAGCGCGGCGCGTTCGTCCATCGAAAGCTGCATGGCCTGATCATAGCATGTATGGTGCGCCTCCTTCAGGCAGGACAGGACAAGAGGAAGGGGCATGCCCGGCGCGCTCGACGGCATTCTGGTGATCTCGGTGGAGCAGGCGGTGGCCGCTCCGTATTGCGCGGCGCGGCTGGCCGATTCCGGCGCGCGGGTGATCAAGGTCGAGCGGCCGGAAGGCGATTTCGCGCGCGGCTACGACACGCATATCAGGGGCGACAGCGCCTATTTCGTCTTCCTCAATCGCGGCAAGCAGTCGGTGACGCTGGACTTCAAGAAGCCTGAGGACCTGGCGCTGCTGCATCGCATGATCGGCAAGGCCGACGTGCTGATCCAGAACCTCGCGCCCGGCGCCGCCGCGCGTGCCGGCTTCGGCGCCGAGGACATGCGCAAGCTCAACCCACGCCTGATCACCGTCGACATCTCGGGCTATGGCGATTTCGGCCCGTACAAGGAACGTCGCGCCTATGACCTGCTGGTGCAGGCCGAGTCGGGTCTGGCGTCGATCACCGGCTCGCATCACGCACCGGGCCGCGTCGGTATCTCCGCGACGGACATCGGCACGGGCATGTTCGCGCATGCCGCGGTGCTCGAGGCGCTGATCGCACGCGGCCGCGACGGCAAGGGGCGTCACATCGAGGTCTCGCTGTTCTCGGCGATGGCCGAGTGGATGGCGATCCCGCTGATGTCCTGGGAGTACAACAACTACGACTGGCCGCGGCTGGGGCTGACGCATCCCTTCATCGCGCCCTACGGTGTCTATCCCACCAGCGACGACGTGCCGGTGCTGATCTCGATCCAGAACGACAACGAATGGCGCCGGCTGTGCAACGGCGTGCTCGAGCGGCCCGAATTGCCCGACGATCCGCGTTTCGCCACCCTGGTCGCACGCAACGTGATCCGCGACGAGACCAACGCCATCGTCGCCGCGGTCTTCAAGCGCCACACCTGGGACGGCATAGCCGCGAAGCTGGAGAAGGCGCAGATCGCCTACGCGCGCGTGAGCTCGGTGAAGGATCTCGGCAGCCATCCGCAGGTCCGCCGCACCACCATCGGCACCGACAAGGGCGAGATCTCGTTGCCGGCGCTGGCCGCGACCATCGACAACGAGGTGCGCAGCCTGGGCAAGGTGCCGGCGCTCGGCGAGCACAGCGACGCGATCCGCGTCGAGTTCAAGTGATCCCAGCACGCCTCGCCTATTTCTTCGCCGCCTATTTCTTCGCCGGTGGCGCGGCGCTGAGCTACTGGGCGGTGTGGTTGCGCGATCGTGGCGTGGGTGATGCCGAGATCGGCACGATCTACATGGCGCGCCAGTTCGTCACCGTCGCCGCCACCATCACCATTGGCTGGATCGCGCAGCGCCTGGCCGGCACGCGCGGGTTGATGCTGGTGCTGCTGTCGGGCGCGCTCGCGATGGCCGTCGCCTACGAGTTCTCGTACGGCTTCCTGCCCAACCTGATCGTCACCATGATCTGGGGCGCGATGTGGAATCCCCTGCTGTCGCTGGGTGACGGCAACGCCGTGGCGGTGACCCGCGAGCGCAATATCGACTACGCCCGCGTGCGCGTCTGGGGCTCAGTGACGTTCATCGGCGGCGCGCTGGCCGCCGGCATCGCGGTCGACCGCTGGGGCCCGCCCTGGGTGCTCTATCTGCTGGGGATCGGCGTGGTGCTGACCATTCCTGCAGCATTGTGGCTGCCCGCTCCGGCCTCGCGCAGCGTGCCTGCCGATCGCGGCAAGGTCCGTGCCGGCGAGCTGCTGCGCGATCCGTCGTTCGTGCTGTTCCTGATCGCCTGCGGCTTCTGCCAGGCCAGCCATGCCGTGCTCTACAGTTTCGGCACGCTGTCATGGCGCGCTGCCGGCATCGGCGACGTGGTGATCAGCCTGCTGTGGGGCGAGAGCGTTCTGGTCGAGATCGGTCTGTTCATGATCGGCGGCGCCCTTACTGCACGCTTCGGCGCCGTGGGCATGCTGATGCTGGGCGCCGGCGGCGCGCTGGTCCGTTGGGCAGCGATGCCATGGCTCGGCACCGAGGTTGCAGCCCTGGTGGTGTTGCAAGCCTTTCACGCGCTGACCTTCGGCGCCACCCATCTCGCGGCAATGGCTTTCCTGCGCCAGGCGATCCCGACGCATGCGATGCCCCTGGCGCAGAGCCTGTACTACGGGCTGGCGAGCGGTCTCGTGATTGCCATCGTGTTCCAGATCTCGGGTACGCTCTATGCCCGCTTCGGCGGCAACGCCTTCTTCGCCATGGCGGCGCTCGCGAGCATCAGTCTGATGGCGACGATCGCGTTGTCGCGCCGCTGGAAAGGCGAGGCGTTGATCTAGGGAGGACAGGATGTCGAAAGCGGATCACGACGCGCTGGTGGCGCTGAACGACGACTACATCCATTCGGTGCAGCACTGCGATGTGAAGCGCTTCGATGAAATTCTGGCGCAGGACTTTCGCTGCTCCAATCCCGACGGCTCGCTGCTCGACCGCGCCGGCTTCCTGGTGCAGACCGCCAGGCCGGTGACGATCAGTGGCCTGCGCACGGAGGACGTCGAGATCCGTGTGATGGGCGACTTCGCCATCGTTCACGCGCGCACCCTTTACACCCTGGCGGACGGCAAGGCTGGTCGTGGGCGCTACACCGATGTGTGGGCGAGGCAGGGCGGCAAGTGGCTCTGCGTCTCGGCCCACGTCACCCGCAATTGATCAGCGCGAGCGGCCGCGGCCGGCGATCGTCCAGATATCGACCAGGGTCTCGCCTTTGACGATGTGGTAGGCGTCGTAGAGGTTGACCGTGGGATCGCAATGCGGCGGCACCAGCACGACGCGTGCGCCCAGTGCCGGCGCCTCCTGGCCTTCCGGTGCGATCACCGCGCAATGCTCGTCGCCCATGAAGCGCGTCGTGCTGCCGTCGATGGCACCGGAGAGGATCTTCGGCGGGCCAGCCTCGGTGGCCATCGACTTCAGGCCGGAATCCATCGTCGCCATGCCCGGGGTGTTGCGGCTCACGACACGCGCGTCGATCTGCAGCGATTGCTCGAAGGTCGGCCGGTTCTCGCCGCGCAGGTCGCAGATATTGTACTGGTGGTCCATGAACACGTAGCTGCCGACCTGCAGCTCGGTGAAGACACCCAGCTCGCAATCGATCTGATGCGTGCCGGTACCCGAGCCGGTGATGATGCCGGGTTTGAGGTTCGCTTTTGCCAGCAGATCGAGGACGCCCTTGAGGTACTCGGTGCGGTCGATGATCTGCTTGCGGCGCTCGGCGTAGTCCTCGATGTGCTGGTGCCGGCCGCAATAGAACTGCACGCCGGCATATTTGAGCGACGGCAGGCCGGTGATCTTCTTCGCCAGCGCCACGACACCCTCGGGCGAGGCGACGCCGGTGCGATGCAGGCCGGGATCGATATCGATGATCACCGTCAGCACCTGCTTCGCCGCCTTGGCCGCGTTGGCCAGCGCATCGACGTTGTCGGGATGATCGACGCAGGCCATCAGCCCCTTGGCGCGCGCGTTGAGCGTCATCAGCCGCTCGATCGCCGGCTGGGTCACCACAGGCGAGGTGATCAGCAGGCCGTCGATGCCGCCATCGGTCAGCGCCTCGGCCTCGCCCAGCTTGGCGCAGCAATTGCCCAGCGCCCCGGCGGCGATCTGCCGGCGCGAGATGTCGGGGCATTTGTGCGTCTTTGAATGCGGCCGCAGCGAGACGTTGTGCTTCTTCGCGAACGCCGCCATGGCCGCGATGTTGCGCTCCAGCATCTCCAGGTCGAGCGACAGCGACGGCGTGTTGAGCAGGCCGCGGGAACCCTGCTGGCCGATCAGGTGGGCGTGCAGGCGATGCGAATCGGTCGGATGCATGGAACTCTCTTCAGGCGAGGATGCGTCAGCGTAGCACGTCTGCCACGCGAAAGCGGAAGGTCGCAGTGGGGTTGCCGGAGCGTGGTCCGGGTGCCTATCGTTGGAGGTAGAACGATTGTTCGGTTGCGGAGGACGTCATGAGATTCGGCCTCTTCTATGAGATCTCGATTCCCCGGCCGTGGACGCCCGAGCGCGAGCGCGAGGTCTACAACAACTGCCTGGAGCAGGTGAAGCTGGCCGACCAGCTCGGCTTCTCCAACGTCTGGGCGGTCGAGCATCACTTCCTCGAGGAATACTCGCACTGTTCGGCGCCGGAGCTGTTCCTTACCGCCTGCGCCATGGTGACCAAGAACATCCGCGTCGGCCACGGCATCGTTGTGTGCGTGCCGGAGTTCAACCATCCGATCAAGATCGCCGAGAAGACCGCGACGCTCGACATCCTGTCGGGCGGCCGGCTCGAGGTCGGCACCGGGCGTTCGGCGACGTGGACTGAGCTGGGCGGCTTCCGCGCCAACCCGGACACCACGAAGAAGTCGTGGGACGAGTTCGTGCGCTGCCTGCCGAAGATGTGGACGCAGGAGACCTTCGCCTACCAGGGCGAGTTCTGGTCGATGCCCGAGCGCACCATCCTGCCCAAGCCCTATCAGAAGCCGCACCCGCCGATGTGGGTCGCGGTCACCAGCCCGGGCACCGAGATCGATGCCGCCGACCGCGGCATGGGCAGCCTGGGTCTCTCCTTCGCCGGCTATGCCGAGCAGGAGAAGAAGATCAAGGAGTACCGCCGCCGCATCCAACTCTGCGAGCCGGTCGGCGCCTTCGTCAACGAGCAGGTCGCGACCACCAACTTCCTGTTCTGCCACGAGGACGAGAAGGTCGGCGTCGAGACCGGCAAGCGGCTGGGCAACACCTTCAACTATCTCGCCACGCAGCTCATCTCGACGCGCGAGGTGTTCTCCTCGCCGTCTTACCAGTCGCTCGGCCTCTTGCCGGCGCTGCGCCGTGCCGCCACCGGTCCCGACGCCTCGGAGCAGCAGACCGAGGGCATGGCCTACGGCGATCCCGCGCGCATCATCCGCGCGATCAAGCACTGGGAATCGCTGGGTGTCGATTGCGTGAACTTCATCCTCAACGCCAACGAGACGATCCCGCAGGAGCAGGTGATGGCCAGCCTTCGCCTGTTCGCCAAGGAAGTCATGCCGGTCTTCGCCAAGCAGCCGGCGAACGTCGCGGCGGCGGAGTAGGCCATGCCCCTCTACGGAACCCTCGACATCACGCAGGACCCCAAGCGCCTGCCCACGGTCGTCAACCTCGACACCGAGGCGTGGAGCCTGCCCAAGGCCGAGATGATGCAGCTCTTGATCGAGGTGCCCCGCACCTCGACCGACGGGCTGCTGCCCAAGGCGATGCACCCGGCGCTGCCGTCCTACGTCATCGCCGCCTTCACGCGCTATCCCGAGAGCCCGGTGGGCGCCTTCAACCTCGCGGTGCTGCGCCTGGGCAGCCGCGCCGGCGCCCATCCCCGCGGCTTCCTGCTCGGCGCGCTCGCCAGCACCGAGGCGGCGGCGACGGAGCTGCGCAACCGCTGGGGCTTGCCGGTCGAGCATGGCGAGGTGAAGTTCGTGCGCCGGCACGATCGCGTCATGGGCACGGCGAAGAAGGCCGGCAAGACCGTGCTGGAATGCGCGCTGGTCGACCCGCAGCCGGTCGCCGGCACCGACGTGCAGTACATCAACTGGGTGACCGCGGCCAACGCGCCGCTCGACGGCCAGACCGCGCCGCTGCTGATCCAGGTCGACCCGAAGTACACGTTCTACAAGGCCGAGCGCGGCAAGCCGCAGGTCTCGGCCTTTGACGCCGCTGCCTGGAACGCCGGCAACATCCAGCTCGCCGATCCGATCGTCGGCACCTGCTGCACCGTCGACACCGACCTGCCGCGCATCCGCTTCGTGATGGATCCGCTCAAGCCGGTGTTCCAAGGCACCCGCCGCATCCGCGAGTCGCGCGCCGATGAGTGACCGTCAGCCAACAACGATCACGCCGGGATCTGGCGGATCGGCGTAGAGCTTTTCGACCAGCGCCTTGCGGCGCGTGAGCGTGGCGCGCTGGTTGATGTAGCCTTTGTCGGTCAGCTCGTGACCGTCGACCGATGGTGGCTCGGTCATCAGCAGCGCTCGCTTCACCTGCATCGAGGAGCCGCGCGAGTCGCGGTTCATCGCCGCGATGCCGTCCTTCAGGCGTGACGCGACCGCCGGATGGCGCAGCAGGTCGGCGAGCGGGAGCTTGGCCTCGCTGTCGCCGGCGAGCAGGCGGCAGGCGGCGATGTTGGGGAAGCCGAGGATCGCGACGTAGCTCTTGTCCTGGCCGGCAATCACCGCGTCCTGCAGCACTGGCGTGGCGGCGGCGATCACCGTCGTGCGCAAGGTGCCGACCAGCACGAAGGTGCCGGACATCAGCTTGAAGTCCTCGACCACGCGGCCATCGAAGATCAGGCCTTGCGAGGGATCGGCGGGATCGACGAAGCGGCCGGCGTCGCCGATCTTGTAGAAGCCCTCCTCGTCGAACATCGTCGCTGTCAGCTCGGGCTGGCGGTGATAGCCCGGTGTCACGATGATGCCGCGCAGGCGCAATTCGTAGCGGCCGTCCTCGCCAGTCGGGATCATCTTCAGCTCGACGCCGGGGAAGGGCAGGCCGATCAGTCCGACGCGCTCGCTGGCCCAATGCACAGTCGTCGCCACTGGCGCGGTCTCGGTGCAGCCCCAGCCGGTAACGAAGGGGGTTCGATAGCCGGTGTGGCGAACCGACAGCGCCTGCATGCGGTCGTAGAGATCGTCCGGCAGCGTGGCGCCGCCATAGGCCAGCACCTTGAGGTCGCGGAAGAAGCGACGCGCCAGCTCGTCGTCGTGCTCCAGCGCCGTGGCCAGCATGGCGTACCCGGCCGGCACGTTGACGAAGTAGGTGGTGGGCACCTCGTGCAGATTGCGCAGGGTTTCGTCGAACATGCCGGGTACCGGACGGCCGTCGTCGATATAGGTCGTGCCGCCATCGGCGAGGTTGGCCTGGAAGGTCGAGTTGCCGCCCATGGTGTGGTTCCACGGCAACCAGTCGAGCATCACCGCAGGCGGCTCGCCGGGCTGACGCACGCGCGCCATCTGCCCCATGGCGAGGTTGGCGCACATCATCTCCTGCGTGTTCGCCACCGCCTTGGGCATGCCGGTCGAGCCTGACGTGAACAGGAACTTGCCGATCGTCTTGCCATCGATCGCCGCCATCGAGCGCGCCACGGCATCGGTCGGTGTCGTCGCCTCCAGGGCCGCGTAGGGCGTCGACTGCAAGCCTGGCGGTGCGTCTTCGACATGGACCAGCGTCACGCCGTCGAGCAGGTTGGCGGCGTCGAGCGACGCCAGTGCCTTGGCGAACATTGCGCCGTTCTGAACGAAGATCATCGCCGGGCGGATCAGCCTGACGATGTAGGCCAGCTTGGCGTGGTCCTGGCTCATCAGCGAATAGGCCGGCGAGGCCGGCGCCAGCGGTGCGCGCGCCTGCATCGCCGCCATGCTGAGCAGCCCGAACTCGATCGAGTTGCCGCTGATCGGCATCACGGGCTTGTCCGGCCCGAAGCCGCGATCGAGCAGCGCCTGGGTCAGCGCATCGACGCGCCGCTTGGCTTCGGCATAGGTCACCTTCAGCCAGGCGCGATCCTTGCCGCGACGCTGCGCCAGCCAGACGCGATCGGGCGCTTCGTTGGCCCATTTCGCCAGGAAGGCCGGCACGTGGCGCTGGTAGGGGATCAGCTTGTGCCGCGAGCGCAACACCATCGTGCCGTCGGCGCGACGGTCGAGCTCAACGTCCCGGCTCAGGAACTCGATCGGCCGAAACGGCGCCTTCACCTGGGTATCCACGGGCGTCTCTCCACTACGCGTGTTCGTTGTTGCGCCAGGTGTAGCGAGCGCGGCGCGCAACGGCAATGCTTGACGAAAGCAACTAATTGATTGACGATGATGACATGACCGAGAGCGAACTGGACCGCCGCGTGCGCGCGATGCGCCGCTTCAGCCGTTTCTACACCGCGCGCATCGGCGCGCTGCGTGAAGGCATCAACGAAGGACCATTCGGACTGACCGAAGGGCGCATCATGTACGAGCTGACGCATCGCGACGGGCTGTCGGCCAGCGATCTGGTGCGCGAGCTGGGGCTCGATGCCGGCTATCTCAGCCGCATCCTCGCCAAGCTCGCCCGACAGGGCCTGGTCGAGCGCGTGCGCTCGGCGGAGGACGGCAGGCGGCAGGTGCTGGCGGTGACCCGCGCCGGCCGCAAGACCTTCGCGCCCGTCGATCGCAATTCGCAGATCGAGTTGCGCACGATGCTGGGCAAGGTGGCCGAGCCCGATCAGCGCCGCCTGCTGGAATCGATGGACATCATCGAGCGCGTGCTGGGCGGCAACCGCGAACGTGCGGCCTATGTCCTGCGCCCGCACCGCATCGGCGACATGGGTTGGGTGGTGAGTCGCCACGGCACGCTCTACGCCGAGGAGTTCGGCTGGAATTACGAGTTCGAAGGCCTGGTGGCGGAGATCGCCGCGAAGTTCATTCGCGACTTCGATCCGGCGCACGAACGCTCGGTGATCGCCGAGAAGGACGGAAGGCCAGTTGGCTGTGCTTTCGTCGTGCGCGACAGCGCCCGGGTCGCGCGTCTGCGCCTGGTGTTGGTCGAACCGGAGACGCGCGGCAGCGGGCTCGGTCGCATGATGGTGCGGGAGTGCGAGCGCTTCGCGCGCGAGAAGGGCTATCGCAAGATGACCCTGTGGACGCACGACGTGCTGGTGGCGGCACGCGCGATCTACGCCTCGGAAGGCTATCGCCTGGTCGAGGAGGAGCGCTACCACAAATTCGGCAAGGACCTCGTCGGCGAGACCTGGGAAAAGGCGCTGGTGTGAATCCTGTCCTGCCGATGCTCGCCGCCGCGACCAACGGGTTGCTGATCGGCGCGGCGATGGTCGCCAGCCGTTTTGCGCTCGAGCAGATGCCGCCGGCCACGCTCGCGATGTTGCGCTACAGCGTCGGCGCGCTCTGCCTGCTGCCGCTGCTGCTGATGATCCGCCGCGTGCGTTTCGAACGGCGCGACCTGCTGCCGGTGGCGCTGCTGGGCATCGTGCAGTTCGGCGTCCTGGTCGGGCTGCTGAACTGGGGGCTGCAACGCATGCCCTCGGCGCGCGCGGCCCTGATCTTCGCGACCTTTCCGCTGCTCACCATGCTGCTGGCTGCCGCGCTGCGACTGGAGCAGATGACGCTCGCCAAGACGGCGGGCGTGCTGTTGACCTTCAGCGGTGTAGCGCTGGCATTGGGCGACAAGGTGCTCGCGACTGGCGGTGCTGCCGGCTGGTGGGGCGAGGCGGCAGTGTTTGCCTCGGCGTTGTGCGGCGCGATCTGCAGCGTGTTCTACCGGCCCTATGTGCGGAAGTATCCGACCCTGCAGGTGAGCTGGTTCGCGATGGTGGCGTCCGTCGCTTTCCTCGCGCTGCTGGCAACAAACGAGAATTTCTTCGACCACTGGCCGCGCTTCGACGCCGCCGGATGGGGTGCGGTGCTGTTCGTCGGCTTCGCCAGCGCCGCGGCCTATTTCCTCTGGCTTTGGGCGTTGGCGCATACCAGCCCGACGCGGGTGACGGTTTTCGTCTCGATCAGCCCGCCGACCGCGGCGCTGCTCGGCTGGGCATTGCTCGCCGAGCCGCTGTCGCCCCTGTTCTTCGCCGCATTGGCCTGCCTCGCCGGCGGGCTATGGCTGGCAAACCGCTAGTTGCTGAAGCCGATGTGCTGCTTGTACTCGCGCACCGAGAGGTTCCACCACTCCATGTAGGCGCGGAAATTGACGTCGATGTCGGCGCCGCGCGGATTGACGTTCATCTTGATGCGATAGCGGCCGTCACCGTCGGTCGAGGCCTGCGCCAGCCGCTTGGTCTCGTTCCACTGGTTGATCTTCTCCAGCGTCGGCGGCGATGAGAGATTGTGGAAGCTCGCCCAGAACTGATAGCTGCGGCAGCGGATCGGCTGCTGCTGCTTCTGGCAGTTGTAGAAGAAGATCACGAAGTTGATGTTCTCGGTCTTGCCGTTGACTTCAGGGTCGCCGTCCTTGTCGAACTTCAGCTCGCCGCCCTTGCCCATCGACTGCAGGATATTGACGATCTGCTGCGGATCGACATCGCCGCTGGTCGGCGCCGTGATCTGCGCGCTGGCGAGGGTGGGAGCAAGGACCATGGCCAACGCGGCCAGTGTCGATCGAAGGGACATGAGACGCTCCGGCATGAATTTTCGCGATGCATTCTAGTCGATCCGATGCGGTTCCGCGAAGCGGACGCTGCCGCCCGCGTGCGGGAAAATGGCCGTTCATTTCACGTCAGATTTGCGCCAGAGTCCGGCCACCCCAGTAGGAGCAGCCCGGCCGGCCGGCCGCCGGGCAGATGGCGCGATCGGCGCGCCGCGGGAAGCGCCGCACGAGGAGAGACGACGATGGATTTCGAATACACCGACCGCACCAAAGAGCTGCTGGAGCGGATGCACAAGTTCATGGACGACGTGATCTACCCGGCCGAAGCGGTGTACGAGCAGCAGATGGAGAGCGCCAAGGACCGCTGGTCGCTGCCGCCCGTGATGGAGGAGTGCAAGGCCGAGGCGAAGAAGCGCGGCCTGTGGAACATGTTCCTGCCCAAGGATCGCGACAGCGGCGACACGCACGGCACGATGGGCCTGTCGAACCTCGAATACGCGCCGATCTGCGAGGTGCTGGGCCGCTCGAATATCGCCTCGGAGGCGACCAATTGCTCGGCGCCCGACACCGGCAACATGGAAGTCTTCGCGCGTTATGCCTCGCCCGAGCTGAAGAAGAAGTGGCTGACGCCGCTGCTCAACGGCGAGATCCGCTCCTGCTTCGCCATGACCGAGCCGGCGGTGGCTTCCTCGGATGCCAAGAACATCGAGAGCCGCATCGAGAGCGACGGCGATCACTACGTGATCAACGGGCGCAAGTGGTGGTCCTCGGGCATGGGCGATCCGCGCTGCAAGGTCATCGTCTTCATGGGCAAGAGCGATCCCAACGCGCCGGCCTACCGCCAGCAGTCGATGATCATCGTCCCGCGCGACACGCCTGGCATCAAGATCGTCAAGATGCTGCATGTGTTCGGCTATGACGACGCGCCGCACGGCCACGCCGAGGTGATCTACGACAACGTGCGCGTGCCGAAGGAGAACATGCTGCTGGGCGAGGGCCGCGGCTTCGAGATCGCGCAGGGCCGCCTCGGGCCGGGCCGCATCCATCACTGCATGCGCGCCATCGGCGTCGCCGAGCGGGCGCTGGAGATGGCGATCAAGCGCGCCAAGAGCCGCGTCGCCTTCGGCCAGCGTGTGTCGGAGATGGGCGTCACCAAGGCTCATGTCGCCGACATGCGCATGGAGATCGACATGGCCCGCCTGCTGGTGCTCAAGGCGGCCTGGGCGATGGACAAGTTCGGCAACAAGGAAGCGCGCCAGCAGATCGCCATGATCAAGGTCGCGGTGCCGAACATCACCTCCAAGGTCGTCGATCGCTGCCTGCAGCTGCACGGCGCCGGCGGCGTGAGCCAGGTCTTCAAGCTCGCCAGCATGTACGCGCACCAGCGCACGCTGCGCCTCCGACGGTCCGGACGAGGTCCATCGCGATCAGGTCGGCCGCATGGAGATCGCCAAGCACAACTGACGCTCGACGTCAGTGTCAGCGAAAGGCCGCCGAAGGGCGGCCTTTCTGCTTTGCGTTCAGAGGTCGGTGCGCTCCTGCTCGACGGCCTTGCGTTCGGCCATGTTGAAGCGCTTGTCGTAGATCGGTCGGCCGCCGGTGGTCGGGCCGGGATACTGCACGATCAGCATCGTGCCACCGGTCTCGGTGCGCAGCTCGTCCTCGTAGTGCGGGTCGGCGTGCCAGATCATCGTGCCGGGACCGTAATCCTTGTCGCCCATGCGGAACGTGCCCTCGAGCACGTACCAGACCTGCGCGAAGTCGTGGCGATGCAGCGGATGCCAGCCGCCGGGCTCGAGCTTCAGCAGGCCGGCATTGGGCTCGGTGGGATTCTCAGGCCGGGGATGGAACAGCATCTTGCCGGTCTCGCCGGGCCAGCGGATGGTCTCCCATTCGAGGTCGTCGACATGGCGCGCGATCGGCCCCTGGTGTGTCTCGCTCATGCTCTCCTCCTCGCGGACAGATTGGCAGCAGGCTTCAGATCGCGCAGCGCACGGAATGCCGGCGGCGCCTGCGTGGCCGCACCGGTCACGGTGTGGACCATCAGCAAATGCGCCGGCGCGTTGCCCAGAGCGCGGCCCATGTGCGGAATCGCGGCGTCGAAATGCAGCGTGTCGCCCGGCGCCATCTCCAGCCGCTCGCGGCCGAGATGGAATTCGAGCCGGCCTTGCGTGACTTCGAGGAACTCCTCGCCCTCGTGCGACACCAGCTCGATCGCCTTGCGTGCGCCGGTCGGAAACACCAGCTCGAACGCATCCAGCCGCGCGTTGCGCAGATCGCCGCCGAGGCGACGCCATGCATAGCCGGCCGGACTGCGCAGCCAGCTCGCCATCGACTCCTCGGCACGGCGCAGCACATAGCGCGGCGTCTCGCCGCCGATATCCTCAAACAATGCGGCCAGCGGCTGACCGAGCGCGCTCGCCAGGCTGATCAGATTGCCGATCGACGCATTCGCCGCACCACGCTCCAGCCGCGACAGGAACGCGACCGACAGGCCCGCGGCCGTTGCGACATGCTCCAGGGTGCGACCCTGCTGCTGCCGCGCGCTGCGCAAACGCGCGCCGATGGTCTGGGCGAGGTCGTCGGTGGCTGGCATGCCGCGGAGGCTATCCCGGCCTTGCCACCGGTGCAATCCAATTTGCATACGGTGCAAATAGACCTGCCGATGCTTTATGGCACGGTCATCTGTCGTAGCCCGGTGCCATCAGGGAATGCTAAGACGCCGCCGATTGAGAAAAGCGTGCGGCGGAGGGAAAATCATGGTCGCGCAGATCGGGCATTATATCGGCAACAAGACCGTCAACGGCACCAGCGGCCGCACCGGCGACATCACCAACCCGGCGACCGGCGAGGTCACGGCCAAGGTCGCGTTTGCCTCGGTGGGCGAGATCGATGCCGCGGTACAGGTCGCCAAGAAGGCGCAGCTCGCCTGGGCCGCAACGCCGCCGCTGCGCCGGCAGCGCGTGATGTTCAACCTCAAGGGCCTGATCGAGAAGCGCATCGACGATCTGGCGCGCCATCTCTCGCTCGAGCACGGCAAGACCTTCGACGACGCCAAGGGCGAGGTCGGCCGCGGGCTGGAGGTGGTAGAGTTCGCCTGCGGCATCGCCCATCACATGAAGGGTGATTTCACCGAGCAGGTCGCCTCGGACATGGACACGTGGTCGATCCGCCAGCCGCTGGGCGTGGTCGCCGGCATCACGCCGTTCAACTTCCCGATCATGATCCCGTGCTGGATGGGCGCGATGGCCGTGGCCTGCGGCAACGCCTTCATCCTCAAGCCGTCGGAGAAGGATCCCAGCGCGCCGATGCTGCTGGCCGAGCTCTATGCCGAGGCCGGCGCGCCCGCCGGCATCTTCCAGGTGCTCAACGGCGACAAGGTCGCGGTCGACGCGCTGCTCGAGCATCCCGACGTGCCGGCGATCTCCTTCGTCGGCTCGACCGGCATCGGCGAATACGTCTATCACAAGGGCACGTCGATGAATAAGCGCGTGCAGGCGCTGTGTGGTGCGAAGAACCACATGGTGATCATGCCCGACGCCGATCTCGACCAGGCGACCGACGCGCTGATCGGCGCCGGCTACGGTGCCGCCGGCGAGCGCTGCATGGCGATCTCCGTTGCTGTTGCCGTGGGCGGCATCGGCGACAAGCTGATCGAGAAGCTGGCGCCGCGCGTCTCGGGGCTGAAGGTCGGGCCGGGCCTCGACCCGCAATCGGAAATGGGACCGCTGGTGACGCGCCAGCACCGCGACAAGGTGATGGGCTATGTCGACCAGGGCGTAAAGGAAGGCGCCAAGCTGGTGGTCGACGGCCGCGGGCTGAAGCTGCAGGGCTACGAGAACGGCAACTTTATGGGCGGCTGCCTGTTCGACAACGTCAAGCCGGACATGACCATCTACAAGGACGAGATTTTCGGGCCGGTGCTGTCCATCGTGCGCACCGACGGCTTCGACGAGGCGATCAAGCTGGTCAACGACCACGCCTACGGCAATGGCACGGCGATCTTCACCCGCGACGGCGACGCCGCGCGCACCTTCGCCAACAACGTCAAGATCGGCATGGTCGGCATCAACGTGCCGATCCCGGTGCCGGTCGCCTATCACAGCTTCGGCGGCTGGAAGGCCTCGGTGTTCGGCGACCACGGCATCTACGGCATGGAGGGCGTGCGCTTCTACACCAAGCTCAAGACCATCACCGCGCGCTGGCCCACCGGCATCCGCGCCGGCGCCGAGTTCAACTTCCGCGCCCGCACGTAGTTCCGCCGAGCCTTCCGATCATTGCGCGCCGGTCATACGACCGGCGCGTTTTCGTTTGGGCAACCGGGTTTGCAGGCCATTAGTTAGCTTGCTAATGTTCTCCTATGGAGCAGACCAAGAAACTCCCGCGGCTGGATTTCGGCTATCGCGTGTCGCGCATATCGCGGCGCCTGCGCCAGGCGGTCGACGGTGAGCTGGCCGTCTTCGGTTTGACGGAAGCGACGTGGCGCCCGCTGGCCTATGTCGGCCTGCTGGGCGAGGGCGTGCGCCAGCGCGAGCTGGCCGCGGCGCTGGGCATCGAGGGGCCCTCGCTGGTGCGCCTGCTCGACAATCTGGAACGCCGCGGCTTCATCGAGCGGCGCGAGCAGAAGGGCGATCGGCGCGTGCGCGGCATCTACGTCACCGCGTCCGGGCGCGAATTGCAGCGCCGCGTGCTGCGCGTCAGCGAGAGCGTGCAGCGGCGACTGCTGGCGTCGGTATCGCCCGCCGACCTCAAGGCGTGCGCGCGGGTTTTCGACATCATCGAGCAGGGGCTCGACCAGACGGCGCGTGGCGCCAAGGTGGCTTGAAATGGACGCATCCATTGACTCCAGGGACCTGCCGTCGACCGAGCGGCGCTTCCGCATGGCCGACGGCATCGAGCTCGTCGCCGATACCTGGGGTTCGCCCGATCATCAGCCGGCGGTGCTGCTGCATGGCGGTGGCCAGACGCGGCACGCCTGGAAGCGCACCGCCGCGGTACTGGCGAGCCATGGCTATTACGCCATCGCGGCCGATCTGCGCGGCCACGGCGACAGCGGTTGGTCGCCCGACGGGAAGTACGCCATCGACAAGTTCGCCGGCGACGTGCGCACCCTGGCCGAGGGCCTGTCGCGCAAGCCGATCCTGATCGGCGCCTCGCTCGGCGGCATCGCCAGCCTGATCGCGGCCGGCGAGTCGCCGAGCCCGATCGCCGTCGCCCTGGTGCTGGTCGACATCACGCCGCGCGTCGATGCCGTCGGTGTCGGTCGCATCCGGGGGTTCATGGCGGCGCACATCAATGACGGCTTCGCCACCCTGGAAGATGCCGCCGATGCGATCGCCGCCTACCTGCCGCATCGCCCCAGGCCGAAAAACCTCAACGGCCTGCGAAAGAATCTGCGGCTGGGCTCGGACGGCCGCTATCGCTGGCACTACGATCCCGCCTTCGTGCACGACGATACGCGGCGCGGCGATGCCAACCGCGAGACGCGCCTGACCGCGGCGGCGCAGAATTTGAACGTGCCAGTGCTGCTGGTGCGCGGTGGATCGAGCGAGCTTGTGTCGGAGGAGATCGCGCGGGAGTTCGTCTCGCGCGTGCCCAACGCCCGCTACGTCGACGTGAAGGGCGCGGCGCATATGGTGGCCGGCGACGTCAACGATCCGTTCACCGAGCAGGTGGTCGGTTTCCTGGACAGCTTGCCGAAGTAATGAGCGTCGCCGCGCTGAACGACGGCCTGCGACGACCTCGAGGTAGCGTCCTCGCCGCCATCGCCTGCAGCGGCACGATGGCGATGCATGTCTTCGTCCCGGCGCTGCCAGCCGTCGCACGCGACCTGCAGACCACGCCGGCCGCGGCGCAGATGACGCTGACCGTCTATCTCATAGGCGTCGCCGCCGGGCAGCTGGTCTATGGACCGCTCTCCGATCGATTCGGCCGGCGCCCCGTGCTGATCGTTTCGCTTGCGGTGTTCTTCTTCGCCAGCCTGGTCGCCGCGTTCGCGCCTGGCATCGACTGGCTGATCGGCGCGCGCATCCTGCAGGCGATCGGTGCCTGTGGCGGCCTGGTGCTCGGCCGTGCGATGGCACGCGATGGCGCGACACCGCAACAGGCAGCCCGCCAACTTGCACTGCTGGTCATGGTCATGACCGCCTCGCCGGCGCTGGCACCGTTGCTGGGCAGCATCGTGGCGTCGTTCGTGGGCTGGCGCGGCATCTTCTTGATGCTGAGCGTCGTGGCGGCAGCGCTGCTCGTTCTCACGATCACCGCGGTGCCGGAGACCAACCTGCACCGCGCGCCGCTGCCCAGCGCGCGGTCGTTGCTGGCGGTCTATGGACGGCTGCTCGGGCGGCTGGAGTTCCGCGCCTATGCTGTCGGCGGCGCCTGCATGTCGACCAGCCTCTATGCCTTCCTCTCGGCCTCGCCCTTCCTGTTCACCGAGGTGCTGCACCGTCCGTCGGGCGAGGTCGGCATCTACTACATGGTGATCATCGCCGGCGTGACCTTCGGCAGCTGGCTGTCGAGCAAGCTGACCGTGCGCCTGGGCATCAAGGGTCTGCTGCGGCTGGGTGCCAGCCTCGGCATGGCCGGCGCCACCAGCATGCTGACGCTGCATCTGCTCGACGCCATCAGTGTCGTGGGCCTGCTCGGCACGATGACGGTGTTCTCGATCGGTAGTGGCGTGACCAGCCCGGTGGCGACGGCGCGCGCCATCAGCGTCGATCCGCAGCGCATCGGCGCCGCCTCGGGTCTCTACGGCTGCCTGCAGATGGGTTTTGGCGCGCTGTGCACCCTGCTGGCCGGCATTTGGCACGACGGCACGGCGCTGCCGGTCACCCTCATCCTGCTCGCCGCGTCGACGACCTCACAGCTCGCCTTCCTCGTCGTCCACAAACGCGCGGACTAGTTTTTACCGCGTGGCCGGCCGGCGCGGCGTTCGGCCGCTTCGAGCTCGGCGCGCACGGCAACAACGTCGCGCGAGCGCGGGTCGAGCCGTTCGGCCTCGATCACTGCTCTTTCGGCGTCGTCGAGGTCGTTGCGCGCGATCAAGGCGCGGGCCTGCGTCACCAAAGTGCGCACGCGCAGCACGATCTGCGGATCGGGCTTGGTCTCGAGGCCGGGCGGTGGCGGCGGCGGTGCGCCGGGTTTGGTCTCCAGCCGGTTCGGTGGACCGGGAGGTGGCGGTGGCGGCGGTGCAGGCGGCTTGGCCGCTGCGTCGCGCCGTGCATCGGCGATGCGGCGGGCGAGTACGTCCCAGCCGCCATGCTGCGGATAGCGCCGCCGACCATCGGCCAGCAGGCGTTCGGCGCTGTCGAACTGGCCGCGCGCGATGGCCGCGTCGACCGTGGCGACTGTGGCTTGCAGCTCGGCGTCCTGGCGTTGACGATCGGCGCGCTGGCGCTCGACGTCGGCCCGCGCGACGGCGATGTCGGGCAAGCCGGGTGCCAGCTCCTGCGCTTCGTTCAGCATCGCTAGCGCCTTGGCGTAGTCGCCCTGATTGGCGGTCTGGCGCGCCTGGTTGATCAGCGCCGAGGCGCGCTCGCGCCGTTCACGCTGCTCACGCACCTGGCGGTCGTCGCCGCCGCGCGCCGCGGCGAGGCGGCGGCGCTGGTCGGCCCAGTCGGGGCGGTTGGGGAAGCGTCGCGTACCGTCGTCGAGCAGGCGGTCGGCTTCGTCGAAACGCCGGCCGAGAATCGCCGCCTCGAAGGCCGCGAGCAGCAGGCGCAATTGCTCGCCCTCGACCTGGGCCTGGGCGCGGGCGCGGCCGAGATCGGCGCGCAGCTGGTTGGCCTCGGGCAGGCCGGGCGTCAGCTCGTCGGCCATGGCGAGCTGTCGCTCGACCTCGCCGTACTCGCGGCGATCGAGCGCCTGGCGGCCGCTGGTGACCGCGGTGCGCGCCCGTGCGAGGCGATTGAGCCAGTCACTGCCCTGGCGGACCTGCGCCAGCCGGTTGGCGTCGGCGCGGAATTCGGGATCGTTGGGGTATTGGCGCAGCGCGTCGGTGATCAGGCGCTCGGCCTCCCATAGCGCGTAGGTCGCGAGCGCGCGGTCGATCGCGGCGTTGAGCTGGTAGCGCTCGCGATAGCCGGCGTCGCGCTGGGCGCGCAGCGCGGCGATGTCGGTGCGCGCCTTGGCGGTCTCGGCGAAGTTCGGCAAGGCGCGGTCGGCGTCCTGCAGCAGGCGCTCGGCGCCGGGGAAGTCGCCGAAGCTGGCGAGCCGTCGTGCCTCGGTGATCAGGCGGCGGGCTTCCTCGGTCTTGGCGGCGCGCGCCTGGTTGGCCTTGATGTTGGCCAATCGCTGCTGGAAGGGGCCCCAGGTCGCCATCGCGCCGGGGAAACGGCGTACGGCGTCGGCGATCATCGGCTCGGCGCGCAGCACGTCGTCGGCGAGCAGCGCCTGGTTGATCGCCGCGGCCAGCGCGCGCTGGTCGGCGTCGGTGTTGCTGGCGGCGGGCGGCGGCGGCGCCGCAGGCGGCGGCGTCGCGCCGGGGAAATCGCCGATGGTCAGCATGGCGCGCTCGCAGTCCAGGCGGTCGGTAACGTCGGCCTCTGCTTGGGCGCAGGCGAACACCGCGCCGCTTCGATCGCGCAGAAAGGCCCGCTGGCGTCCCTCGTGCCGGGCGAGACCCATGGGGGCGAAGCGGTATTCGGTATCGCGCGTCACCGGCAGCTCGGCGCAGGTCTCGGCGCACCACAGGATCTGCGAGCGGCCGTTGAGGTCGTCGAGCTTGCGCAGGATGGCGGCACGCCCAACGTTCTGATCGCCCTGACGCACGATGTAGGTGCCGAGGAAAGCCGCCTCGCCGGTGCGCGCATCGATCCGGGCGCACTGATCGTCGCGACAGCCCAACACGATCGGCCGGCCCTTGTTGTAGTTGATGTGCTGGAATGACAGGTGATAACGCCGATCGGCGAAGCCCAACGGCTGGATGGTGGCGGTAGGCAGGTCGCGGTCGGCGATGCCCTCGACTTTGATTTCCTTGCAGAAGGAATCGGCGGTGCAGATCCATGGCACCCCGGAGACGCGGAAGACGTGGATCGCCGGATCGCGGTTGAACATCAGCGCCGCATAGCCCGATGGCGGGAATTCCTGCGCCACGGCTGGTGCGGCAAGCGAGGTGCCGAGAATCGTGGCCAGGACAAAGGGGCTGGCGATCGCGCGCATGTCGGCTTCTCCGGGTACGACTTATGACGCTTGGTGCTCAGCGTGCTTGGGTGACCAAAAGGCCGTACGCGTCAACGTCGGCCGCTGCTGAGCGGTTCCAAAGAAAAGCGGCGCCGGACCGGGTCCGACGCCGCCTGCCGCCATGATATCGGCGGATTGCTACTTCTTCTTTTCGACGTTCCAGAACACCACAACCGGCGAGGTCACGTTGCCGCTGATGTTCTTGCCGCGTGCGATCGGCGCGTACCACTGGCCGACGAAGATGTGCGTCGGGATCTCCGAGGCGCGCACCTGGATCGCCTCGGCGATCGCCTTCTGCTTCACCGGGTCGACCTCGCTGACGAACTTCGCGCGCAATTCCTCCATGCCCGGATCGCAGGCCCAGCCGAACCACGCCTTGTCGCAAGAGGCGTTGATGTAGGCATGCGCCGCGGGATCGACGATGTCGACCGCGGCGGAGGAGGTCAGGAACGCGTTCCAGCCACCCTGGGACGGCGGCTCCTTCTTGGCGCGACGGGCGACGAGGCTCGACCAGTCCATCGACTGCATGTCGACCTTCAGGCCGGCGCGCTCCATCAGCGACTTCGCCACCGGCGCGAGGTTGGTCAGCACGTAGAGGTCGGTCGAGTGCATCAGCACGACGGGCGTGCCGTCATAGCCGGCTTCCTTCAGGAGCGCCTTGGCCTTGTCGAAGTTCGACTCGAGCTTGTCGTCCCAGCCCTTGGTCGAGGCGAAGGGCGTGTCGCACATGAAGAACGCCTTGCACACCTTGTAGTACTTGGGATCGCCGATCACCGCGTCGAGGAAGTCCTTCTGGTTGAAGGCATAGAGCATCGCCTGGCGGATCTTGGGATTGTCGAACGGCGGATGCTTCTGGTTGAAGCGGAAGATGTACTGGTTGCCCCAGGGATTGGTGTTGACCAGGTCGACCTTGCCGCTCTTCTCCATCAGCGGGAAGAGGTCGTGCTGCGGCGACTCGATCATGTCGATCTCGCCATTGATCAGCGCGTTGACCGCGGTCTGCTGATCCGACATCGCCACCCATTCGACGCGGTCGACCTTGGCGATCTTGCCGCCGGACATGCCCGAGGCGGGCTCGCTGCGCGGCTTGTACTTGGGATTCTTGATGTAGACCGTCTTGTCGCCCGGCTTCCACTCCTCCTTGACGAACATGAACGGTCCCGAGCCGATCGCATCCTCCGGCTTGATCTGCTGGAAGGCGTCGGTCTTGGCCACACGCTCCGGCATGATGAAGATCGGTTGCGATGGCTTCGAGAACGCATTCATCAGCAGCGGGCTCGGTTCCTTGAGGTCGACGCGGAAGGTCTTGGCATCGACGGCGATGATGTCCTTGACCTTGGGCATCAGCAGCTGGCCCATCGGATCGCGCGTCGCCCAGCGCTTGATCGAGGCAATCACGTCGGCCGTCGTCACCGGCTTGCCGTCATGGAACTCCAGCCCGTCGCGCAACGTGAAGGCGTAGGACAGGTTGTCCGGACCGACCTCCCACTTGTCGACCATCTGCGGCTTGATCTGCAGCTTCTCGTCGACCGACAGCAGCGTGTCGTAGATCATGTAGCCGTGGTTGCGCACGATGTAGGCAGTCGTCCACACCGGATCGATGATCTTGAGATCCGAATGCATGACCACGCGGAACGTGGTCTGCGCCTGCGCCCACGATGTGCCAAGCGCCACCGCCCCCGCCGCCAGCGTAATCGCCGCGCGTCGTGTCCATTTCCCCAACTCATATGACATTGATACTCTCCCGTCGCTCTTCCCCGGCAAATCCTGTGCCGGGGACGCGGCGACGGCAAGAGACTTTCAGGCGGCGCTGGCAGGCTTTTGCGCTTTCGCCGCGTCGCGCTCTTGCAGCGCTTCACGCAGGCGGCGATTGAGGTCGAACTGCACGGTCTGGAAATCCTCGACGCGCACCCAGGGCTGTGCCAGGACGACGAAGCCGGCATCGTTGAGCGCGTCGACGCCGACCACCGGTTCGCCCTGCACGCGTTTGTCGCTCTTGACCAGATCGCGCACGAAGCTCAGCGCGTTGGCGATGTTCTCGTCGCGCGGCATCTGCACGCGCAGGTCCAGTCGGCGCAGATTGTCGCGCGTGAGCACGCGCACGATTTCGCCCCATAGTTTACCGTTGGGCAGCACGACGCGCGAGCCGTCGACGGTCTCGATCTCGCTATAGAACAGGTTGATCACGCGGATGGTGCCGGTCTGCCCGCCGGTCTCGATCACGTCGCCGATATGGAAAGGCCGGAACAGCACCAGCATGATGCCGGCGGCGAGCTGGCTCAGCGTGCCCTGCAGGGCCAGGCCGATGGTCAGGCCGAGCGCGCCGAGCACGGCGACGAAGCTCGCAGTGGCCACGCCGAAGGTGGTCAACACGCCGACGAAGGTGAGCACGACGATCGTGTAGCGTGCGCCATTGGCGACGAACAGCGCCACGGTGGGATCGACGCGGCGCGTGCGACCGAGCAGTCGCGTCACGGTACTGTAGATGAAGCGCGACGCCCACCAGCCGAGCAGCAGGACGACGATCGCGCCCAGGACGCGCAGGCCATAGGTGGTCATCAGGCCGATGATCACGCCGCCGGTCTGGTCCCATTTGAAATCGAAATCCATATCTTCCCAAACGGGATTTCGGCGGATGCGTTCCCTGCTAGACTCGTCGCGCAAGACCCTCAGCAGGAGCCGCCGTCATGTCCATCGCCACCATCCTGACGCCGCGCGTCATCGTCATCGGTGGCGGCGCCGTGACGCAGGTCGCGGACACATTGAAGCAGGTCGGCGGCACGCGCCCGCTGGTGATCACCGACAAGTTCATGGTCAAGAGCGGCAAGCTCGCGGCGTGCACGGACGCGCTCAGCAAGGCCGGCGTCGAGTTCGACGTGTTCTCGGACACGGTCGAGGATCCCACCACTGACATCATCGAGGCCGGCGTCGCGGCGCTCAAGGCCGGCAACTACGACAGCCTGGTGGCCTTCGGCGGCGGCTCGCCGATCGACACGGCCAAGGCGATGAGCGTGTTGGCGGCCAATGGCGGCAAGATGCGCCAGTACAAGGTGCCCAACCCGATCCCCAAGCAGGGCCTGCCGCTGGTGGCGATCCCGACCACTGCCGGCACCGGCTCGGAGGTGACGCGCTTCACCGTGATCACCGATACCGAGACGGACGAGAAGATGCTGATAGCCGGCGTGCCCTGCATGGCCGCCGCCGCCATCGTCGATTACGAGCTGACCCTGACCAAGCCGTACCGCCTGACCGCCGACACCGGCATCGATTCGCTGACGCATGCGATCGAGGCCTATGTCAGCAAGCGCGCCAGCCCGCATGCCGACAGCCTGGCGAAATCGGCGATGCGGTTGATCTACGACAACATCCGCACCGTCTGCGACCAGCCCGACAACCGCGCCGCACGCGAGAAGATGATGCTGGCCGCGACCCAGGCCGGCATGGCGTTCTCGAATTCCTCGGTGGCGCTGGTGCACGGCATGAGCAGGCCGATCGGCGCCTTCTTCCATGTGCCGCACGGGCTCAGCAACGCCATGCTGCTGCCGGCGATCACCGCTTTCTCGGCCAACGCCGCGCTCGATCGCTACGCCGACTGTGCGCGCGCCATGGGCGTGGCCGGCGACGAGGTCTCCGACCAGACCGCCGTGGCGATGCTGCTGGACTCGCTTGCGAAGCTGAACGCCGACCTCAAGGTGCCGACGCCCAAGGCCTACGGCATCGACGAATCGAAATACGTCTCGCTGATGCCGACCATGGCCGAGCAGGCCCTCGCGTCGGGCTCACCCAACAACAATCCACGCGTGCCGACCAAGGACGAGATCGTCGAGCTGTACAAGAAGGTGTGGGCGTAGGGGGCAATATCCGCGCCGTTTGAGCGGCGCTGATTTCTTGATCGTCAGGCCAAAACCACCAACGGGTCGAAGGCGAAGCCGGCACTGGCGATCAGGTTGCGCACGATGGTTTCGGCGCTGTCGAGGGTCTCGCGGATGCTGCGGCCGCGGGCGACGATGCCCGGCAAGTCGGCGCGGGCGCCGATGTAGGAGCCCTCGGGCTGCAATTCGACGTGGAGTCGGACGACGTGTTCCATGGGAAGTCCTCCCGAACGAGTGGGTGACTTCAGTGAACGCGGTTGGCAGCGGCCATCACCTTCCAGGTGTTGTCGGCGTCGAGCAGGCCAGCAGGCGGCGCCGCGCGATCGAGCTCGCTGTAGCTGAAGGTGCCGCAGCTGTTCTCCGGCATACCCTTGTGGGCGGTGAACAGCTCGACGCTATCGCCTTGAGCGACGGCGAGCAGGATGCCGGGTTCGTACCAGAGGCCATCGCAGCGGGCGAGATGACCAGGCTTCAGGAAGAATGTCTTGCACATGGTGGAGCCACCCTCATGTTCGGTTCGCCGGTGTGTAGCCTTGGGTTGTTCCCGCAGCAGCACTGTAGCTGCAGCAACATCTAAGACGCGCCGGCGCGGTTGTCGCGCAGTCAATGAACCAAAATGGATGGAGCTGCGTGGGCGGCAATTTCGGTCGTTTCGGCCGCTTGTGTCTGTTCCCTGGGGCGCACCTTCGTCGCGGGAACTTCGCTGAAAAGAAGTCGTTGGCGGCCTGGTAGCGGGCGGTCAAAGCGGGAGCGGGCATGCCAGCCATCTATGGCCGCATGGCCGTGTCGCCGCGTGATTGGCATTTGCCGGCGCTGCTCGTGCTCTTCATCGCGGCGCGCCTGTGCGCATGGGCGGCGGGCGTCGCGCCGCCCACGCAGCATCCCGATCACTGGCAATTCCAGAACCCGCAAATCCTGCACGACGATCTCGTTGCTGGCCTGTGGTACCTGCACAGCCAGCCGCCGCTGTGGAATCTGATTTACGGACTCTCGCTGAAGTTCTTCGACAGTGCGGTGCTGCTCTACGCCACGGCGATCGCATCGAACCTGCTCTCGACAATGTTGATCTACCGGCTGATCACCAGGTTGAGCGGCGCGTGCGGCGTGGCCTTCGTCGCCGCGGCGATCTTCGCGGTGATGCCGGCGGCGCTGCTCTATGAGAACTTCCCGCTGCCGACCAGCTTCGTCGCCGCGATGGTGCTGCTGGCGACTTGGTGCGCTACCGAACTCAACGGCCCGCAACGCAGTGCCGCTTTCCTCGGTTTCGTGCTGGCGATGTGGGCGCTGACCATGAGCCGCGCGACCTTCCACATCGCCATGGTGCCGCTGGCCTGCGCGCTGGCCTGCCTGCCGTGGCGTGGCGCGTGGATGCGCCGCTTCCTGCCGTTGCTGGTGGCGTCGGTCTCGCTGCCGCTGATGGTCTACGTCAAGAACTGGGTGCTGTTCGACACCTTCGCCGCCAGCTCGTGGGGCCCGATGAACGCCGCGCGCATGGTGACGGTCGATGTGCCGCGCCCGGCGCTGCTCGACGCGGTACAGCGCGGCAAGTGCGATTCGATCGTCGAGGCCGGCGCCTTCGCCTGGACCGAGACCTATCGCCCCTACGTGAAGGACGATGCCAAATTTATCGCTGTCAGCCAGCGACTGGAGTCGGCGCGGTCTTACCTGCGCGACTACAACTCGCTGGAGATCCTCACCGCCGCCAATCGTTTCTCTAAGGCGGTGCCGTGCATCATCGCGGCGTCGCCGGGCATTTATCTCGAGAACGTGCGTCGCGCCGTGGGTATCTTCCTCAGCGCCAGCCACCACTACATCTATCTTGGCAGCGGCGAGGACGGCCCGCCGGCGGGTGGCGACAACGTCGAGCGCCTGCGGCCCTACATCGACATGTTCGACCGCGTGCTGTGGCTGCCGATCGGCAGCGGGCCACTTAAGTCGAACGCGCCGTCGCTCGTCGTGGTGCTGGTCGTAGCGGTCTGGCTCACCGCCTGGCTGTTCGCGCGCGGCTGGATGTCGTGGCGCACCGAAGAGGACGCGTTGCGCTCAGGCGCCTTCGTCCTGGGATCGCTGTTCTTCGCCGTCGAGCTTGCGACGTGCCTCGTCGAGGTGCTCGAGAACAACCGCTTCCGTCACGAGGTCGAGCCGCTGATGTTCGTCTTCGCCGCCGTCGCCGTGGCGATGGGGGCGCGCCACCTCGCGCCTCTGCGGCCTCAGCCGAAGGCCTTGAAGGTGATGTAGGTGTAGGTGTCCTTGATGCCGGGCAGGGTCTGCACGCGGCTGGTGACGAAGTGGCCGATATCGGTGGCGTCGTCGAGGTAGCACTTCATCAGCAAATCGTAGGAGCCGGAGATCGAGTGGACCTCCGACACCTGCTCGACGTTCTGCACGGCGTTGTCGGCGACCTCGTAGGCCTTGCCCAGCTCGCACTTCACCAGGACGAAGATCGTCTGCATCAGCCTTCGCCGTCGGCGTCGACCGTATCCGCACTCGGCCGCGGCGGTGGCCGGCGGCGTGGCGTCACCGGGCGTGCCAGGAAGGTGGGCACGGCGTCGCCGAAGCCGACAACCGAGGGGCCGTCATCCCGGTCGCGACCGCGTCCGCGGCGACGATCGCGACGATCGTCGTCCTGACGCATAGCCTCGTGGCGTGGCTCGTCGCGCCGCTGATCCTCGCGCCGTGGCTCGCGCTCACGTTCGCGGCGGCGCTCGCGCGGCGCTTCGTCGTGCGGACGATCCTCGCGCGCGGCGCGGGTACGGGTCGGGCCTTCGTAGCCGCCGGTCTCCGTCACGCCATCGCGCGAGCGGTCGCGATCCCGGTCGCGTCCGCGGCGGCGTTCACGCCGCTCGGGCCGATCGTGCTCAGGACGCTGCTCACGATCGGGACGGTCGCCCTGCGGACGCGCCTCTGCTTCGGCGGCAGCCGGTGCGGCCGCGACATCGGGCGGCGGCTGCAGATCGTCGATCCCGTCGCGATCCTGGTCGCGGCGCGGGCGGCGCTCGTCGCGGTCGCGACCCCGGCCGCGGCCACGCTGCTCGGGCCGACCACCGCGGCCGCGACCGCGGCCACGCCTACGGCTATCGCCGCCTTCGGGGTCGAACTCGGTCGCGTTGAAGCCAGGGACCTCGACGCGCGGGATCGGCTTGCCGATCAGCTTCTCGATGTTCTCGATCAAGCCGCCATCGTCGGGACTGGCGAGCGTGTAGGCGACACCGGTCTTGCCAGCGCGGCCGGTGCGGCCGATGCGATGGACGTAGTCGTCGGGATGGAACGGCGCGTCGAAATTGAAGACGTGGCTGAGATCGTCGATGTCGAGGCCGCGCGCGGCGACGTCGGAGGCGACCAGCAGGCGGATCTCTCCGAGCTTGAAGCGCTCCAGGGTCTCCATGCGCACCGCCTGGCTCATGTCGCCGTGCAGGGCGCCGACGCTGAAGCCATGCTTGCGCAGCGATTGGAAGAGGATGTCGACGTCCTTCTTGCGATTGCAGAAGATCAGCGCGTTCTTGACATCCTCGTTGCGGATCAGCCGGCGCAGCGCCTCGCGCTTGTCCTCGCTCGGCACGATCGCCACGCCCTGCTGCACGGTCGAGGCCGTGGTCGCGGGACGTGCCACGGTGACTTCCTTGGGATTCATCAGGAAGGCATCGGCCAGCTTGCGGATCTCCGGCGGCATGGTGGCCGAGAAGAACAGCGTCTGGCGGATGGTCGGCATCAGCGAGACGATGCGCTCGACATCAGGGATGAAGCCCATGTCGAGCATGCGGTCGGCCTCGTCGATGACGAGGATCCTCACGTCGTTGAGCAGCACCTTGCCGCGCTCGAAATGATCGAGCAGTCGGCCCGGCGTGGCGATCAGCACGTCGACGCCGCGGTCGAGGATCTTCTCCTGGTCGTCGAACGACATGCCGCCGATGAGCAGGGCCATCGAGAGCTTGTTGTACTTGCCGTAGACCTCGAACGACTCGGCCACCTGGGCGGCGAGCTCGCGGGTCGGCTCGAGGATCAGCGAGCGCGGCATGCGGGCGCGGGCCCGGCCGGCGGCCAGGATGTCGATCATCGGCAGGGTGAAACCAGCGGTTTTGCCGGTGCCGGTTTGGGCACAACCCAGGACGTCGCGTCCCATGAGGACGTATGGAATGGCCTGTTCCTGGATCGGCGTAGGCGTGGTGTAGCCCGTCTCGGCTACCGCCTTGAGAACCTCGGGGCTCAGCCCCAACGCGTCAAAAGTCATTGATATTCCGGAATAATCCGCCGTCAGCGGGCGCCTTGCCCGGGCTCGGCGGCAGGGGCGGGTCCGTCTCTGGCGGACGCATCCAACCCCTGTGTCTGAACAACGCGCATATTAGGGTTCGCGTTTCGCCTGTCAACGCGCATGCTGCGTCGCAAAACGGTCATGCGGACCTTGCGACTCAAGGGTTTGGCCGGCGTTGCACTTGGTCGCGGCCTCCCTGATGATCGGCCGGACGGGAGGGAGACCCGGTGGCCCATCCAGACGATCGCTTCGAGACTGTCGCGAGCCCCCTGCGGCGCGACCGCGAACGCGTGCTGATCGCCACCTCGCTGGCCGGCCTGGCGCTCGTGCTGGGTGCCATCGCCGCGATCCCCCTGCCGTCCGACGATCAGGCGGTGCAGGACGTCGTCTTCGGTTGTGTGCTGGGCGCCGCCTATGCCGTGACGGTGCTCAGTGGCCGGGTCTTCGAGTTCCGCGTGATGTCATCGGGCTTCTGGCTCCTGCTCGCCACGAGCACGATTCTCTGGTTCGTCGCGCTCAAGCATCAATTCGCCTTCGCATCGACGACGGCGTTCGTGGTCGGCCAAGGTCTTTGCGTTGGGCTGGCGATCCTGTTGCGGGAAAAGCCGTGGTGGACCGGCGTGCTGCTGCCGGCGTTCGTCGGCCTGACCGTGGAGTGGTTGCTGTTCGCCTATGCCGATCCGCGCATCGTGCTGCTGACCGGCATCCAGGGCTCGGACGCGGACAGGCTGCTGGGCAGCGGCAACGCGTTCGTCGCGTCGCTCGTCGCGGTCGTGGCCTCAGCCCGCTGGCTGGCCCGACAGGACGCGCGGCATCATCAGTCATGAGCAATTTCCGGCCCAAGTACATCACGTTCGACTGCTACGGCACGCTGATCGACTTCCGCATCGCCGACGCAGCGCGCGAGATGCTGGCGTCCGCGCTCGACGAGGCGAGCATGGCGCGCGTCGTCGCCGATTTCACCGCCTTCAGGCGCGACGAGGTGCTGGGCGACTGGAAGCCCTACGACCAGGTGATCCACAACGCGCTGGAGCGTGCCTGCCGTCGCAACGCCGTCGTCTTTCGCCCGCAGGACGCGCGCGCCATCTACGAGCGTATCCCGAGCTGGGGTCCACATCCCGACGTGCCGAAGGCGCTGGCCGCGGTGGCCAAGGAATTCCCGCTGGTGATCCTGTCGAACGCCTCGGATTCGCAGATCATGTCCAACGTCGAGAAGCTCGGCGCGCCGTTCCACGCCGTCGTCACCGCCGAGCAGGCCCGCGCCTACAAGCCGCGGCTGCGTGCCTTCGAATACATGTTCGAGCAGCTGGGCTGTGGACCGCAGGACGTGCTGCATTGCTCCTCGTCGTTCCGTTACGACCTGATGTCGGCGCACGATCTCGGCATCCGCCACAAGGTCTGGGTCAATCGCGGCCACGAGCCGGCCAATCCGTACTACGGCTACGTCGAGATCAAGGACATCTCTGGGTTGCCGGCCGTTGTCGGGCTGTGACGATGGAGATGTGATGGGTCCGTTGCGTTACTGGGAAGACCTCGAGGTCGGGCACAGCTATCCGCTCGGCAGCAAGACGCTGAGCGAGGACGAGATCGTCGCCTTCGCGCTCCAGTTCGATCC
>JAFAZJ010000130.1 GCA_019239835.1 Alphaproteobacteria bacterium | reverse complement strand
ATCTGATCACCTCCGAGCGCATGCGCCATCTGCTGGCCGCGCTCGAGCCTGAATACGACTCGATCATCCTCGACACGCCGCCGGTCCTCGTCGGGGCCGAGGTGTTGGCGCTGTCACGGCTGGTGAGCAAGGTGGTGTTCGTCGTGCGCTGGGGTCATACGCGGCGCGAGGCGGTGCTCGAGGCGATCAAGCAGATCCTCGAAGCACAGGGCGATATCGCCGGCGTCGTGCTGTCGCGGGTGGTCGCCAAGCAGTACAGCCAATACGCCTACGGCACGCCGATCTACGACTATCCGCGGACGACCACCATGGCGAGGATCGCGTGAGGGCCAGCGTGGTCTCACGCGTCACGACCGGCACCGTCGTTTCGTGAGTTGCCTCGATGCTCTCGCAGCTGGCGCATGAGGAGAAGATCCTCGTCCTGGAGCCCGATGCCGAGGGGCACGCCCAGGAGTGGCTGCGCTATCTGATCGACTTCGTGTCGGCCGGCGACCGCCATCGCATGGAGATCGTCGGACCGACGGCGCTCTGCGATGCGCTGCGGCCCGCTCTGGTCAACGGCGCACACCGCCGGATCGTGCTGTCGCCGCTTTCTCCCGCCGAGCACCGGATGTGCACGCATCGCAAGCTCGCCGTCTCCGGCTTCGCGCGCTGGTGGGTCATGCGCCGCTATCTGAAGCGCAGTGGCGCGCACACCGGCTTCTTCCTGTCGATCGATCATCTGTCGCTGCCCTTGGCTTTCGGCCTGGGCGTGGGCCGCGCGCGGATGTCGGGCATCCTGTTCCGCCCGTCCGTCCATTACGGCGTGCTGGGATCGTACAATCCCACCCGTGGCGAGTGGCTGCGTGACCTGCGCAAGGCGCTGCTTTACCGGCTGATGCTGCGCAACCCGGCGCTGCATCAGGTGCTGTCGCTCGATCCGTATTTTCCCGGCTATGCCATGTCGCACTACGGTCGCGGCGAGAAGGTACGGGTCCTGCCCGATCCGGTACACGCGGTCAGTGACCCCGCCGGCACGGTCGATCGCTTCGCCGGCTATGCGACCGGGGGACGGGTTGGCCTGCTGCTGTTCGGCTATCTCACGCGACGCAAGGGCCCGGTCGAGTTGCTCGAGGCGCTGCGCAGGCTGCGCCCGCAGACGGCCGCTCGCGTCGCCGTGATGCTCGCCGGCCGCGTCGATCCCGAGATCCGCGCCGAGCTGCAAACGCGTCGCCACCTGCTCGCGCAAACCCGGCCCGAGCTGTGGCTCCAGATCGCCGATCGTCGCCTCGACAGCGCCGAGATCGATTCACTGATCGACAGGAGCAGCGTCGTGCTGGCGCCCTATCAGCGCTTTGTCGGCTCGAGCGGCGTGCTGCTGTGGGCGGCGCGTGCGGGTCGTCCCGTGCTGACTCAGGATTTCGGCCTGCTCGGACGCCTCACGCGCGACTACGGCCTTGGTCTTGCCACGGACTCGTCGGATCCCGGTTGCCTTGCTTTCGCCATCGAACGCATCGTCGAAGGCGGCGCGCAGGCGCTGTTCGATCCTGCTGGCGCTCAACGATTCATCGCAGCGCGCACACCCGCACAGTTTGCAGCGATGGTGATGGGCGGCGAGCCGATCGCCTCAACTTGATCACAAGACCCTCGCGGTCGCGGCATGGAGAATCTGCCGTGTCGCAGCGTTCTACCCCCGGACGCAGACGAGGAGCACAGCATCATGAGGAATAGCGTCGCGCATCGCGCGCAGGTCGCCGAGCGATTCGTCGACCACGCCGCGGAGCGAGTCGAGAAGACCGTCGCCCGCCGCAAGGTGGTGTCGGAGCCGATCGTCAGGCGCATTGTCGGCGTTCTCGACGGCGTCTCCATCTTCATCGCCGGTGCCGTGGCGACGCACTGGGCCTCCGATGGACTCGACTGGCGCATGCTCGCGCTGGCGGTGCCGCTCGGCACCCTGCTTGCGGTCAATTTCCTTCATCTGTTCGGCAGCTACGGCTTCGACCGCTTCGCGCGTCTGGACGATGGCGTATCGCGTGTCCTGTTGTCCTGGCTGCTGGCGTTGGGCGCGCTCGCCGTCGTCGCCTATGTCGCAACACCGATCGGGAGATCGGGCGGCGCCTGGCTGATGCTGTGGCTCACGGGCGGGCTGAGCCTGCTGTTGCCGATCCGCCTGGTGCTGTTCCACCTCGTGCGCAAATGGCGGCGCGAGGGTCGACTGGGCGAGCTCGTCGCCATCGTCGGCGCCGGTCCGATCGCCCAGAGGCTGCTGCGCCAGCTTCACGCCTCGGCCGGCCCGAACCTGCGCATCGTCGGCGTCTACGATGACAACGCCGCGTCCCTGCCGCCACGCTGCATGGGCCTGCCGATCCGCGGCACGGTCGACGATCTGGTGCGCGACGCGCGCGGCATGGGCATCGATACGGTGATCGTCGCCATGCCGCTATCGGTCGATCGCGCGATCACGGACACGATGAACAAGCTCGCCTTGTTGCCGGTCGACGTGCGGCTGTGCCCCGACGTCTTCGGCCTGGGACTGGGCAAGGTCGAGGTCAGCCATTTCGGCGGATTGACCTTCCTCAACGTGCTGAACCGGCCACTACGCGACTGGGGGTGGATCGCCAAGGAGATCGAGGACCGCGTGCTGGCTGCGGCCATCATCACCATGATCTCCCCGCTGCTGCTGGCGGTCGCGCTGCTGATCAAGCTCGACAGCCCGGGGCCAGTGTTCTTCCGGCAAAAGCGCTACGGTTTCAACAACCAGCTCATCGAGGTCTGGAAGTTCCGCTCCATGCATCACGCCGCGCAGGACGTGAACGCCGAGCAGCTCACCCGGCGCAATGATCCGCGCATCACGCGCATCGGCGCTTTCCTGCGCCGTACGAGCATCGACGAGCTGCCGCAGTTCATCAATGTGCTGCGCGGCGAGATGTCGGTCGTCGGCCCGCGCCCGCATGCGCTCAGGGCCAAGGCCGGCACCCTGCTCTACCAGGACGCCGTGCGCTATTACGATGCACGCCACCGCGTGAAGCCCGGCATCACCGGCTGGGCGCAGGTCAACGGCTGGCGCGGTGAGACCGACACGATCGAGCAGATCCGCCGGCGCGTCGAGCACGACCTGCACTACATCGACAACTGGTCGATCCGTCTCGACCTCAAGATCATCGCCCGCACCGTGCTGGGCGGCTTCACGGGGCACCATGCTTTCTGAGCGACAAAACGGACGCAAGCCGCGCTGCCTGTGGCTGACGCTCTCCGATCCGGAGCCGCGTCACAACGGCCAGTACGTCTATTCCGGCGGCCTGATCGATTCGGTGATCGAGGCCGGCGCCGAGGTCGAGGTGCTCGGCCTGGCGCGACCCGAGTCGGCGCGCTGCAACGGCTGGCGCGAGCCGCACGTCGTCTGGTGGCTGCCGGCAGACGCGCCCAGGGCCCGCTGGGCGAGCCTGCTGTCGCCGCTACCGCACATGGCGCACCGCTGCTGCACCGCCAGCACGCGGCGCATCCTCGACGACCTGCTGGCCCGCGGCGGCTGGGACGGTATCGTCTTCGACAGCATCTCGGGCGCCTGGGCGCTGCCGCGCATCCTCGCGAGCCATGACGGGCGCAGCGAGCGGCCGACGCTGGTCTACATCTCGCACAATCACGAGGAGAGCCTGCGCAGCCGGGTGGCCGAGATCCAGGGGCATTTCCTCAAGCGCCTGGCCGGCAAGCTCGACGCCTACAAGGTCTCGCGCCTCGAACGCACCCTGGTCGATGCCGCCGACGTCGTGACCGCGATCACGCCAGAGGATCTCCTGCTGTACCGCGAGCGCGACAGCGAGAAGCCGATGGACGTGCTGACGCCCGGTTATCGCGGGCGGCGCGTGGCATCGCGTCTCATCACGCCGCAGGTGCCGCACCGCGCCGTGATCGTCGGCAGCTTCGACTGGGTGGCCAAGCGCATGAACCTCGAGGAGTTCGTCAGCGTCGCCGACCCGCTTTTCGCCGCCAGCGGCGTCGAGCTGCAGGCGATCGGCAGCGCCGAGGAGTCCTTCCTCGACAAGCTGCGCCGCACGGTGAAGGCCAGCTCCTTCACCGGCACGGTCGACGACGTCAGCGGCTTCATGAACGATGCGCGCGTCGCCATCGTGCCGGAGCGCAACGGTGGCGGCTTCAAGCTCAAGCTGCTCGAGTATGTCTTCAATCGCCTGCCGGTCTTCGGCCTGGCGGAGGCTTTCGCCGGCGTGCCGCTGCGCCATGGCGAGAGCGCCATGATGTACCCCGACCACGCCTCGCTGGCGCGCGGCGTGCTCGAGATGATCGACAACGTCGACCTGCTGAACCGCCTGCAGGAACGCGCCTACGAGGTCTGCCGCGACCGCTTCGAATGGTCGACGCGCGGCCGTCAGATCCTGGCGGCGATCGGCTGAACGAAGTCAGCGCGCCGCCGAGCGACGAAGACGCAACGCCAGTGGGTACCTGAGGAGCATCGCGAGCTCCCGCCGCAGCTCGGCGAAGGCCACCAGGGTCAATCCCATCATCACCAGCGCGGTCAGCGCCACCACGGCCAGGTGACCGACGCTGAGCGTGGCGTCCTGCAGGTAGAAGCGGCGCACGGCCCAGACGGCCGCCCCCGACAGCACCGCCGCGACGATCGCCGGCAACACGGCGCTGTAGACATCGCGTTGCCGCATCGGGCCATGCCGCGTCGACAGCCAGAACGCCATTGGTGTACGCACCACGACCCCGACCACGGCGATCGCCGCGGCCACACCGACGGCACCGGACGCCAGGCCCAGCAGGATCGAGGCGATGCACAGCATCGCGTCGATCACGGTGGCGTGCAGGTATTCGCCGGTGCGGTCCTGGGTGAAATACAGCAGGCCGACGGCCATCACGATGGGCAGATAGGTCGCCGAGATGGCGAACCACTGCACCAGCGGCACCGCCTGGGTCCAGGCCGATCCGAACAGGATCTGCACCACCCAGTCGGCGGTGACGCAGACCACGGCAAAGACGGGCATGGTCAGCAGCGCCACCTTCTGCAGCAGCTGGCGGCAGGCGCGACGATAGGGCTCGGGATGGGCCGCCAGCCGGCTGAGCGCCGGCATGCCGACGGCGTAGACCGGCGCGTTGATGCTGTTGATCGGCAGCAGCAGCAGGCGTGTGGTGCGCTCGTACAGGCCCAGCACCGTGGGACCCCAGAGCCAGCCGATCATCACCTGGTCGACGCTGCGGGTGAGCGCGGTGACCAGCCCGCCGGCGGTGACCTGCACGCCAAAGCGCAGCAATCCGCCCAGCCCGTCGGCACGCCGCGGCCTGCCGGGCCGCCAGCGGCAGGCCAGCCAGGCGCCAACCATCAGCACGCCAGGCGTCACCAGGCGTTGCGCCACCAGCGCCCACAGCCCTGCCCCGGCATAGGCCAGCGCGATCGCCGTGGCGAAACCCGCCAGGTCGGCGGCGACCTCCATGACGGCGATGGCGCCGAAGCGCATCTGGCGGCGCAGCAACGCCCAATGCTGCACGGTGAGCCCGCTCATGATGAAAGCGAGCGCCATCCATTTCGTCACCGGCTCGACCACGTGCTGGCCGTAGAAATGCGCCAGAACAGGCGCGCCGAGGAACAGCGCCAGCGCCAGCACGCAGCCGGCGCCGGCGTTGATCCAGAACAGCGCGGAAATCTGCGCCTCGGTAAGGTCGTCCTTCTGGATCGTCGCCGCCGACAGGCCGAGGTCCTTGGCGAAGTCGAGGACCACGCCCAGCGCCGCGACCATCGCCAGCACGCCGAAGGCGGAGGGCGGCAACAGACGCGCCAGGATGATGATGGCGCCGGCCTGCAGCATCACCCGCAGCGCCTGCCCCGCCATCATCATGGCGCCGCCGCGGCGCGAGCGTTTGCCGATATCGGGAACGAGATGATCGGTCCCGAGTTCGCCCTCAGGCGACGGCCGGCCGCTGCTCGCGGGCGATGTTGTCAACGTACCACCGATAGGTTTGCTCGAGGCCGTCGCGCAACGACGTGCGTGCCTTCCAGCCCAGCGCAGTCAAGCGCGAGATATCCATCACCTTGCGCGGCGTGCCGTCGGGGCGATTGATGTCGAAGCGCAACATGCCGCGGAAGCCGACCACGTCGCTGATCAGCGCCGCCAGATCGGCGATCGGCAGGTCGGTGCCGGTGCCGATGTTGATCAGCGGCTCGTCGGAGTAGCGCTGCATCAGGAAGATCAACCCATCGGCGAGATCGTCGACGAACATGAATTCGCGCAATGCCCGGCCCGTACCCCAGACCTCCAGCGCCGGCGCGTGACGCAGCTTGGCGTCATGCGCCTTGGCGATCAGCGCCGGCACGACGTGGCTGCTCATCAGGTCGAAATTGTCGCCCGGGCCGTAGAGGTTGGTGGGCATCGCCGAGATGAAGTCGCAGCCGTGCTGGCGCCGGTAGGCTGCGCACAGCTTGATGGCCGCGATCTTGGCCAGCGCGTACCACTGGTTGGTGGGCTCCAGCGGCCCGGTGAGCAGCGAATCCTCCTGCAACGGCTGCGGCGCCATGCGGGGATAGATGCACGACGAGCCCAGCATCATCAGCTTCTCGACACCATGACGCCCCGCCGCCTCGACCACGTTGGTGGCGATCATCAGGTTGTCGTACATGAAGTCGGCCGGCCGCGTGTCGTTGGCATAGATGCCGCCGACCCTGGCCGCCGCCATGAAGACCGCTTGCGGCTTGCTCTCGCGCATCCAGCGATCGAGCTGGTCGGGCGCGCGCAAATCGACCTGCGCGCGCGTCGCGGTGAGAACCTCGCACTGCTCCGCCTGAAGACGACGTACCAGCGCGCTGCCGACCAGGCCGCGGTGGCCCGCGACCCAGACCCGCTTACTGCGCAGCGTGTAGGAGGCGGGCATGGTTGTCTCCGGCTTCGCGAAGGAGCGTGCGGTCGGACTCGACCATCTCGGCGACGAGCTCGCGGAAGCTCGTCCGATGGCGCCAGCCCAGCCGGGCCTGCGCCTTGGACGGATCGCCGAGCAGCAGGTCGACCTCGGTCGGCCGACGGTAGGCCGGATCGAGCGCCACCAGCACGTCGCCACTGCGCCGGCAGCAGCCGGTCTCCTGGGCGTCATTACCGCGCCAGACGATCGGACGGCCGATCTGCTCGAAGGCAAGCTCGACGAACTCGCGCACGGTGTGGGTCTCGCCGGTCGCCAGCACGTAGTCGTCCGGCTTGTCCTGCTGCAGGATGCGCCACATGCCCTCGACATAGTCGCGCGCATGACCCCAGTCGCGCCGTGCGTCGAGATTGCCGAGGAAGAGCTTCGCCTGCAGGCCGCGCTCGATCGCCGCCACCGCGCGGGTGATCTTGCGGGTGACGAAGGTTTCGCCGCGGATCGGCGATTCGTGGTTGAACAGGATGCCGTTCGAAGCATGCATGCCATAGGCCTCGCGGTAGTTCACCGTGATCCAGTAGGCATAGAGCTTGGCCACCGCGTATGGGCTGCGCGGATAGAACGGCGTGACTTCGCGTTGCGGCGTCTCCTGCACCTTGCCGAAGAGCTCCGACGTCGAGGCCTGATAGAAGCGGACCCGGTCCTCCATCTTCAGGATGCGAACGGCCTCGAGCAGGCGCAGCGTGCCCATGGCGTCGGTATTGGCGGTGTATTCCGGCGTCTCGAAACTGACCTGCACGTGGCTCTGCGCGGCGAGATTGTAGATCTCGGTCGGCCGATGCTCGTTGATCAGCCGCAGCAGGTTGGTCGAGTCGGTCATGTCGCCGTAGTGCAGGAACAGCCGCACGTCGGCTTCGTGGCGATCGCGATAGAGGTAGTCGATGCGATCGGTGTTCAGCGCCGAAGAGCGCCGCTTGATGCCGTGCACGGTGTAACCGCGCGCCAACAGAAGGTCGGCGAGATAGGCGCCATCCTGTCCGGTGATACCGGTGATCAGGGCGATCTTGTCGGCCATGGGGAACCTTTCCTACTCGACAAAGCCAATGCGTTCGGCGACGCGATCCCAGGAATAGTTGCCAAGCACATGACGCTGGCCGCTGAGCGCCATGCGCTCGAGCCGCGCCGGATCGGCGACGGCGTCGAGGATGGCGTGCGACAGCGCCTCGGGATCGGCGTGCTTGACCAGGAAACCAAAGCGGCCGCCATCGACGATCTCGGGCAGCCCATTGCGGTTCAGGCCCATGACCGGCGTGCGCGATACCAGCGCCTCGAGATAGACCTGACCCCACGGATCGTTGAGCATCGGCTGTACCAGCAGCGTGGCGTCGCGGAAGAGCTGCTGCAGGTCGGCCCATGGCAGATGGCCGTGGAAGGTGATCGCCGGATGATCGGGCACGAAGGCGCGGCTGCGCTCGTCGCCGACGATGGTCAGCGTCAGGTCGGGGCGCCGGTGATGGGCCAGGCGGAACGCATCGAGCAACAGGAAGCCGCCCTTCTCGCGGAACAGGTGCTTGGCGACGAAGAGCAGCGAGGCCTTGGTGAAATCCTTGCGCGCGTCGTTCGGCTCGATGGCGCCCATGCCGGAGCCGACGGCGGTGACGCGATCCGGCGGCAGGCCATAGTGCTTGATCAGGTTGTCGCGCACATAGGCGCCGAAGGTGAAAACGTGGGTCAGGCCGCCGAGCGATTCCTGCTCGCTGTGCTCGAAGGACGCGAGCGCGCGTGAGGTAAAGCGGTCGATGTCGATGCGATGCGGCCTGGCCAGCGCCCAGCTGTGGTCGCAATAGAGGTAGTGCTTCACGCCGCGCCCCAGATCGAGCGCCGGCAGATCCATGCTGCCGGTGTGCAGCACGTGCTCGACACCCAGGCGCGCAGCCTCTACCGAGACCTGACGTGCGAGCTTGCGCCGCGAGCGCGCGCTGCGCAGCAGATGCTCGCCGTTGACCGGCCTGCCATAGCCGGTGAGCGTGTCGCGCGCGGCGACGCCCAGCTTGCCCATCAGGCCCAGATGCGGATGGATGCCGACCACGGCGACGCCCAGCCGCTCGAGTGCGTCAGCGAGATTGGCGGGGGCGCCGGACCACGAACGGCGATTGCGCGGATCGCCGAAGACCGAGGTCATGGCAATACGATCGAACCGCAGAGTGCGAGGCGCGCGCAGAGGGGACGCGACGGTCATTGCAAGCATCAAGCATCGAGGGCTTCGGAGGCTCCAGTGATCAACCTGTGACCCACCAAACGCGGTTGGAGCACCACAGTTTGATCACACTGAACCCTTGTCCGGCCGCCCCATACTCTGCCTGCGGGGTAGGCTTGGGAGCGTAGCAACGTGGACGAAAACGCGACGAAATCGGCCGGTGCGGAAGGCACGCATCTGTTCTTTTTCTGCCCCGACATCACCGACGCAACGACGGTGAAGCGCGCGCAGCAATTCATCGAGCACGGCCTTCGCGTCATCGTCTTCGGCTTCCGTCGCGAGCGCTACAACAGCGGCTATGCGCCGCCCTGGCCGCATGTCGAGCTCGGCATGACCGCTGATGCCCGCTACTGGCAGCGCCTGCGCGCCTTGCTCGGCGCCCTGCCCGCCATATTCGCCCATCGCAAATGGCTGCGACGCGCCGCGGTGTTCTACGCCCGCAATGTCGATCAGCTGGTGCTCACCGTGCTGGCGCGCTGGATGTCGGGCAACAAGGCGCCGGTCGCCTACGAGGTGCTGGACATCCAGCCCGCGCTGATGGGCCGTGGACCCGGCGCGATGCTGCTGCGCTTCATCGAGCGGCTCTGCCTGCGTCATGTGCGCCTGTTGGTGCTGTCCTCGCCGGGCTTTCATCGAAGCTACTTCTCGATGATCCAGAAATACCGTGGCGACTGGTTCCTGATGGAGAACAAGCTGCATACGCCGATCGCGGCCGCTGCGGCGAGCCGCGCCAAGCCGTTCGAGCATGACGGTCGCCGGCCCTGGGTCGTCGGCTATTTCGGCCTGATCCGCGGACAGGAGACGTTCGAGCTGATGACTCGGCTGGCGGCGAAGCTCGAAGGCCAGGTGGTCTTCAAGTTCCGCGGCATCCTGACCACGGTGGACGAGACGCGCTTCCGTGCCGCGCTCGCGAAGCATCCCAACATGATCTATGGCGGCCCCTATCGGCCGCACGACGACCTGCCGTCTCTCTACAGCGACGTCGACTTCGCCTGGGCGCTCGATCTCGAGAACACCGACCACAATTCGCGCTGGCTGCTGCCCTGCCGCTTCTACGAGGCCGGCCATTTCGGCGTGCCGTGCCTCGCGGTGCACGGCTTCGAGTTCGGCGCGTTGGTCGAGGAGCATCGCATCGGCTGGACCTTCGGCCGGCCGCTCGAGGAGCAGCTGACGCGCTTCTTCCAGACGCTCACGCCCGACGCCTATCGCGAAGTGCGCGGGCGACTGCTGGCCCAGGCGCAGAGCACCTTCGTCGCCGACGAGGATGTGGCCGCGCTGTCGGCCGCGCTTGAACGGCTGGCGGCGGCCGGCCCCGTCATCGGCGATAGCGCGCGGCCGCCACTCAGGACAGATGCGATCGCGACTGCGCCGGCACGTCCATCGCAGCGTTGATCATCACACAGTCGAACTCGACCAGCCGCAGACTGCGGTCGCGGCTGATCGGGTAGAGGCCGGTGATCTCGAAGCCGCGCTCGTTGAGATAGCGGATCGTGTCCATGTAGCTCGGCATGCTTTTGTAGATGCCGATCACCGAGGCCTCGGTCTGCAGCGCGCTGATCGCGGGCAGGCTCTCCTCGGCGCCGTGCAGCACCTCGATGTCGTAGCCCTGGGTGTCGATCTTCAGGTAGGGCCGGAAGAAGCCGAGCTGCTGGCGCAAGGTCGGCAGGATCTGGTCGAGCGTGCGCACCGCCACCAGCTCGGTGCTGCATGGCACGTTGAGCGTGCCGAAGTCCGACACCCTGCTGTGGTCAGGCTCGAGGAACGAGCTGAACTGGTCCGAGGCCATGACGTTGATCGGCATGGCGCCGCTCTTGCTGCCCAGCGCGTAGCCCTCGACATGCCAGTCGCGGTCGCCCTTGGCGCGGTTGCGCAGGATCTCGATGTGGCGGCCGACCGGCTCGAACGACACGATCGGCCCCTCGTACAGCACCCTGTCGCGCAGGAAGTCGCGGTACTGGCCGACATTGGCGCCGACATCGATCACGCAGTCGATCTTGCGGCTGGCCAATAGCTCGCGCAGGTGCAGCGCGAAGTCGCGCTCCTTCATTTCGCGCAACGGCACGATGTCGTAGCCGAAGGAGCGGCTGACCTTGAGGACGGAATCCTTGACGATTTTCAGCATGGTTGCTTCCCGCGCGAATCGGTCCAGGGGCAGTGGCAGCTTTTGCCCGTGGATCGCTGCGCGGGAAGTGACCTTTTCGTGCCCCGGCCCGCTGGCCGTGGCCAGCAGAGTCAGTTCTTTGGCAGGACGATCACCTGGCCGCGCATGCTGGGCGTCAGCACGGTCGAGGCGAAATCGACGATGCCCGGCTTCTCGGCCTTGAACTTGACCGTGGCGGTGGTGCCGCGGGTGAACTTCACCGGCTCGGCCACGCCCTGGACGGCGATGGTGTGCGCGGCGCCCTGCACGCCGACGAAATGCAGCACCACGTCGTCGCCCTGCATGACGACGACCTGCGACGGATTGAAGACGAAGGCGCGCACGAACCAGTCGCCGTTGTCCGCCGGGCCCTTGACCCACATGCCGCTGGTCGAGGGGAACGGGCTGGACGGGAAGGGTTCGGCGGGATGCATGGCGTCCGCCACGGGGTTGGTCTTGGCGTCGAGGTGCACGGTGACGATGTAGAATTCGCGGGTTTCGGCGCGCGCGGTCGCCGCCAGGGCCAGCGCCACGGCGCCCGCCAGACCCGCCTTCAGCCATTTCGCTCGCATATCGATCTCCCTGATCCGATGATGGCGCAGGGACGACTCGGTCTTGTCCCACACTATTCCCGGGAATATCAGGCGTCATCGAAGAGTCTTGGAACCTATGGGCCGACGCGAGGAGTTCGAGCGCAAGGTGCTGCCGTTGCTGCCGGCGGCCTACAATCTTGCGCGCTGGATCACCCGACACCCCCAGGACGCCGAAGACGCGGTCCAGGATGCCTTGCTGCGCGCCTTCCGCGCTTTCGACGGCTTCCACGGCGATGATCCCAAGCCGTGGCTGCTGATGATCGTGCGCAACGCCTGCCGCACCGCGTTCCGCCGCGGCGAGCGCTGGCGCAACGTCATCCCGCTCGATCTCGCCTTCCGCGGCCCGGCCGCCGCCAGCGAAGCCGACAATTCCCCGCCGCCCGATAGCCGCCTCGACGCCCCGCGCATCCATGCCGCCATCGAGCGCCTGCCCGATGGCTTACGCGAGACGCTGATTCTGCGCGAGATCGAGGAGCTGAGCTACACCGAGATCGCCACCGTCACCGAGGTGCCGATCGGCACCGTGATGTCACGCCTGTCTCGGGCACGCGCCCGGCTGCGCGAGGCGCTCGACGAGAATGCGGCCCCGACACGCGAGGCCGAGCGATGACCTGCGACGACGCCCGCGACCTCCTGGAGGCCTATCACGACGGCGAGCTTGGCGCCGAGGACTGCGCCCGTGTCGAGGCGCATCTGCAGGGCTGCGCCGCGTGTGCGCGCGAACTCGCCAGCCTGCGCGCCCTTTCGGATCGCGTGCGCGGTCTCGGACGGCAGCCGGTACCCGATGGGCTGGCCACGCGGATCACCAGCCTCGTGGCCCAGAGCGCGCCCGTGCCGACGAACCAGCGGCCATGGGCGCGCATGGCCGCGTCGCATCTGGCGGCGGCTCTTCTCGGCGCCGGCGCCGTCGCGCTGGTGGCGAGCGCGACGTTGCGCGATCCAGCGCCGATGAACGATCTGGTGACCGCCCATGTGCGGGGCCTGGCGCTGGAGGATTTCGGCTCCGTGCGCTCGGGCAATCCGCACGCGATCAAGCCTTGGTTCGCCGGCAAGCTTGCCTTTTCCCCGCGCGTCTCGGACCTCGCCGATGACGGCTTTCCGTTGCTGAGCGGTCGAGTCGACTACGTCGCCGGCAAGCCGGCGGCGGCGCTGATCTATGGCCGACGCCAGCATCGTATCACCGTCTTCATTGCGCCTGCCGGATCGACGGCTGCGGCCGTCAACGGCCAGCTCCAGGGCTACAATGTCGAGAGCTGGCAGGCCGACGGCCTGCGCTACGAGGCTGTCTCTGATCTCAATCGCGATGAGCTGACGAACTTCGCCGCATTGCTGCGCACGCGCTGAGGCGCACGCTATAAAGGGCGCTTCGGTACGGATCGTGCGAGGCGCCCTGAGATGAAGATCAACCTGAACGCGGATATCGGCGAAGGCTTCGGCGCCTACGACATCGGCAACGACGCCGACCTGATGACCGTGATCCGCTCGGCCAGCGTCGCCTGCGGCTTCCATGCCGGTGACGCCAACACCATGCATCGGCTGGGGACGCTGGCGAAGAAGTGCGACGTCAGCCTGGGCGTGCACCCTGGCTTCAACGATCTCTGGGGCTTCGGCCGCCGGCGCATCGAGATGAAGCCGAAGGATCTCGAGCTGATGGTCGCCTACCAGATCGGCGCCCTGCAGGCGATGGCGCGCTATGTCGGGTTGCCGGTGACGCACCTGAAGCCGCACGGCGCGCTCAACAACATGGCGGCGGAGCGCGAGGACTACGCGCTGGCGATCGGCCGCGCCATCCAGACCGTCGATCCCGACATCATCTATGTCGCGCTCTACGGCTCGCAGATGGAGAAGGCGGCGCGCACCTTGGGCCTGCGGCTGGCACGTGAGGGCTTCGCCGATCGGCACTACGAGGATGACGGCAACCTCTCGCCGCGCTCCATCCCGGGCACGGTCTTCAAGGACCCGGAAAAGGCGCTGGCGCAATCGCTGAGCATGGTGAAGGACGGCTACCTGATCTCGCGGCAGGGTAACCGCGTACCGGTCGCGGTCGAGACGCTCTGCGTCCATGGCGACGAGCCGACGGCCGTGACGGTGGCCCGCCATGTGCGTCAAGGTCTCGAAGCGGCGGGTTGTCAGATCGTCACGATCCCTGAGATGCTGAGCTGACGGCAGTACCAGTTGGGGGATGCAATGAAGGCGATGAACAGGGTGCTGGCTGCGTGCGCCAGCGCGTTGGCGTTAGTCCTCGCGGCGACAACACTTGCGCGGGCGGAGTATCCCGATCGGCCGATCACCATTACCGTCGGCTTCGCGCCCGGTGGCACCAGCGATGTCGCCGCGCGCATCCTCGCAGAACGCCTGACCCACTCGCTTAAAGTCGCCGTCGTCGTCGACAACAAGCCCGGCGCTGGCGGCTCGATCGCGGCCGCAGCTACGGCCACCGCGACGCCCGACGGCTATCGCATCATGCTGTCGGATCCCGGCGCCTTCGCGATCAACCCCATCATGCTGCCGCAGAACGCGCGGTACGATCCGGTGGCCGACTTCACACCGATCGCGCTGGTGGGCCAGTCACCACTGGTACTGGTCGTGCCAGCCAGCAAGCCGTTCCAGACGATCGAGGCGCTCAACGCCCACCTGAAGGCGAATGCCGCTACCGCGAGCTACGCCTCCTCGGGGCCCGCAGGCATCACGCAGTTCGGCGCCGAAGTCTATCTCAAGCGCGCAGGCAGCCTGACAGCACTGCACGTACCCTATCGCGGCGGCGCACCGATGATGGAGGCGCTGACCAAGGGCGAGACCGATTTCGGTGTCGCCGTGCTGGCCTCCGCCGTGCCGCAGATCAGCGCTGGCTCGGTGCGCGCGCTGGCGCTGGCGTCGCCCAGCGCCACGCCGGTCGTCGCCAAGGTGCCGCAGCTGGAGCAGCTGGGCGTGAAGGGCGCCACCATGACGTCGTGGGTGATCATGATCGGCCCACATGGCATGCCGGCGGAGATCACCGCCAAGCTGAACGCTGCCATCAACGAGGCGATCAAGGAACCCGACGTGCGCGACAGGCTCCTGAAGGCCGGCATCGAGACCTATACGCCGGCCGACCCGGCGGGCACCGGCGCATACCTGAAGCAAGAGGTGGAGCGGTATCGCGGCTACAAGGACGAGCTGGGCGAACGGCTGACCAAATGAGGGCTTCCGGCTAAGCTGCCGGGATGAGCACCAAACCCTTCCATCTCGCATGGTTCCTCCAGGGCTCCAGCGCGCAGGCCTGGGGCGAGGCGTGGACCGGCCATATCGGGCAGACCTGGATGGAGCCGGAGCTGTTCCTGAACCTGGCGCGGTCGCTGGAGCGCGCCTGCTTCGACTATGTCCTGCTCGAGGACTCCTCCTACGTCGGCGAGAGCTTCAACGGCTCGACCGAGATCTACCTGAAGAACGGCCTGTCGGTGCCGCGCCAGGACCCGTCGGTGATCGCTGCGCTGATGACGCAGGTGACCTCGCGCATCGGCATCGTGCCGACCTTCGGCACCTACGCCTATCACCCCTATCTGCTGGCCCGCCTTGTGGCGACGCTCGATCAGGTCTCGGGCGGGCGCATCGGTTGGAACGCGGTCACCGGCAGCTCCGACTTTGCGGCGATGAATTTCGGTATGCAGGGCATGCCCGAGCACGATCTGCGCTACGACATGGCCGACGAGTACATGGAGGTCTGCCGCGGCCTGTGGGGCTCGTGGGAACCCGATGCAATCGTCGCCGATCGCAAGAAGGGCATTCTGGTCGATCACACCAAGGTGCGTGCCGTGAACCACAGCGGCCGCTTTTACAGCACGCGCGGGCCGCTGAACTCGGGCCCGCCGCCGCAGGGCCAACCGGTGATCGCCCAGGCCGGCGGCTCCTCACGCGGCCGTAGATTCGCCGCGACCCACGCCGACACTATCGTCGTGCACGCCAAGGGCGTCGAGGCGATGAAGGCTTATCGGGAGGACGTGCACAAATACATGATCGAACAGGGCCGCAAGCCGTCGGACTGCAAGATCCTCTTCCTGATCAACCCGATCATTGGCGAGACCGAGGACGAGGCGAAAGAGCGCCGCAAGCGTCGCCAAGCGTTGGCGCTGGAGCGCATCGAGGAGCGCCTGGCGCACTTCGGCAAGGTCACCAACATCGATTTCGGCCAGTTCGATCTCGACAAGCCGCTGCCCGACCACGTCACGACCAACGGTCATCAGCAGAACCTCGAGAACTACCGCAAGATCGCCAACGGCCGCTCGATTCGCGAGACCATGGCGAGCTTCAATGCCGTCGACTACTCGATCGAGCTCACCGGCACGCCCGATTCGGTGGCCGCGCGCATGGGTGAGGTGATGGCAGAAGTGGGCGGCGACGGCTATCTGTTCGCCATGCCGAACGTGCATCGGCGCACCCTGGCGGAGATCGAGGACGGGCTGGTCCCTGCCCTGCAGGATCGCGGCCTCGTGCGCAAGGCTTACGAGCACAAGCAATTCCGGGACAATTTGCTCGCGTTCTGAAACGCCTTGCCGCAACGGAAAGAACGTCAGCGGTCTTGACGTAATCGCGGGCCTTGTCCATCAAGACGGGACAAGAAGCCGGGGAAACCCATGTCCAAGACCACCCTTGAATTCCAGCGTCTGCCCCACCCCTCGCCGACCTCGGCAACCAAGCGGACCGAGATCCTGAAGGACCCGGGCTTCGGCCGGGTCTTCAGCGACCACATGGTCACCATCCGCTACACCGAGGGCAAAGGCTGGCACAGCGCCACGATCGGCCCGCGCGGGCCCCTGCAGATGGACCCGGCGTCGGCCGTGCTGCACTACAGCCAGGAGATCTTCGAAGGCCTGAAGGCCTACCGCACCAAGGAAGGCGGCGCGGTGATGTTCCGGCCGGGCGAGAACGCGCGGCGCTTCCAGCGGTCGGCCGAGCGGCTGGCGATGCCCAAGTTGCCCGAGGACGTCTTCGTCGAGTCGCTGAACCAGCTGGTCAACATCGACCGCGACTGGATTCCCGACGGCGACGGTAGCCTCTACCTCAGGCCCTTCATGTTCGCCAACGAGGTGTTCCTCGGCGTCAAGCCGTCGTCGGAATACCTCTACATGGTGATCGCCTCGCCGGTGGGCTCGTACTTCAAGTCCAAGGACAGCGCCGTCTCGGTCTGGGTCTCGCAGGACTACACGCGCGCAGCACCAGGCGGCACGGGCGCCGCCAAGTGCGGCGGCAACTACGCCGCCAGCCTCACGGCGCAGATGGAAGCCTACAAGCACGGCTGCGAGCAGGTCGTGTTCCTCGACGCCGTCGAGAAGAAGTGGATCGAAGAGCTGGGCGGCATGAACGTCTTCTTCATCATGGACGACGGTTCCCTGCTCACCCCGCCGACCAGCGGCACGATCCTCGAAGGCATCACCCGCGCCTCGATCATCACCGTCGCCAAGGACATGGGCATCAAGACTCGCGAAGAACCCTACTCGCTCGACCAGTGGCGTAAGGACGCCGGCACCGGCCGGGTCAAAGAGTCCTTCGCCTGCGGCACCGCCGCCGTTCTGACGCCGATCGGCACCGTGAAGTCGAAGGACGGCGAGTTCGTCATCGGCAACGGCCAGGCGGCGGCGCAGACCGAGAAGCTGAAGACCGCGCTGATCGACATCCAGCGCTGCCGCGCCGCCGATACGCATGGCTGGGTGCACAAGGTCTTCTAGGATCTGCCTCACCAAGCGTTGCAAGCCCGCCACACCGGCGGGCTTTTTGCATTGGAGGCATTGACAGCAGAACCGGTCTGCGACAAAAGGCGCGCCCGATTTTCAGGAGCGAGTTCCATGCGCGAGGACATGTCGCGCCTCATTGTCGAGCGCCCGCGCAAGGGCGGCAATTTCGGACGCAAGGGCCGAGCGGTGGCGCTCGAGAACCTGCCGACGAAGGTCGGCCTGCGTCGCTACCACGCCGAGATCGGGCCCGTCAAAGGACTCAACGAGAACCTCGCGCCGCTGCGCCGCTATCTGGAGAGCCAGGTTGGTCGGCCGTGGAACAAGGTGTTCTCCGACATCGCCCGCCATGTGCGCGTTGACAGCACGGTGCAGCAGCATGTGCGCCAGCATCTCGATGATTTCGTCGCCGTGAATCCGCGCCGAGACGTCGTCGAGCGTTGGCGACGCCCTGGCCAGCCTTGGCGCCAGCCGCTCTACGTCGACCCCGATGACGGCCTGCTGAAGCGCACCGACCGGCTGCTCGAGGTCCGGCGCGCCCGGCGTGTGGAGAAAGAGAAGCCGGCGCCGCCGGCGACGATGCTGCGCCTCAGCGACGAGCGCGTCCTGCAGCGGATCGACGGCCTCTGGTACGAGGTGTCGATGAAGAAGCTGCCTGATCCTCAATATCGGCCGGTTGTCAGCGACGGCGTCGAGATCCGCCGGCTGTGCAGCGCGCCGGTCCTCGATGTCGTGCGCTACAAGGAAATCCAGCTTGGTCCGCCTGTCGACGACGCGCGATCCTGGCGTGCCTACAACCACGCGCATCGCGATCGGCGCTACGCGGCGGCCAAGCGCTCGCTGTCCAGCGCCGAACTGAAGCGGCATGGGCTGAGCAACGAGACGCCCGCGCCCTGACGCCGGTCTGGCACCGGACCGCCTGGCCTGACACAGTTCCGGCATGAGCCGGACCAAGCGCATCGTCATCTGCGGCGGCGGAGTCATCGGCGCCGCGATCGCCTACTACGCGGCGAAGGGCGGCGCGCGGCCCATCGTGATCGAGCGCCATGCCGTCGGCGGCTCGGCCTCCGGCAAGTCGGGCGCCTTCCTGGCGCTCGACTGGTGCCGCGGCAGCGCGCTCGATCCGCTGGCCCGCCGCAGCTTCCAGCTTCACGCCGATCTCGCCGAGTCGCTCGACAATCCCTGGAGCTATCAACGCATCGAGACTTTTGGCGGCTATGCCGAAGCCGGCGTCAGCGCGCGCCGCGGCAGCGAGCACCCGTGGCTTTCGCCGAACGTGACGCTCACTGGCCGCCTCGGCTCACCGCAGACGACGGCCGTGGTCGAGCCGCACGCCTTCACCACCGGCCTGATGCGCGCGGCTGAAACGCTCGGCGGTGAGCTCCGGCAAGGCACTGTCGCCGGGTTGGGCCGAGGTGGTGTGACGCTCGACACTGGCGAGGTCGTGGAAGGCGATGCAGTCGTCATCGCCATGGGGCCGTGGTCGATCCTGGCGTCGCTGTGGCTGAAGCTGCCGGCGGTGTACGGCTACAAAGGCCACAGCCTCGTGTTCGAGACCGGCGACAGCATCGCTCCCGAGGCGTTGTTCCTCGAATATCGCGAAACCAGCGGCGAAGTACTCACACCCGAGCTGTTCGTGCGCGCCGACGGAACGACCTGGGTTTGCGCGATCTCTTCCGCCGGTCCGCTGCCGGTCGATCCCGGCGAGGTCACACCCGACCTGGACGCCCATGCGCGACTCGAGGCGATGCTCAACGACATCGCTCCTACCCTCGCGGCCAAGCCGATCAAGGCACGGCAAGCGTGCTTCCGACCGGTTACTGAGGATGGCCTGCCGTTGATCGGCGCGATGGCCGGTGCGGACGACGTCTATGTTGCCACCGGCCACAGCGTGTGGGGCATGCTCAATGCGCCAGCGACCGGCGAGGCGATGGCCGAGCTGATCCTCGACGGCGCGGCACGCCACGTCGACCTGTCGCCGTTCGCCCCCGGACGTCTGCGTCCGCTCGATCCGGCTCGCTTGAGATGACGAACCCGGAGCCAACCTATCGCGCGATCTCCCCGGAGGCGTTCCTGGCAATTGCCGCGGGCGAGCGACGGTTCGAAGGCCTGCTGCTGTCGGCGGATCTCGTCCTGGATCAGCTCGATCTGACGGAGTGCCGGTTCGAGCGCTGCCTGTTTCGAATCCCGACGATCCGCAGCGCTGACTTCTCGGACGCCGAGTTCAACGATTGCAAAGTCGAGCCGACGCGTTTTGCCAATTGCAAAATGCGCAAGACCCGGTTCGTCGGTTGCAGCTTCTTCGATGCTGGCTCGAAGAACGGCTGCATTTTCGCCTTCTGCGACCTGCAGGGCACCGAGATCGTCAGGAGCAATTTATCGAGCAGCGTGTTCGAAGGCTGCGACCTCTATGGCGTCAGCGCCAAAGATGGCAGCTTCAGAGGCGCGCGCTTCCCGCGCTCTACGTTCACCAAGACCATCTCCAAGCGCTCGATGCTGACCAAAGCCTCATTCGACACGTGCAACTTCAGCTTCGCCGATCTCTCTGGCCTGCACCTGCAGAGCTGCGAGTTCCTGTCTTGCAAGATGTCGGAGGTCTCGCTGATCGACGCCGACCTCAGCCATGCCACCATGCTGCGTTGCGCGCTCGATCGCGTCGAGTGGGAGCGGGCCAAGCTGCACAAGGCGGACCTGCGCGGCTCCAACCTGTCGGGCCTCAACCTCGCGGTGCTCGCCGACTACGCGGGGCTGAGGATCAGCGAGAGCGAGCAGGCCGAGATCCTCAGGCATCTCGGCATCGACGTGGATACATCGACAGGCGATTGACTCGACGACAGACCTCGCATAGGTTCCGCGCCCTTTTCCACCGGTTGGCGGGATTCCGCCCATGTCCCAGATCCTCGTCGAGGCGCTGGCCAAGACCTATCGCGTTGCCGAACGCGCGCCGGGTCTCAGCGGCGCACTGAGTGGCCTCGTGCGCCGGCGCTGGCGCGAGGTGCACGCGTTGGCCGGCGTGTCATTCAGTCTCGAGGCGGGCGAACTGCTGGCCTTCATCGGCCCCAACGGCGCCGGCAAGTCCACGACGGTCAAGATCCTGTCAGGCATCCTCAGGCCGACGAGCGGTCGAGTCGAAGTCGGCGGCCTCGTGCCCTATGAAGACCGTATCCGCCACGTGGCGCGCATCGGCGTGGTGTTCGGCCAGCGCAGCCAGCTGTGGTGGGATCTGCCGGTGCTCGACGGCTTCGACCTGCTGGCCGACATCTATCGCGTCGAGCCGGCGCGCTATCGAAAGCGGCGCGACGAGCTGGTGAGCATGTTGCGCCTCGAACCGCTGTTGGCGCAGCCGGTGCGGCAGCTCTCGCTGGGCCAGCGCATGCGCGCGGAGTTTGCCGCCGCGCTGCTGCACGATCCGCAGATCCTGTTCCTCGACGAGCCGACGATCGGCCTCGACGCGCCGTCGAAACTGGCGGTGCGCGAGTTCGTCCGCCGGCTCAATCGCGAACAGGGTGTGACGGTTCTGCTGACCACGCACGACATGCACGACGTCGAGGCCTTGGCCGAGCGCGTCATCGTCATCGGCCATGGCCGCGTGCTCACCGACAGCCCGTTCGCCAGCCTGCGCTCTGGCGTGTTTGCCGAACGGCGGCTGCATGTCGACTTCGCCGGCCCCGCGCCCGAGATCACGATGCCGGGGGTCACCGTTCGATCGCGCGACGAAGGCTCGCTCGAGCTGGCGTTCAATCCGGCGGACATCCCGGCGCCGCAGCTGATCGCTGCCATCACCGCGCAGCACGCCGTCGACGACATCCATGTCGATGAGGTCGCCATCGAGGAGGTGATCGCGCGCTTCTACGACCTGCACGATGCGCGCGAGGCATGACGATGGCGCCGCTGCGCCCCTACCTCGCGGCCTTCCGCGCGCGCTTCCAACTCTTGCTGGAGTATCGCGTCGCGGCGCTGGCGGGCTTCGCCACGCAGCTCTGGTGGGGCGGCATCCGCATCATGGTATTCGCCGCCTTCTATGGCGCGCACGCCGCCGCCGCACCGATCAGCCTCGCCGATGCGATCACCTATGTCTGGCTGGGCCAGGCGCTGCTGGCGTTGCAGCCCTGGTCCGCCGACCCGGAGATCGGCCATGCGGTGCGCACAGGCGGCGTCGGCTATGACAGCCTGCGGCCGCTCGATGCCTACGGCTTCTGGTATGCGCGCAGCCTGGGATGGATGCTGGCGCGTGCCCTGCCGCGCGCGGTGCTGATGGTGCTGTTCGCGGGCTTCGTCCTGCCGCTCGTCGGCCTTGGCGAATGGGCGTGGCGGCCACCGTCCAGCCTGGAGGCGGCGCTGCTGTTCATCCCCGCCTTCGTGCTGATGGCCGCACTTGCTGCCGCCGTGCTGATGCTGGCGAACATCGTCGTGGCGGCAACGCTCAATGAGCGCGGCGTGAACTCGATCCTGACACCAGTGGTGATCGTCTTCTCCGGCAGCATGTTGCCGCTGAACTTCTATCCCAAGGCGTGGCAGTCGTGGCTGCATCTGCAGCCGCTCGCCGGCATCGTCGACGTTCCGTTCCGCATCTACTTCGCCGATCTTCACGGCGGCGCGGCGCTGCAGGGCCTGGCGCTGCAGGCCGGCTGGACGCTCGTGCTGGTCGCCATCGGCCGCCTGGCCATGGCGCGCATGATGCGCCGGCTCGAGATGCAGGGCGGTTGAGATGAACGCGCTCGCCCTCTACGGCCGCTACGTCGTCGCCTCGCTGCGCGCCCAGGCGCAGTACCCGACGGCAACCCTGATGCTGATCCTCGGCCAGTGCGCGGCGACATCGATCGAAATTTTGGGCGTCTACGCGCTGTTCAGCCGCTTCGGCTCTGTCGGCGGCTGGAAATTCGGTGAAGCGGCGTTGTTCTACGCCCTGGTCAACATCACCTTCTCGCTCGCCGACCTGCTGACCCGCGGCTTCGAGGTCTTCGGCACCGATTTCGTGCGCACCGGCGCCTTCGATCGTGTGCTGCTGCGTCCGCGCGCCGCCGCCCTGCAGCTCGCCGGCTACGAGGTGCGCCTGTCGCGCCTCGGGCGGATGATGCAGGCCGTCGCGGTGCTGGTGATCGCCACGAGGTTGGCGCCGATCCACTGGGACGCCGCCACCGTCGCGATGGCGCTGTGGGCCATCACCGGCGGCGTGGCGATGTTCTGCGGCATCCTGGTGCTGCAGGCGACGATGGCCTTCTGGACCGTCGAGAGCCTGGAGGTCGCCAACGTGCTGACCTATGGCGGCGTGCAGGCGGCGCAGTATCCGCTCAATATCTACGCCACCTGGTTCCGCCGCCTGCTGACCTTCGGCGTGCCGCTGGCCTGCGTCGCCTATTATCCGGTGCTCGTGATCCTGAACCGGCCGGATCCGCTGGGCGCGCCGGACTGGCTGCTGCCGTTCACGCCGCTCGCCGGCTTCGCCTTCCTCACCCTGTCGTTCCTCGCCTGGCGCGCCGGCATGGCGCGCTACGCCTCGACGGGCAGCTAAGCCGGCGCGGCGAGCGCTGTTGCCCGCCACGGCTGATTGCGCCTGAGCCTTGCCTCGAAGCTGTCGATCTTGTCGGCCTTTGCGACCGTCGCCCCGATCTCGTCGAGCCCCTCCAGCAGCCGGCCGCGACGCGACGGCTCGACCTCGAAGGCGATGCGCTCGCCGTCTGGCCGCGTCAGCTCCTGCGTCTCGAGATCGATCGTGAGCGTCGCATTGGCGCCGCGCTGGGCGTCGTCGATCAGCTGGGCGCAGACCGCCTTGGGCAGCACCACCGGCAGGATGCCGTTCTTGAAGCAATTGTTGAAAAAGATGTCGGCAAAGGACGGCGCGATCACGCAGCGGATACCGAAGTCGCGCAGCGCCCATGGCGCATGCTCGCGGCTCGATCCGCAGCCGAAATTCTCGAAGGCGATCAGGATCTGCGCCTGCCGCCAGGCCGGCCGATTGAGCACGAAGTCAGGCTGCTCGCTGCCGTCCTGATTGAAGCGCATCTCGGCGAAGAGATGCTTGCCGAGCCCGGTTCGCTCCGTGCCCTTCAGATAGGTCTTGGGAATGACCATGTCGGTATCGACATTGGCCATCGGCAGCGGCGCCGCGACGCCGGTCAGGCGCGTGAACTTTTCCATGATCGTGCTCCTATCGCATCAAGTCGCGGACATCGACGAGGTGGCCGCTGACGGCGGCGGCCGCAGCCATTGCCGGGCTCATCAGATGCGTCCGTCCGCCATAGCCCTGCCGTCCCTCGAAGTTGCGGTTCGAGGTCGAGGCGCAGCGTTCGCCCGGCTTGAGGCGATCGTCATTCATGGCAAGGCACATCGAGCAGCCCGCTTCGCGCCATTCGAAACCAGCGTCGCGGAAGATGCGATCTAGCCCCTCCTGCTCCGCCTGTCGCTTGATCAGGCCCGAGCCGGGAACGATCAGCGCCTCGACATGCGCGGCCTTGCGGCGGCCGCGCACGATGGAAGCGGCAGCGCGGAGATCCTCGATGCGGCTGTTGGTGCATGAGCCGATGAAGGCCTTGTCGATGCGGATGTCGGTCGTCTTCATGCCCGGCTGAAGGCCCATATAGGCAAGGCTGCGGGCAACGGCGGCCCGTCGCGTGTCGTCGGCTTCGTCGGCCGGATCGGGCACCGTGGCGCCGATCGCGACGACGTCCTGCGGGCTGGTGCCCCAGGTGACCTGCGGCGCGATGGCAGCGGCGTCCAGGGCGACCTCGTGGTCGAAGGCAGCCCCCGGGTCGGACGGCAACATCCTCCAGCCGGCGACCGCCTGATCCCAGGCCTCAGCCGGCGGCGCCTGCGGCCGGCCTCTGAGGTAGTCGAAGGTGACGTCATCCGGCGCAATCAGCCCGGCGCGCGCGCCCGCCTCGATCGACATGTTGGACACGGTCATGCGGCCTTCCATGGAGAGGTCGCGGATCGCCGAACCGGCATACTCGATGACATGGCCTGTGCCGCCCGCTGTGCCGATGGTGCCGATCAGCGCCAGGATCAGGTCCTTGGCCGTGACACCGAACGAGAGGGCACCATCGACGGTCACGCGCATGTTCTGCGAGCGCCGCGCGATCAGGGTCTGCGTCGCCAGCACGTGCTCGACTTGTGAGGTGCCGATGCCAAAGGCAAGCGCGCCGAAGGCGCCATGCGTGGCGGTGTGGCTGTCGCCGCACACCACGGTCATGCCGGGCTGCGTGTATCCCTGCTCCGGGCCGATGACGTGCACGATGCCCTGGCGAATGTCCGCCATGGAGAAATACGGGACGCCGAACTCGCGCACGTTGCGCTCCAGCGTCTCAACCTGATGGCGCGACAGCGGATCGGCGATGCCAGCACTGCGATCGGTCGTCGGCACGTTGTGGTCGGCGACGGCGATGGTGGCGAGCGGCCGACGTACTTTGCGGCGCGCCGCCCGCAACCCTTCGAATGCCTGCGGGCTCGTCACCTCGAGGACGAGATGGCAGTCGACGTAGAGCAGCACCGTGCCGTCCTCGTTCTCCTCGACGAGATGGCTGTCCCAGATCTTGTCGTACAGCGTGCGCGGCCCGCTCATTGTCTGTCTCCGACTTGCTGCTGGGAGCGAGATGTACCTGGGTGATTTGACTGGTAACAGGAGGGCATTTATCCTGGTATAAATATTGCCATGCCGGCCCTGCCTCTGAAGAAGCGCAACGAACTGGGCGACTTCCTGCGCGCCCATCGCGCCCGCCTGTCGCCGGCGAGCCTCGGCCTGCCCGCCATCGGCCGCCGCCGCACGCCGGGCCTGCGGCGCGAGGAAGTGGCGCAGGCCTGCGGCATGAGCCCGACCTGGTACACCTGGCTGGAACAGGGCCGCGACATTGCCGCCTCACCGACCGCCCTGTCGGCCCTGGCACGCGCCCTGCAGCTCACGCCGGCCGAGCGCGCCTATCTCTTCGAGCTGGCCGACCGGCGCGACCCCAACCTGCCGAATCGAGTCGACGAAAACGGCATGGACGTGCCGGCCGCCCTCGCCCGCGCCATCGCGGCGATCGACGGCCCCGCCTACCTGCTCGACTCACTGTGGAACGCGCGCGCCTGGAACCGGCCAGCGGCGAGCCTGTTCCTGGGCTGGCTCGATGGTGCCGCCGATCGCAACCTGCTGCGCTACGTCTTCCTCAGTCCGGTCGCGCGCAAGATCATCCCCGACTGGCAGGCGCGGGCACGCCGCGTGCTGGCCGAGTTCCGCGCCGATTCCAGTCGCCACCTCGATGACGCCGCGCTTCAGACACTGGTCGAGGATTTGCGCGGCAGAAGCGCGGTCTTCGCCCAGTGCTGGACCGAGCATGCCGTCGTCGACCGCACGGGCGGCGAGCGCAGCTTCGACCATCCGCGCGAGGGCCGGCTGCGCTACCAGCAGATCGCCTTCGCGCTGGCCAACCGACCCGACTTCAAGCTGGTGATGCTGGTCCCCGAAGCGCCACGCAAACGTCGCCGTTAGAACGCAGGCGCCAGCGGCTTGGCCCATTGATCGCGCCGATCGGAGACGATCACGCCTTCCTTCAGCACGAGATGCAGTCGTCGCACGTTGTTGATGTCCTCGAGCGGATTGCCGCCGACCACGATCAGGTCGGCCAGCTTGCCTACCTCGATGGTGCCCAGCTGCTCCCCCATGCCGCAGATCGCCGCGCCATGCCGAGTCGCTGCGACCAGCGCCTGCCAGGGCGTCGCCCCAGCGCGCACCCAAAGTCCCAGCTCGAGCAGCGCGGCTTCCTTGAGTGGCCGGATGTCTGAGCCCAAGGCCATCTTCACGCCGGCCTTGAGTGCTTTCCCGAACCCCACCCGGTGCACATCAGAGGCTGCATCGGCGCGACAACAAAGATCGTGAGCCATGTTGCGTTGCTTGACCCAGCGCTGCTCCCAGTCGTTGGTCGCTTGCCCGGGCGTGAGGTGGCTAATCGCGAGCGTCGGCACGTACCAGGTGTCGTGCTTCAGGAAGAGCTCGATGCATTCATCGTCCATGATGTAGCCGTGCTCGACGCTGTGTGCGCCCAGACGGATCGCGTTCTTCACCGCCTCGGGGTTCGTCGCATGCGCCATGACCTTGAACTCGCGCAGGCGGCAGATGTCGAAGGCCGCTTTCAGCTCGTCCTGCAGCAGGAACGAATTCTGGTGACGGTCCCATGCCGGCCCCAGGATGCCGCCCGACAGGTTGAGCTTGATGTGATCGACGCCGTTCTTGATCTCCTCGCGGATGGCCCTGACGAAGCCATAGGGTCCGTCGCACTCCAGCGCATGCCCGGAGGTCAGGAAGTGGCCACCGGTGGTCGTGAGGAAGTGGCCGGCGGCGAACAGGCGCGGCCCGATGTACTGGCCCGAGTCGAAGGCACGCTTCCAGGCCACGTCCATATAGCTATGTGAGCCCGCGCAGCGAAATCCGACGATGCCCGACTCGGTCAGCGCCGACATCAGGCGGTGGCCGAAAAGCGTGACCTGGTCGGCAATCGGCATGTCGGTGACCGAGTAATAGTCCGGATGGACATGGACGTCCCACAGCCCGGGCATCAGGTAGGCGCCACGCAGGTCGACCACGGTGGCGTCGCCGCCTTCGGGGACGCTGCCGTCGGTGCGGATCTCGCGGATGCGACCGTCTTCGATCAGCACCGATGCCCGCTCAACCGCTCTGGGTTGGACGCAATCAACCAGCGTTGCGTTCGTCAGAAGAGTGCGCATCGAGTCCACGGTCCAGGGTTGCTCGGCGATGATGCAGGTTTTGCCGTCATGCGCCACCGTAGCATCGCAGGAGGGCCTCCGTGGCCTCGCGGGCACGCCGCGCGATCTCCTGCGGGCCGGGCCGCTCGGCAACATCAAGCAATAGACCCAGTAGCAGATCGCCCCACAGCAAGGCGATGAACCGCTTGGCCATCTGCAGCGGCTCGCCATTCAGCAGCCCGGCCGAGCGGGCGCGCATCATGATGGTCTGCAGGGCGACGCGGATCGTTTCGGCGCCGATCGAGTCGACCGCCCGCGCGACCTCGGGCGCGTGCAGCGCCTCGGCGATGGCGAGGCGGAAGATGGCGATCACGGTCGGATCGCTGAGCTCGCGCAGCAGCTGGGTGCCAAAGCCCATCAGAACCCGTGTAAGGGTCTCGCGGTCGCGCGGATCAGGCAGCCCGGCGGGCACTTGTAGCCGCTTGGCCTGCTCGCTGACGCAGGCCACGAGCATCGCCTGCTTGTTGCCGACCAACGCATAGAGCGTCGCCTTCGACACCTGCGCGCGGGTGGCGATCTCCAGCGTGCTGGTCGCCGCATAGCCATGCTCGGTGAAGGCCCTGAACGCCGCCGACAGGATGCGCTGGCGCACCGATTCATCGTCGTCGACCGTCTTGCGAATCGTCCTCGATGTCGATTTTGCCACGACCTGCCTCTTGACTCGGTACCAGTCGGTACCCAGATTGCTCTACATCATAGTACCACTTGGTACTCAATACGGCATCTCGAAGGAGCTCGACCATGACCCAGGGACCCGTTCTCGTCACCAGCGCCGCTGGTGGCCGCCAGGGCCGTACCGGCCGGCACGTATCCGAAATGCTGCTGGCGCGCGGGGTGCCCGTCCGGGCCTTCGCGCGCAGCATCGACGAGCGATCGGAACGGTTGCGCCAGATGGGCGCCGACGTGGTGGTAGGCGACTTCCTCGACATCCGCTCCGTGCAGCGCGCGGTCGAGGGCGTCTCCTCGATCTACTTCGCCTACCCAGTCCAGGACGGCCTGCTCGACGCGACCGCGACGATGGCGTGGGCGGCGCGCGAGGCCGGCATCTCGCGCCTGATCGACGTCGAGATGCTCGTCTCCTCGCCCGACGCGCCTACCCCGCGCATGCGGCAGAACTTCCTGTCGGAGCAAGTCTTCGAGTGGGCGGGAATCGGCGCGGCACATATCCGGGCGACGGTGTTCTACGAGAACCTGCGCTCGTTCTCGCGCCTCAGTCTCGCGTCGCAAGGTACGATCCGGCTGCCGTGGGGCCACATCGACACGGTGATCCCGCTGGTCGCGGGCGAAGATGTGGCGCGGGTCGCGGTCGGCCTGTTGACCAGCCCGTCGCTGCCGGCGAACTCGGCCTATCCGCTGATCGGCAGCGTCATCTCCCTGCGCGAGATCATCGCCACCTTCGGCCGCGTGCTCCGCCGCGACGTGCGCTACGAGGAGATCTCCGACGAGGAGTGGCGCCGCAACGCACAGGCGATCGGCACGCCGCCACACGCGATCGAGCACCTGTCCAACCTCTGGCGCACCTTCCGCGGCTTCGCGCGCAATCCGCAGCCCTTCGCGGTCACCGAGACGATCGAGAAGCTGGGCGGCGCCAAGCCCAAGACCTTCGAAGCCTTCGTCCGCGAGGAACAGGACACGCTGAAGGCCGAAGCGGCCCAGAGCGCGGCCTAGGCGGGAGCGCGTGCGATGTTGAGACGACAACTGCTGATGACGACGCCACTCGTGCCGCTCATGCTGCGGACGAAGGCGATGGCCCAGGCAAAGGGAGAGCCCATCATGAGCGAACCGGTGCAGCGCATCGTCGAGACCAACGGCATCCGGCTCAACATCGCAGAGCAGGGCAAAGGCCCGCTGGTGTTGCTGTGCCACGGCTTTCCCGAGTCCTGGTACTCGTGGCGGCATCAGCTCGGCGCGCTGGCCTCGGCGGGCTTTCACGCCGTCGCTCCTGATATGCGCGGCTATGGCAAGAGCGACCGGCCGGAAGCGATCGACCAGTACACGATCTTCCATCTGGTCGGCGACCTCGTGGGTCTGCTCGACGCGCTGCAGGCGCCGAGCGCGGTGATCGTCGGCCATGACTGGGGCGCGACCGTCGCGTGGAACGCCGCCCTGCTGCGTCCGGACCGCTTCCGCGCCATCGCCGCGCTCAGTGTGCCGTTCCGGCAGCGCGGGCCGGCACCACCGACCAGCCTGATGCCGCGCACCGCGAACGCCCAGTTCTACCAGCTCTATTTCCAGGAGCCCGGGCCTGCCGAGGCGGAGTTCGAGCGCGATCCACGCGCAGCGATCCGCAACATGCTGTATGGCGCCTCGGGCGACGCGATGCGGGGTGGCAGCAGCGGTGGCGGCGGCGACAACCTCGCCATGGTGCCGCGCGGTGCCGGCTTCATGCGCGGTGCGTCGGCACCGGCGAGCCTGCCGGCTTGGCTCAGCGAGCGCGACGTCGACTTCTACGCCGGAGAATTCCAGCGCAGCGGCTTCCGTGGCGCGCTGAACTGGTACCGCAACGTCGACCGCAACTGGCAGCTGATGGCACCCTTCGCCGGTGCGCGCATCACGGTGCCGGCGCTCTACGTCGCCGGCGATCGCGACATGGTGGTGAACTTCCCCGGCATGGATCAGCTGCTGGCCAACCTCAAGGGCCCGGTGCCGGGCCTGCGCCAAACCGTGATGCTGCCGGGCTGTGGCCACTGGACCCAGCAGGAACGCCCGGCCGAGGTCAACGCGGCCCTGATCGAGTTCCTGCGCAGCCTGCCGAGCTGACCTCACTCGCACTTCGAAATTGAACCGGGCGCCTGCATGGCAGGCGTCCCGTTCAGCGTTGTTGTCCTCGCCCGCCGAAGGTCCTTGAATGGCACGAACGCCTGCTCACGGGAGAGACGCCAAGCCATGGTCAAGACAGTGCTGTACGCGGAGAAACTCTACGACGACGACAAGGTCGAGCGCGACGTCTTCGGACCAGACGTGCGCGTGGTGTGGCGCAACGTCGACAATCTCTCGCTGCTTGACGCAGCCGACTGCGCGGATGTCGACGGCCTGCTGGTGATGCGCCACGCGGTGACCGCCGAGCACTTCGCCAAGTTCCCCAAGCTTGCCTGCGTCGTGCGCATGGGCGTCGGCTACGACAAGATCGACCGCAAGGCGGCAGAAGCACACAAGGTGATGGTGTGCAACGTGCCGGACTACGGCACGACCGAGGTGGCCGATCACGCGCTGGCGCTGGCCCTGGCGCTGCGCCGCGGCATCGTCATGCATCTCGAGGCGCAGCGCCGGCCGCAGCCGGCGCGGTGGAGCTACGTGCGCGACTCGCTGCTCAAGCGCAATGGCGTGCAGACCTTCGGCATCGTCGGCCTGGGCCGCATCGGCACGGCCGCGGCGTTGCGGGCGAAGGCCTTCCAGTTCCGCGTCGTCGCTTACGACCCGTACATGCCCAACGGCACCGAGCTCGGTGTCGGCGTCGAGCGCGTGCGCTCGCTCGAGGCGCTGATGGAGCAGACCGACACGCTGTCGATCCATGCGCCACTGACGCCCGAGACGCGCGGCATGATCTCGCGCGCCATGCTCGAGCGCATGCCCAAGGGCGGCGTGGTGGTGAACACCGCGCGCGGACCGATCGTCGATGTCGATGCGTTGGCCGACCTGTTGAAGCGCGGCCATCTCGCTGGCGTCGGTCTCGACGTGCTGCCGGTCGAGCCGCCAGTCGAGCCGATCCCCGAGATCCTGCGCGCCTATCGCGCGCGCGAGCCGTGGTGCGAGGGGCGGCTGATCATCACGCCGCACTCCGCCTTCTTCACGCCCCAGGCCTGGGACGACACGCGGCGGCTGGCAGCGGAAACCATGCAGGCGGCGCTGGCCGGGCCGCGACCGCAGAACGTCATCACGCCTGATATGTTCTAAACCCTGCAAGCACAAAGCCCGCCGTCACCGGCGGGCTTTGGTTGGCAGGAGATGGTTGCGATCCGGCCTTAGCCGGCGCGATGCAGCGCGCAAATCTTGTTGCCATAGGGATCGCGCAGATAAGCCAGGTGGAGATTGCCACCCGGACGCAGGCCCGGCGGATCCTCGATGCTCTTGCCGCCGTTGGCGACACCCGCATCGTGGAAAGCCTTCACCTTCTCGGGGCTGTCGCAGGCAAAGCCGATCGTGCCGCCATTGGCGTGCGTCGCGTCCTTGCCGTCGATCGGCTTGGTGAGGCCGAACATGCCGGCCGGAGTGCGGTAGAACACCCGGCCTTTCGGATCGGACTTGCCTTCCGGAATGCCAATGGCGCCGAGCACCGCATCGTAGAACTTCTTCGACGCGGCGACGTCGTCGGCGCCGACAAAAACGTGTGAGAACATCGTCCCTCCTCCGGTCGCCGGCGATCGAGGATTCGATGAGCACGCCGGCATGAAGCGAATTGTACAGGCCGGTGGTGCCCAAAAGCAAAAGCCAGCCTGGCGGCGGTAACCATTTTTCCCGGCGGGCGTTCAGCCGACGAACCCCAAACGGAGAGATCGAATGGACACGACATTGCCGCGTCATCTCGAATCCGCCGGCTCGACGCCCGTCGAGCGCATGTATTTCGCGTGGAACGATGCGCTCTCGCGCAACGATGCGGACGCGTTGCTCAGTCTCTACGCGGAAGATGCCTGGCTCGAGAGCCCGCTGGTGCCGCATCTGCTCAAGCAGAAGCACGGCTATCTGCACGGCCACAAGGAGCTGCGGCCGCTGTTCGCGATGCTGGCCGAGCGCAAGCCGCCGGTCCGCCAATACGCGCGCACCGGCTATCTCACCGATGGCAAGCGCCTGATCTGGGAGTACCCGCGCGATGCGGGCAAAGGCGAGCAGATGGATTTCGTCGAGTCGATGGAGATCAACGATGAAGGCCTGATCCAGCGCCACATCATCTACTGGGGCTGGTACGGCGTCGGCGTCCTGCAGCGCGACGAGTACCATCGCTAAGAGAGCGAGCCCTGAACGTACAAAGCCCCGCTGTGATCAACAGCGGGGCTTTGTATTCGGGGATCGGGAGATGGTTGCGGGAGCAGGATTTGAACCTGCGACCTTCAGGTTATGAGCCTGACGAGCTACCGGGCTGCTCCATCCCGCGGATGGTGGGATGTTGGGAGGAAGCGAGTGTTCCGCATGCAAGCGCATGCTGGAGGTG
>JAFAZJ010000054.1 GCA_019239835.1 Alphaproteobacteria bacterium | reverse complement strand
CGAGAGCTGGGAGTTCGTCGAGAACCCGCTCAGCGTCGTCTTCCATCTGCGCAAGGGCGTGATGTTCCCCGACAAGCCCGGCGTGATGAAGAGCCGGGAGTTCGTCGCCGACGACGTGGTGTTCAGCTTCAACCGGCTGCGCAGCAGCCCGAAGAATATCCGCGGCTACTACGACTTCGTCGACCGTGTCGAGGCCAAGGACAGCCACACCGTCGTCTACTTCCTCAAGGAGTTCAATGCGGAGTGGGATTACCGCATTGCCTGGGGCTTCTACACCACGATCACGCCCAAGGAGGTGGTCGACGCCGGCGCCAACAACTGGCGCAACGTCAACGGCACCGGTCCGTTCATGCTGACCGATTTCGTGCAGGGCAGCTCGAACACCTACAGCAAGAATCCGATCTACTGGGACAAGGAGAAGATCGACGGCGTCGAGTACAAGATCCCGTTCGTCGACAAGGTGATCTACCGCACCATCAAGGACGAGACGACACAGCTCACCGCGCTGCGCACCGCCAAGATCGACATGCTCGAAAGCATCGCCTGGCGCAACGTCGAGGAGCTGAAGAAGAACGCGCCGCAGCTGCAATGGGCCAAGCGCCTGTCGATCCTCGGCTCGTTCGTGGCCCTGCGCACCGACATGAAGCCGTTCGACGACATCCGCGTGCGCCGCGCCATGAACATGGCGATCAACAAGCAGGAGATCATCGCCGCGCATTACGGCGGCAATGCCGAGCTGTTCGCCTATCCGATGTATCCGGACTGGGACGGCTATTTCGAATCGCTCGACAAGATGCCTGACTCGGTGAAGGAGCTGTTCGCCTACAACCCGAAGAAGGCCAAGGAGCTCCTGAAGGAAGCCGGCTATCCCAACGGCTTCAGCTTCAAGCTGCAGTACTGCTCGTGCGCGCCCGACCACGTCGACCTGGCGCCGTTCCTGGTGGCCTATCTCGAGCAGATCGGCGTGAAGGCCGAGCTGGTGCCCACGGAGTACGCCGCGTTCCTCTCGGCGATGACGACGCGCAAGCACCACGCCGGCTACCTGATGAACAGCAGCCACACGAACCCGACCACCTCGATCCGCAAGAGCTTCATCAGCGAGCAGGTGTGGAATCCGGCGATGTACACCGACAAGGCGTTCGACGCGCGGATGGACGAGGCCGTCGCCTCGCGCGACGAGACCAAGCGCAAGGACATCATCCGCGGCATGACGCGGGAGATCGTCGACAAGGCACCGTACATCTGGCTGCCGACGCCCTACGTCTACGCGGCGTGGTGGCCGTGGGTGAAGAACTACGGCGGCGAGATGAACGTCGGCTCGCTGCGGCCGGCCCCGATCTACGCTCGCATCTGGATCGACCAGGATCTCAAGAAGAAGCTGGGCCACTGAGCTCGGCCAAAATTGCTCCCTCTCCCCGCTAGCGGGGAGAGGGAGGCACAGACCTAACGAAGATCAAGTTTGAGACGGAGGCAGGCATGATCAGGGGATTGCGACGCACCATGCTGGCGGGCGCGGCGGTGCTTTCGCTGGCGACGGCACCGGCGCTGGCCGAAACCAAGGACAAGCCGCAATACGGTGGCACGCTGGAGATCGGCACGGTCTACGTGACGCTCTCGGCGCTGTCCTGGGACCCGGCCGACTGGAACTGGAAGTCGAACCACGACAGCGGCCAGTTCTATGAGCAGCTTTTCGTCGGTGACCTCAGCAAGGCCAAGCGCAACGGCGGCACGCAGGCCTTCGTGCTCGACGCACACTTGCCGTCCGATGCGATCAAGGGCGAGCTGGCCGAGACCTGGGAGTGGAAGAAGGATCCGCTGCGCATCGAGATCAAGCTGCGCAAGGGCGTGATGTTTCCGGCCAAGCCCGGCGTGATGGAAAGCCGCGAGCTCACCGCCGATGATGTGGTGCACAGCTACAACCGGCTGAACAACAGCCCGAAGAAGCTGCTGGCCTATTTCGATCACATCGAGAAGGTCGAGGCGACCGACAAGCACACGGTGGTCTTCACCTTCAAACACTACTTCGCGGAGTGGGATTACCGCTTCGGCTGGGGCTACTACTCCGGCATCCATCCCAAGGAAGTCGCCGACGCCGGCATTTCCAACTGGCGCAATGCCAACGGCACCGGCCCGTTCATGCTCACCGACTTCGTGCAGGGCAATTCCAACACCTACACCAAGAACCCGATCTACTGGGGCCGCGAGACCATTGGCGGCACCGAGTACAAGCTGCCCTTCGTCGACAAGGTGGTCTATCGCACGATCAAGGACGAGGCGACGTGGATCGCCGCCTTGCGCACCGGCAAGCTCGACATGCTCGAGGCGATCCGCTGGCAGAACGTCGAGAGCCTGAAGAAGAGCGCGCCCGAGCTGCAGTGGAACCGCTGGCTGAACCAGTCCGGCACCTTCATGGCGATGCGCGTCGACGTCGACGGTCCATTCAAGGACATCCGCGTGCGCCGGGCGCTGAACATGGCGGTGAACAAGCAGGAGATCGTCAAGGCCTACTACAACGGCCATGCCGAGCTGTTCGCCTATCCGCAGCATCCCGACTACACTGGCTACTTCGAGCCGCTGGAGTCGATGCCTGCCTCGGTGCAGGAGCTGTTCAAGTACGACCCGGCCAAGGCCAAGAAGCTGCTGGCCGAGGCCGGCTATCCCAACGGCTTCACCACCAAGGTCCAGGTCTGCTCGTGCAGCCCCGACCACATGGACCTGCTGCCGCTGGTCGCCGCCTATCTCGAGCAGGTCGGCGTAAAGCTCGAGATCGTGCCCATGGAGTACGCCGCGTTCCTGAGCGCCATGACGACGCGCAAGATGACGCCCGCGTACTTCATGAACAACGGCCACACCAACCCGACGACGACCATCCGCAAGAGCTTCGTCACCGGCCAGCAATGGAACCCCTCGGGCTGGTCCGATCCGGAGTTCGACAAGAAGATGGACATCGCCTACCAGGAGCCGGACGAGGCCAAGCGCCAGGCGATGCTGCGCGAGATGACGCGCGAGATCCTCGACAAGGCGCCGTACATCTGGCTGCCGACGCCGTACGTCTACACGGCGTGGTGGCCGTGGGTGAAGAACTACGGCGGCGAGCTGCGGGTCGGCGCGGTGCGGCCGGGCCCGATCTATGCGCGCATCTGGATCGACCAGGACCTGAAGAAGAAGATGGGCCACTGAGCCCGTGGCCGAGCCCCTTCTCCAGGTCCGCGGCCTGACAACACGTTTTCGGACCGACGGCGGTGTGGTCACCGCCGTCGATTCGGTGTCCTTCGACGTCGCCGCCGGCGAGACGGTGGCGATCGTCGGTGAGTCGGGATCGGGCAAGAGCGTCACCGCGCTCTCGATCCTGCGCCTGATCCCCGACCCGCCCGGCAAGATCGAGAAGGGCGAGGTGATCTTCGACGGCGTCGATCTCTTGAAGCTCGACGACGTCGCGATCCGCGCGGTGCGCGGCAACAAGATCGCGATGATCTTCCAGGAGCCGATGAGCTCGCTCAATCCGGCGCTGACCATCGGCAAGCAGATCGGCGAGCCGATCAACCTGCACCGCAAGGCGCCATGGACCCAGGCGATCGACAAGGCCAAGGAGCTGCTGGGCCGCGTGCGCATCCCGGATGCGGCAGCGCGCGTCAACGCCTGGCCGCACCAGTTCTCCGGCGGCATGCGCCAGCGCGCGATGATCGCCATGGCGCTCGCCTGCCAGCCCAAGCTGATCATCGCCGACGAGCCCACCACCGCGCTCGACGTCACGGTGCAGGCGCAGATCCTCGACCTGTTGAAGAACCAGGCGCGCGAGGCCGGTTCGGCGCTGATCCTGATCACCCACGATCTGGGCGTCGTGGCGCGCTACGCCGATCGCGTGGTGGTGATGTATGGCGGGCGCATCGTCGAGACCGCGCCGGCACGCATCCTCTACAAGCACCCCCGCCATCCCTACACCAAGGGACTGATGGCCTCGATCCCCCGCCTCGATGGCGACACGCGCCAGCGCCTGGTGCCGATCGAGGGCCAGCCGCCCAATCTCGCGCTGTTGCCGCCAGGCTGCGCCTTCGCCGCGCGCTGCCGGATGGCGACACAGCGCTGTCACGACGAGCGGCCGCCGCTGGAGGCAGTCGCGGAGAATCATCTGAAGGCCTGTTTCCTCGAGACGCCGGCCGAAGCCCATGCCTGACGCGACCACACCGATCGCAACCGATGAGATCCTGCGCGTCGAGGATCTCAAGGTGCATTTTCCTGTGATGAAGGGCGTGGTGATCCAGAAGCAGGTCGCCACGGTGAAGGCGGTCGACGGCATCTCCTTCACGCTCAGGCGCGGCGAGACCCTGGGCTTGGTCGGCGAAAGCGGCTGCGGCAAGTCGACGACGGGCCTCGCCGTGCTGCGCATGCTGCCGCCCACCGAGGGCCGCATCATCTTCGAAGGCGAGGACATCGCCGGCTACGACGGCGAGCGCATGCGCCATACGCGGCGGCGCATGCAGATGGTCTACCAGGACCCCTACGGCTCGCTGAACCCGCGCATGCGCGTGCGCGACATCGTCGGCGAGCCGCTCGAAGTGCATGGCCTGGGCGACGACCGCAGGGCACTGCGCGAACGCGTGGCGGCGCTGATCTCGATGGTCGGCCTGCTCCCCGACATGGCCGACCGCTATCCGCACGAATTCTCCGGCGGCCAGCGCCAGCGCATCGGCATCGCCCGCGCCATGGCGCTGGAGCCGTCGCTGATCATCTGCGACGAGGCGGTGTCGGCGCTCGACGTGTCGATCCAGGCGCAGGTGGTGAACCTGTTCATGGAGCTGCAGCAGCGGCTGGGGTTGACCTACATCTTCATCGCCCACGATCTCGCCGTGGTGCGGCACATCAGCGATCGCATCGCCGTGATGTACCTCGGCAAGATCGTCGAGATCGCCACGCGCGACGAGCTCTACCGCGATCCGCTGCACCCCTACACGCAGGCGCTGCTGGCGGCGATCCCGATTCCCGATCCCGAGCTCGAAGCCACGCGCCCGCAGCAGATCATCACCGGCGAAGTGCCCAGCGCGCTACGCCCCCCACCGGGCTGCCGCTTCCACCCGCGCTGCCCGCACGCGATGGATGTCTGCAAGACCCAGGAACCACCACTGAAGGGCCGCCCCGGCGGCCGCGCCGTAGCCTGTCATCTGCATCCCTAGTCTTCGCTTCCCCCGGAGGGGGAAGGTGGCGCGCAGCGACGGAAGGGGGATGTCGAAGACGAACACCACCATTCGTCGTCAACATCCCCCATCCGCCCTTCGGGCACCTTCCCCCTCCGGGGGAAGGTATGGTGAGCTACGATCTCAGCACATGACGGAGTCTCCGATGGTCGCGCGCATCGCCCAGGCCCTGGTCGCGAAGTACGGCGAGAAGGCCGACGCCGCGACGCTCTCCGTCACGCTGTTCGATCCCGATGGCAACGTCGTCGATCCCGCCGACCGCGCCGCCATTCGCTTCGCGCGCTTCCACTGGACCGGCTGGCGTCTGCTCGAGCCCTATCAGGCCGGCCAATCGACCACCGACTACGTCATCGAGTCGGCCGGCGGCACAGTGAAGTGGTCAATCGCCATCACCACGCTGTCGGCCAGCGGCAAGGTGATTGCCGCCAAAGCCGATGGCGAGCTCACGCCCACCGTCGCAACGTTCCTCACCCGTCTCGCCACCAAGCTCTGACGCACCGCCGGGCAATGCCGACACAGAAGCCTTTTCTCTAGAAGTGTTATGTTATAACATTCCCATCGCGGCGAGCGTTTGGGGGTGCGTATGGCTCTGTTCCGGCAATCGATTCTGGTGGCGTCCGGCGTGCTGATCGCCACCGCCTCGGGCGCGCAAACGCCGCCGATCGCGCTTCCACCATTGGAGGTCACCGGTGTCCCCCTGTCGCGCGGCACCGACGATGTCGCGGCACCAGCCTCGGTCCTCGGTGGCCCGAGCCTCGATCAGCGGCGTGCCGCGACCCTGGGCGAGACGGTGCGCGATGTGCCGGGCGTCACCTCGAGCCAGTTCGGCGCCGGGGCCAGCCGACCGATCATCCGCGGCTTCGATGGACCGCGCGTGCGCGTGCTCAACGATGGCGTCGACTCGCTCGATGCCGCGTCGGTGAGCCCGGATCACGCGGTCACCATCGATCCGATCTCGGCGCGGCAGATCGAGATCCTGAAGGGGCCGTCCACGTTGCTCTACGGCGGCGGCGCGATCGGCGGCGTGGTCAACGTCATCGACCGGCGCATTCCCACCGCGATCCCCAAACGCGGCTACGAGTCCGAGACATCCCTGCAATACGGCACCAGCGCCGAGGAGATCGCCGGCTTCTTCGGCTTCACCGTGGGCTACGGCAACATCGCCATGCGCCTCGAGGGCACGGCGCGCAATGCCGAGGACTACTATACCGCCAAGGCTTTCGGCGATCCGCCGTCACGGCGCGTGCGCAACTCGTTCAACAACGGCTGGAACTTCAGCGCCGGTACGTCATGGGTCGCCGATTGGGGCTATCTCGGCGCCGCCTACAGCGAGTACCGCACCCAATACGGTGCGCCCAACGAGGCGACAACGTTCATCAACATGCTCACCCGGCGCCTCGACGTGCGCGGCGAAGTGCGCGATCCGGTCGACGGCATCGAGAAGGTGCGCTTCCGCCTGGCCAACGTCTGGTACACGCACCAGGAGATCGAGGACGGCGCCGTCTCCACCAC
>JAFAZJ010000297.1 GCA_019239835.1 Alphaproteobacteria bacterium | reverse complement strand
TCGCCGATCGCGGCATCGACGGTGCGAAGCGCGTGGTGAACTATTGTGGTGGCGGCATCGCGGCGACCGGCGATGCCTTCGTGCTGGTCGCGCTACTGGGCCACGACGACGTCGCGGTGTACGACGCATCGCTGCAGGAATGGGCGACCGATCCCAGCCTGCCCATGAGTGTTGGTTAGGGGAAATCCATGACCGCTTACCTGATTGTCGAGGTCGAGACCACCGACGACGAGCTGATGGCGGAATACCGCAAGCACACGCCCGGCCTGATCGCCAAGTTCGGCGGCAAGTTCATCGTGCGCGGCGGCGAATGCGACTGCCTCGAAGGCGGCTGGACGCCCTCGCGCATGGTGGTGATCGAGTTTCCCGACATGGCGACGGCACGCCGCTTCTATCACTCCGAGGACTACAAGCCGGTGCTGGCGATGCGGCTGAAGGCGGGCAACAGCAAGGCCGTCCTGGTCGACGGCGTGCCGCCTGCCTGAAATGAAAGCCCACAACGACGTCGCCGCGTATCAGGCGATCGCCGATCTCTACAACGCGCTGATGACCGGGGTTGTGCTGACCCTGGTCACGCATCGTGGCAGCGACACGGCGCGCGAGTTCGTCTTCCGCCACTTCCGCCGCCAGCATCTCGAGAAGTTCAAGCCGGGCCTGGTGAAGCTTGGCCTCGACAAGCTGCCGCACGCCGTGGCCTGCGCGCAGTACCACTATCTCTCCAACGCCGTGGGCGGTGTGAAGACCGAGTATGTGCTGGAGTCCGATCGCAAGGCCTGGGTGCGCTACCCGCCGCCGCGCTGGATCTGGCGCGGCACCGCGGTCTGCGCCGTGCCGCACGACGTGAACGCCGCGATGCTGCACGGCTGGCACGGCCACAACGGCGTGTCGCTGGGCAATCCGCGACTGGGCTTCGTTTGCACCGGCATGATCACGACAGGCGCGCCGGGCCTCGAGGGCTATTACTGCGAGTACGATCGCGACATCGGCGAGCACGAGCGCGTGCGATTCGTCGACAACGAGACCATGCCGCGCTTCGACGCCGCGCAGGCGCCGCAACTCGACGTCGCGAGCTGGCCGGCGGAACGCCTGCAAAGGGTCTACCGCTCCTACGCCATGGAATACGTGCGCAGCCTGCTGCCGACCCTGTTGGAGCTGATCGGCGCCGAGGGTGTGCGGGCGGAGGTCAGCCGCGCCGCGCGCCTGGTCGGCATGCAGTACTTCGACGAATGCGTCGCACGCCTTGGCGCCGAGCCGGGCAGCTTTGCGGGATTCCTTGCGACCATGCAGGCAGCGCAAGGCGAGGACGTCTCACTCGACGGCGCGGCTGTCATCCAGCACGGCTGGAAGCTGATGCGCGGCGTTGCGCTGGGCGACGACGATCAGGCGCTGGCAGCCTTCGACGCCTGGAACGCGCTATGGGAAGGCGCGCTCGCCGCCAGCGATCGCTTCTGCCGGTTGGAGACTCGCCGGGTCCGCGACGGCGAGGATTGGACTATCGAGTGGCGCGTGCGAACCAGCGGTCGATGACCCGACGATAGCCGTCGTGCAGCCGCAGCCCGTCGAGCTCGTCGGGAGCGAAGAAGCGCAGCTCCAAGTGCTCGTGACTCAGCGCCGTTCGCGCGGCGTCGATCACCCGACAGCCGTAGGCCAAGATGCGCACGAAACGGCCGGGCAGGACCTCGTACGGCCAGTCATCGAGGCAATCGAGGACCGTTACCTCGATATTGGCTTCCTCGCGCGCCTCGCGCACGACCGCCGCTTCGTAGGTCTCGCCAGCGTCCGGACGGCCCCCTGGCAGGTCCCACTCGTCGCGCTCGTTGCGCAGCAGCAAGACGCGGCCGTCGACGATCACAACCCCTTTGACCGACACGGGAAGCGTCAAGAAGCGGACCTCCGCGCGAAAGCTTCGCAAAAAGTGAGGTCTAAGTGATCAGTCGTCACCATTTATGCGATTAGCCCCCTTGGCGTGAGAAAATGCCTGTGTCACCGTTTCAATCGGGGTTCACTGTATCGCAGGGGTTTATCGCATGCAGGTCCTCTCTAGAACGTCCGACGTCCCCTTCAGCGACATTCATCGTTCTCTTATGCAGAAGCCAGTTCCCGCCCAGGGCATCGTCATGTTGCTCGAGCAGGTCAGCCGCATGATCCATGGCGCCGGCTACGCTCAGGGGCTTTATCCCGCGCAGTGGGTGGCGCTGCGCTACTTCGCCGAGGTCGATGTGCCGGCACGCACCGCCTCGGGCCTGGCGCGATTCCAGGACATGAGCATCGCGCCAGTGGCACGCACCATCCGTACCCTGGTCGACAAGGGCCTGCTCGAGCGCCGGCCCAACCCGCGCAGCCGACGCGCCGACCTGATCGAGGTCACCGAAAACGGCCGTGCCCTGCTGCGGCACGACCCACGCCTGCCCTTGCGCAGCATGCTGGAGACACTCGACGGCACGCGCAACGAGGCGCTGGTCGAGGCGCTGGAGCTGCTGGTGCGCGAGCTGCCACGCAGCAGCCCGTTCCCGCCTCGCGGTCGCCGGCGGACCTAGGTCCGCGCGCAGGTCCTCAACGCAACACGGCGCCGGGAGCGATCCCGGCGCCGTTTGCTTTTGCGACGGCGCGGCGGCCGTCAGTCGTCGAGCATCGCGTCGAGGCGAGCGACCAGCGTCTCGTTGTCGAACGGCTTGACCAGCACGTCCTCCGCGCCCCAGGCGCGCGCCAGCGACGTGGCGACTTCAAGCGACATGCCCGCGCCGCCGCCGGAGATGGCGATCACCTTCAGCCCCGGCCGCTCGCGACGCAGCGCCTTTAGGAGGTCGATGCCGTCCATCCTGGGCATCCATAGATCGGCGACCACCGCGTCGGCCGGCTTGCGCTCGGCGATGGACAACGCCTCTTCACCATCAGCAGCTTCGTCGACCTCATAGCCCGCGCGCTCCAGCGCCAGCCGCAGCGACTCGCGAACAGTGTCGACATCATCAACGACGAGGATGCGACCCTTTGACATGAAGCGCTCCAGTGGACACCAACGGTGGGAATCGGCGAAGGCAGATTGAGCAGCGTTGGCGCCCTGCGCAAGTGCGCTGTCAGCCGGTTTCCGGAATGTCGATGGTGAAGCGCGTGCCCGTGCCCAACCGGCTCTCGACGTTGATCGCGCCGCGCCAGCTGGTGACGATGCCATAGACCACCGACAGGCCAAGGCCCGTACCGCTGTCGCCGCGCGTGGTGAAGAAGGGCTCGAACAGCCGCGCGCGCGTGGCTTCGTCCATGCCCTCGCCAGTGTCGCCCACCGTGAGCTGTGAGCCCGCGCCAGTCGTGGCACGCCTCAGCGCAATGCGCAGCGTTCCGCCCTTCTTCATCGCCTGCACAGCGTTGACGGTGAGGTTCAACAGCACCTGCGTGACTTCCGCCGGCGCCACACGCGCGAAGCCGCAGTCGGCGGGCACCTCGGACTCGAGCACGATCTCCGGCGGCAGCGCGCCGCGTGCGAGATCGACGGCCTCGCGCACCGCCTGCGCCAGATCGATCTCGCGCGGCCGGGCCGCCTCGCCACGCGCGAAGGCGAGCACGCGGCTGACGATCTCGCCGGCCTTGCGCGTGTTGTCGATGACGATGTCGAGATAGCGCCGGCGCTCGGTCTCGCGCGCGGGCGGCGCATCGCGGGCCTCGCGTGCGAAGTTCAGCACCGGGTGCAGCATGTTGTTGATCTCGTGCGCCACGCCGCCGGCGAGCTGACCCAACGCCGCCAGCTTCTCGCGCTGCAGGCGCGCCTCGCGCGCGCGACGTTCCTCGGTGACGTCGGCGGCGACGCCGCGATAGCCGGTGAAGCGGCCCTGCCCATCGAAGATTGGCACGCCGCTGACGCGGAGATAGCGCGTCTCCTCGACGCGCTGGCGGTAGCTGTAGATGGCATCGCGGAACGGGCGGCGTTCGGCGATCGCGCGGGAGATTGCATCGACATCCTCGCTGGGGCGCAGCGAGGCGACCTCGAAAGCGCGACGGCCCAGCGCACGCGCCGGCTCGAAGCCGATCATCTTCAGCGCCGCGCCGCCGAAATGCGTGAAGCGGCGCTCGGCATCGGTCTCCCAGAACCAGTCCGAGGAGGCATTGGCGAAATCGCGGAAGCGCGCCTCGCTGTCGCGCAGTGCCATCTCGGCGCCCACCCGTTCGGCCCGCAGGCGACCGGCCATCGCCACCACCGCCAGCAGTGCGGCGACGACCACAGCGCCGAATCCCAGGATGCCGGTGGCGGCGGGCGTCACCAGCGCCGCCCACGCCATGACGTGCAGCATGATGCCGCCGGCCTTGCCGACCAGCCAGCTGAGCGCCAAGGCGATCGCGCCGGCGCGCCGCTCGGCCAGAGCGACGATCACGGCGCAAACGCCGAGGATGGTGGTGACCATCGCCAGCCCGGCGGTCAGGGCGCGGCTCAGCAGTGGATCGGCGACGGCGACGAAGGCCGTGGCGATCAAGCCGACATTGGTGGCGGTGAAACCCAAGGTCAGGGCGCGGTACGACGAGCGCAGACCGACGAAATCGACGATGAACAGATTGCTGCAGATGATCGCAGCAAGCCCTGCGATCAGTCCGACCTCGCGTGCCGGCGGCTGCAGCTGGGGCGACACCAGCTCGCCGATCAACCCGTGGCTGACGACGATGCAGACGAAGAGCGAGAAGACAGCCGCCGCGAGCCACAGGGCGCCCGGCGGCCGCACCGCGAACCAGATCGTCGTCATGTAGACGCCCAGCGCCAGCAGCAGGCCGCAATAGCAGGCGAGCAGCGCGTATTCGACCGCCTCGCGCTTCTCGAAAGCGCGCGCATCGACGATCTGCACCGGCAGGCGGATGGGCCCGCTGCTGACCACGCGCAGGTAGATCATGCCGCCGGGGAACTCAGGCGGCAGGCGGAAGGCGATGCGCCGATGCGGCGCCGGATCGAAGGCGTGCGGCACGTCGAGGCCGGCCGACACGAGGCGGTACGATCCATCGGCTAGCGGCAGGTAGAGATCGACGCGATCCATGCCGCCGTGGCGGATCAGCAGCCACCACAGGTCGCGGTCGTTGACGCGCCAGTCGACGGCGACGCGCATCCACACCGCAGCGCGGGTCAGGCCGAACGAGGGGGCCGTTCGACCGTCGGGTCTGAAGCGCTGGGCATAGGGCGGTGCGATCACATCGGAGAGGCCGAGCTGGCCGTCAGGATCGACGAGGAAGCTGGCGGCCGGGGCCAGGTCGACCGCACCCTCCAGGCCGAACACCACGACCGGTGGCGGCCCTTCCTGCGCGCGCGTGGCACCAGACCACGCCAGGGCGGCGAGACAAAGGACGATGCCCAGCAGTCGCGGCAGGACCATGCGGCAATCATACCACGCAAAGAAGAAGGGCCGGAGATCGCTCCCCGGCCCTTCCATTTCCGATCCAGTGGATCGACGACGGACCCTAGAAGTCCATGTCGCCGCCCATGCCGCCACCCGGCATCGGCGGGGCCTTCTTCTCCGGCCGCTCGGCGATCATCGCCTCGGTGGTGATCAGCAGGCCGGCGACCGAGGCCGCGTCCTGCAGCGCCGTGCGCACGACCTTGGTCGGATCGATGATGCCGGCCTTGATCATGTTGACGTACTCGCCCTTCTGCGCGTCGAAGCCCTGGTTGGCGTCCTTCGACTCCAGGAGCTTGCCGACGACGACCGAGCCATCGTGGCCGGCGTTGTCGACGATCTGCCGCACCGGCGACTGCAGCGCGCGGCGGATGATGTCGATGCCCGCCTTCTGGTCGGCGTTCGCGGTACGCAGACGATCGAGAGCGCGGACGGCGTAGAGCAGGGCCGAGCCGCCGCCGGCGACGACACCCTCTTCCACCGCGGCGCGCGTGGCGTGCATCGCGTCATCAACGCGATCCTTGCGCTCCTTGACCTCGATCTCGGTCGAGCCGCCGACCTTGATGACGGCGACGCCGCCGGCCAGCTTGGCGAGACGCTCCTGGAGCTTCTCCTTGTCGTAGTCCGAGGTGGTCTCCTCGATCTGCGCCTTGATCTGGGCGATGCGGCCCTCGATGTCCTTCTTCTTGCCGGCGCCGTCGACGATCGTGGTGTTCTCCTTCTGGATCAGCACCCGCTTCGCCTTGCCCAGCATGTCGAGCGTGACGTTCTCGAGCTTGATGCCGAGATCGTCGCTG
>JAFAZJ010000266.1 GCA_019239835.1 Alphaproteobacteria bacterium | reverse complement strand
GGGGGTGGCGGCGGTGGTGGTGGCGGTGCAGGCGGAGGGGGTGGCGGCGGCGGCGGTGGTGCGGGTGGCAGTAGCAAGCCGCAGAGTTCCAGCGCCGACAGTGGCGGTAGCGGTGGCACCGGTAATCACACCGAACGCAGCGCACCGAACAGCACGATGTTTGTCAATCCGGCGACCCAGGCTGCGGTATTGAAGGCCGCGGCCAACAATGGCACGCCGTTCTGCCAGAAGTGCTTCGCCCGCTAGCGGCCATGCCTCTGCCGCTCGACCATCTCGAATATGGGCTATGGCCGCTCGATGCCGAGGGCATTCACATCTACGCCGTCGTCGACTGCGCGCGCGACGAGGAGCTTTATCCGCTGATCTGCCGTTTCGGTCCGCAGGACGCGACCTGCCTGTTCTCCGGCGATCAGCCGCGCGAGCTCGAGGCCGTATCGCCGTATCTCGTCCGGCTGACGCATGGCGATCCCGCCACGCGCGCGCTGCTGCTCGACTTCTGGGGCCAATCGGCGTTCATCGTGGTGCACGGCGTCGATCCGATCGACGTGACCCGCCGGCACCTCAAGACCTTCCTGCAGGCAAAGATGCCGGACGGCGAGGTCACGCTGTTCCGCTTCTACGATCCGCGCGTCATGCGTGTCTTCCTGCCGACCTGCGATGCCGCGCAGCTCGAACAGATCTTCGGCCGGCTGCTGAAGGTCCTCACGGAGGACGAGACCGGCAACCACATCGTCCACTGGTCCGTCAACGCGCGCTACAGGCTGAAAGAGATCGCCTATCCACCGATGGGTTAGGCGGCCCCGCGGTTCACCCCACGTTCCCCCTCCGGGGAAATGTCCACACGCCAGGCCATTGAGGGAGTGTCACGGATTGGTGGGCGCACCAGGGCTCGAACCTGGGACCCGCTGATTAAGAGTCAGCTGCTCTACCAACTGAGCTATGCGCCCAATCCGAAAGTCGCTGTCGGGCCTCTCCCGCCCGAAGCGGCGCGCGATATAGCAGCGGCCCACGGGCGGCGCAAGCTTCAGGAATTGCGGGGAATCACCAGGTCGCGGTGGATACTCACACCCAGCAGCAGGCCGCAGGCGAAGAGCACGGTCAGCATCGCGGTGCCGCCATAGGAGACCAGCGGCAGCGGCACGCCGACCACCGGGATCAGGCCCATCACCATGGCGATGTTGATGAAGACATAGAGGAAGATGTTGATGGTCACGCCCATCGCCAGCACGCGGCCGAAATGGTTGCGGCTGGAGCGCGCGATGACAAAGCCATAGGCCAGCAGCAGCGCGAACAGCGTCAGCAGGATCACGCCGCCCAGCAGGCCGGTCTCCTCGGTCCACATGGTGAAGATGAAGTCGGTGTGCTTCTCGGGCAGGAAGTTCAGCGCCGATTGCGTGCCCTCGCCGAAGCCCTTGCCTTGCAGGCCGCCCGAGCCGATGGCGATCTTCGACTGGGTGATGTGGTAGCCGGCGCCCAGCGGATCGCGGTCGGGATCGAGGAAGGTCAGCACCCGGCTGCGCTGGTAGTCGCGCATCATGCTCCAGGCGACGGGCAGCGAGCCGATGGCGAGCAGGCCGGCGAGCAGGAACTTCCACAGCTTCACACCGGCCGCGAACATCACCGTGGTGCCGGCAAGCAGCAGGACCATCGCGGTGCCGAGATCGGGCTGCACCATCACCAGCGCCACCGGCACCAGCATCGCCAGCACGGGCGGAACGGCATAGAGGATGCGCTCGACCTGCTCGCGCGAGAGGTGGTGGTAGTAACGCGCCAGCGCCATCACCAGCGCGATCTTCATCAGCTCCGAAGGCTGGATCTGGATCACCTTGAAGTCGAGCCAGCGTTGGGCGCCCATGGCGCCCTTGCCCATCACGTCGACGGCCACCAGCATCAACACCGAGACGATGTAGAACGGGTAGGCCATCCGCATCCAGACGCGGATGTCGACCAGCGCCACCAAGAGCGCCAGCAGCAGCGCGACGCTGAAACGGATCGCATGCTTGGCCGCCCACGGCTCGGGCTTCATGCCGCCGGCCGAGTACAGCGCCAAGGTTCCCACGCCGGCGATCATGATCAGCAGCAGCACCATGCCCCAGCGGATGCGCCAGATCTTGTCGCCGAGCGTCAGCTCGGGCACCGCGGCATTGGCCAGGCTGGTCACTTGCGCTCCGCCAAATTGGCGATGTCGGGCACGCTGTGGATGCCGGCGGTCTTGAAGCGGCCGGGCTTGCGCGACGGATCGAGCTTCTGCGTCTGGATCAGGATGTCGCGGGTGATCGGCGCGGCGGTGGCCGAGCCGCCCATGCCGTGCTCGACGATCAAGGCGCAGGCGTAGCGCGGATTGTCGATCGGCGCGTAGGCGACGAACAGCGCGTGGTGGCGCAGATGCCAGGGCAGCTCGGCCTGGCTCATCCTGCGGTCGCGCTCCGATTCGGTGATGCGCTTGACCTGCGACGTGCCGGTCTTGCCGGCCATCGCCATCTCTCTCTCCCGGATGCGCGCGGCCCAGGCGGTGCCGTGCTCGCTGTTGACCACCGCGATCATGCCCTGCCGCACCGCGTTGAGGTTGGCCGGCTTGATGCGCAGGCTGGGCGCATCGGGCGTGGTCTGCACGGAAGGCTCCGTCAACTGACCGCCCGCCGGCGCGACCGTGGCCACCAGGCGCGGCTTCACCTCGTAGCCGCCATTGGCGATGCGCGCGGCCATCACCGCAAGCTGCAGCGGTGTCGCCAGCATGTCGCCCTGGCCGATGCCGAGGTTATACGTGTCGCCGATGTTCCAGGCCTTGCTCTGGCTCTCCTGCTTCCAGGCACGCGTCGGCTGCAGCGCGCCGGATTCCTCGGGCAGGCCGGCACCGGTGGGCCGGCCGAAGCCCAGCTTGAAGGCCATGTCGGCGATGCGCTCGATACCGGCGCGCTTGGCCGCCTCGTAGAAGAAGCAGTCGCAGGATTGCGCCAGCGCGCCCTGCACATTGAGCCAGCCGTGGCCGGCGGGATGGATCCAGCAATACTTCTTCTGGTCCTTGCCCGGCAGGTCGATCGAGCCGGCGCAGGGCAGCGGCGTCCACGGATCGATGACGCCACCCTCCAGCGCCGCCAGCGCCGTCACCATCTTGTAGGTCGAGCCCGGCGGATAGGCGCCGGCCGCCGCCTTGTTGAACAGCGGCTTCATCGGATGGTTGAGCAGATCGTTCCATTCGCTCTGCGTGATGCCGCGGGCGAAGGTGTTGCTGTCGAAGCCCGGCACCGAGACCATGGCCAGGATGTCGCCGTTGATCACGTCCATCACCACGGCGGCGGCGCTCTCGTTCTTCAGCCGCTCGGCGACCCAGCCCTGCAGCTCGAGATCGATGGTCAGCAGCAGGTTGGCGCCGCCCTCGCCCGGTTCGCGACCTGTCTCGCGCACCACGCGGCCCACCGCGTTGACCTCGATCTGCACCTGGCCGGCCTTGCCGCGAAGCGGGCTGTCGTAGCGCTTCTCGATGCCCTTCTTGCCGATGCGCATGCCGGGCAGCTGCAGCATCGGATCGTCGTCCTCGCCGAGGTCCTTCTTGTCGACGCGGCCGATGTAGCCGACCACGTGGCTCATCAGCTCGGCATGGAAGTAGTCGCGCGTCTGGCCCAGCTCGATGGCGACGCCGGGCAGCTCCGGGCCGTTGAACTCGATCTGCGCCACCTGCTCCCAGCTCAAATTCTCCTTCACCGTGATCGGCGCGAAGCGGCGGAACTGGCTGAGCAGGCGTTTGCGCTCGACCTCGCCCAGGCCGAGGATCTTGTCGAGACGCTCCATCGACTCTTCGGCCTGGCGCAATTTCTCCGCGGTCATCACGACTCGGTAGTTGTTGCGGTTGGCCGCCAGCGGCTCGCCGGTGCGGTCGAAGATCAGACCGCGCGACGGCGCCTGCAGGCGCACGCCGGTACGGTTCTCGTTCGACATCACCGTGTACTTGCTGCCCTCGACCATGGTCAGCCAGTACTGCCGCGCGCCCAGGCCACCCAGCAGCGCCGCCTGGCCGACGCCCAGCAGCA
>JAFAZJ010000251.1 GCA_019239835.1 Alphaproteobacteria bacterium | reverse complement strand
CGAAAAGAAGATCGCCACGCCGCCGACACGGAAGATATCGAAGAACATCGCAGGCCGCGGCCGCACACCGACCACCGTCAGGCGCACGCGCGCACTGGGCGCTGCGAGGAACGCCAAGGTCGCCAAGGACCCGACGGCGGATGCGGTCAGCAGCGAGACCGCGATGCCGCTGATACCGATCGAGCGTACGGGGCCGACGCCGATGGTGAGCACGAAGCCCAGCACGATCTGCAGCAGCGAGGAGCCCAGCATGATCGTCGTGGGCAGTTTCATGTTGCCCGTGCCGCGCACCAGACTGACCAGGGTATTCTGCGTCCAGACCAGCACGACACCGGCGAACAGGAGATCGGAATAGGTCAGCGCCAGTTCGAGCACGCGACCCTCTGCGCCCAGCGTGCGATAGATCGCGGGGCCCAGCGCCTGCATCAGCACAGTGAAGAACAGCCCGAAACCGAGCGCGATGATGATGGCGTGCAGCGCCACGGCACGCGCGCGTTCGCTATCGCCGGCGCCCAACGCGCGCGCCACCGCGGAGGACACGCCTCCGCCCATCGCACCGGTCGACATGGTCTGCATCAGCACGACGAAGGGAAAGACCACCGCATTCGCCGCCAGCGCGTCACGTCCCAGGGTGCCGACGAACACCGTCTCGGCAACGACGACGGCAGCCTGCACCAAGACGATCAGCGCGTTGGGTGCCGACAGCCGCAGGATGGTCGACACGATCGGCGCATGCAGGATGGCGCGCTCGCGCGACATCGCCGGAGTTAGTTGTGCCGCCACAGAAGCCATCTGTGTCACGTGCGAGCCCCTATTGTGTGCATATGCACGTAGCGATCGCGCTCGGGGGCGTCACGCGAGAAAAGCTGCGGACCCTATTACGCGGTTGGATTGCGCGCGCGGATCAGCCAGCAGGCGGCGGGCAGCGCGACACCATCCGCTGTCAGATGCTTCGCCAGCGCCGCGCGTACCGCGTCGACCGCGCGCGCCCGCACGTCATCAGTCACGTCGGCCAGCAGACGACGTAGCGGGCCGAGCTCGACAGCCGAGTCGACCGCCTCATCCAGCCCGCTGCGCGAGAGCGCGACCGTGGCATCGATCGGGTCGATGGCGATATCGGTGAAGCCGGCTTGCGTCAGCAGCGCGCGCGGGCGCGCGGGATCACCGAAGGAGAACGGCCCGGGCTCGTCGGGCGATGGCCGCGGCATCTGCGGCAGCAGCGGACCAGCGGCGGCGAAAGGTACGAAGGCCCAGCCGTTCTCCTTGAACGGCCGCCAAACCAGGAATACCAGGCGTCCGCCCGGCTTCAGCGCACCGCGCAGATGACGGAAGGCGGCAGCTGGATCGCCGAAGAACATCACACCGAAGCGCGAGAACAGCAGATCGGCGGCACCCGGCTCAAAGGCGAAGGTCGAGGCGTCGCCGGACTCGAAGCGCACGTTTGTCACCCCGGCCGAGCGCGCGCGACGCCGCGCTTCATCTCTCAGCACGGGCGAGAGATCGCAACCCAGCACGCGGCCATCGGGCGCCACGGCGCGCGCCAGCACCAGCGTGGTCGGTCCGGTGCCACAGCCGATATCGACGATCCGCTCGCCGGGCCGCACATCGGCCGCGGCGATTGCGTGCGCGCCCAGCGGCGCCAGTGCCGCCTCAGTGCGCGCGGCACCCTTCAGCCAGGTCTCGCCACCGGCGCCGCTCCAGTAGGCGACCTGTGCGTCGTGCCACTCGCGCGCCGAGCCGTCGCTCATGGCATCGCTACGGCTTCACTGTGGGCGCCGCGGGCGCGACCTTGGGCGGCACCGGCGTTGGCGTGGCGCGTGTAGGCTTGTGCTGTGCTGAGACCTGATCGGGCCGGAACGCGACGTCGAGCGCCTCCTTGGGCCCGCTGCAGGGATTGGGCCCGCCCTGCATGCGCCAGATCTGCTCGCTGCCGCGACGATAGAAATGCGACTCGCCGGTGATGCGGCAGGCAGCGCCCTTGTTCATCTTGGCGGCGAAGAACTCGATCTCGCCGTTGACCACGAAGGTGCCGGACGTGATCGAGGTGATCACGCCCTTGATGGTCACGTAGTCTTCCTTGGTGTCGGGCGTCTGGCCCTGCTGGCGACCGCTGATCTTCCACACGCCACCTTCATCGACGACCTTCAGCGCGCCGCGCTTATTGCCCTTCACCTTGTCGAGGCGGCGCCAGATAAACGGATGATCGCCCATCACCAGCGCAGCTTCCTCGTCCCACAGGATCTCGGTCTTGGCCGGGGCCGCGGCGGGTGCGGGTGCAGCAGGCGGCGGCGGTGCTGCGGCGGTCGGCGGCGCGGGTGGCGGCGTCGGTGCCGGGGCTGGCGCCGGCGTGGTCTGGGCGTGCGCGAGGCTCGTCAACAGGACGGCGGCGACCAGCGGAAGCATCAGGGAACGCATCGTGGCGAACCGTTTCTTGCAAGAGGGTCCGCCACTATAGCAGAGCACCGTCTTCAGGCGCGGGCCTCTTTCGCCACAGGCTCGCCCAGGCCGCGCCAAAGGAACAGCGCCGCGACCGCGATGGCCAGCACGAGCGTCGCCGCCAGGCCGCCTTCGGGCCCCCAGTCGCCGCCGGTCCACAACTTCAGGCCCTTGGACTGCCAGGCCATGATCGAGCCGCCGTCCGGCGCCTCGCCGCTGATCTCCAGGCCCCAGACGTTGGCGATCGACCAGTTCCACATCGTGTGCCAGGCGCAGCCCGCCCAGATCGAACCGGTACGCAGGGACAGCAGTGCGACGAACAGCGCGAACAGCACCAGGTTGATCGCCGCCAGCGCGTCGAAGCCATGGTTGCGCGAGTGGGCGAGCGCGAAGAGCAAGGTGCTGACGCCGATGCCAGCGGCCAGTCCGGCACGATACGACATCACGTTCATCACAAAGCCGCGGTAGAGCGCCTCCTCGCTCGAGGACTGCACCGCGAAGGCCACCAGCATGAACAGGATGCCGGCCATCGCCATGCCCCCGGTGGTGCCGGGCGCCGCCACGCGCAGCTGCAATTGGCCGCCGATCATCAAGCCGACCATCACCAGCGAGGTCATCAGCAACGCCAGCACGATGCCGAGCAGAATCGTCAGCCCCGAACGGCTGAGTATCAGGCCGATGGTGTAGAAGGGCCGCCATTCGACGAAACGGACCCAGAGGTAGAGCAGCAACCAGGCGATGCCGAAGCCGACCAGCATGAAGAACGGCGACATCCACTTGTCGTAGCTGTGTTCGGAGATGCCCTTGAGCCACAGGCCAATCGGCTTGGAGACGATCGGCGTCAGGAACTGCACCAGCCCGCCCCACAGCGCGCCATGTGGCTTGGCGCCGAAAAGGTCGGTGAACTGGGCGAGGCCGCCGAAGATCAGGATGGCGACGAACGGCGCGATGTACCACGGCGTGACACGACGGGCGCGGCCGACCAATTGGACAAGGCTGTTCGCGCGCGACAGGTCGGTCCTGAACATTCTCCCCCCAGCTGCACTTTCGCACCTTCGCCCCGGCCGACATGGTGCCCCGAGCCCGCCCCATCCGGCAAGCGAACGCTCGCCCAGAAATCGCCGAAGATGGATTCAGTCAATGTGCTTCTATGTCCGAACTATGATAGCGCCCGAATGATGTCCCGCAGACGCGAAACGCTCTCCGCCGCAACGGCGCGACGAATTGCCTTGGCCGCGCAAGGCTTTGCCGAGGCGCGCCCGGAAGGCCCGATCGGCATCCGCCAGATCCGCCGGCTGATCGACCGCCTGGGCCTGCTGCAGATCGATTCGGTCAATGTGCTGGCGCGCGCCCATTACCTGCCGTTGTTCTCGCGGCTGGGGCCGTATGATACTGCCCTGCTCGATCGACTGGCCTGGGGCGGCCGCAAGCGCACACTGTTCGAATATTGGGGCCACGAGGCATCGTTGCTGCCGATGTCCAACCATCCGTTGATGCGCTGGCGTATGGAGCGCGTCTCCGCGGGCGGCTCCGGCTTCAAGACCTGGATGATGCGCTACGGCAAGGAACGGCGCGCCTTCATCGACTCCGTGCACAAGGAGATCGAGGCACGTGGCCCGCTCTCCGCCGCCGACCTCACCGAAGGCGGCAAGGGTGCCGGGAAATGGTGGGGCTGGAGCGAAGGCAAGCAGGCGGTGGAATGGCTGTTCATGGCCGGCCACGTCACGACCGCCGGCCGACGCGGCGCCTTCGAGCGCGTCTATGACCTCACCGAGCGCGTGATCCCGGCAGATGTGATGGCGCTGCCGACGCCCGACGACGCCGAGGCGCAGCGCGCGCTGCTGCTCATCGCCGCCGGCGCGCTGGGCGTCGCCACCGAGTACGACCTGCGCGACTATTTCCGTCTCGGGCCCGCCGACACCAAGGCGCGCCTGGCCGAGCTGGTCGAAGCCGGTGCGCTGCTACCGGTGAAGGTCGAGGGCTGGTCGCACGGCGCCTATCTCGATCCTCAGGCGCATTTCGCGCGCAGGATCGAAGCGCGCGCCCTGCTGGTACCGTTCGACCCACTGATCTGGGAACGCGACCGTGCCGAGCGCCTGTTCAGCTTCCGCTACCGCATCGAGATCTACACGCCGGTCGAGAAGCGCCAGTTCGGATACTACGTGCTGCCGTTCCTGCTCGGCGACCGCCTGGTCGCGCGTGTCGACCTCAAGTCGGACCGCGCGACAAGCCGCCTGCTGGTCCACGCCGCCCATCTCGAGGACGGCGCCACGCCGGCCGAGGTCGCCGGACCGCTGCGCGCCGAACTGCGCCTGATGGCCGACTGGCTGGGACTCGAAAGCGTCGCCGTCACACCGACCGGCTCGCTGGGCCGCGCGCTGGCGCGCGCGTAGCTATATAATGGCAGCAACATGGGTGGAGTCGGTCGATGCCATCAGGCTTGGCTTTGGATCCTCGCTACGAGCGGCTGATCGAGGAACTCGTGTCCTCGGGACGGTTCCGCTCGCCCGCCGATGTCGTAGCAGCGGGGCTCAACCTCCTCGAAGCAGAGCTCGCGGTGGCGGACAATGATCGCCTCAGAGCGCTGATTCGCGAGGGCATCGATAGCGGTCCAGGCATTCCTGCCGACGAAGTATTCGCCCGCTTGCGCAGCAAGTATGCCGCGATGCCCGGCCGCGGCGCTTGAGCCACCGCGTCGTCCTTTCGCCGCGCGCTGCTGTCGATCTGGAGCGCGAAGCCGACGCAGTGGCCTCGCTCAATCCGCGTGCCGCCGAGCGGCTGATCGCTGAGATCGAAAGTCGCTGTGCGTCTCTTGCCGAGTTCCCGCTGCGCTTCCGCGCCCGCGACGACCTCGCCCCGGGGCTGCGTATGACGATCGTCCGAGACTGGCTGATCTTTTATCGCGCGGACAACGAGGAGGTACGCATCGAGCGCATCCTCTACGGCCCGCGCGATATCCGGCCGCGCGACTTCGGTTGAACGGACCTACTTCCGGTTCATCCGGTTTTTCACCAGATCGTCGACCACGGCCGGGTCGGCGAGGGTCGAGGTGTCGCCGAGGTTGCCGTACTCGTCCTCGGCGATCTTGCGCAGGATGCGGCGCATGATCTTGCCGGAGCGAGTCTTGGGCAGGCCGGGCGCCCATTGGATCAGGTCGGGCTGGGCGATCGGGCCGATCTCCTTGCGCACCCAGCCGAGCAGCTCCTTGCGCAGCGCCTCGCTGGGCTCGACGCCGACCTTCAGCGTGACATAGGCATAGATGCCCTGGCCCTTGATGTCGTGCGGATAGCCGACGACGGCGGACTCGGCGACCTTCTGATGCGCCACCAGCGCGCTTTCGACCTCGGCGGTGCCCATGCGGTGGCCCGAGACGTTGATCACGTCGTCGACGCGGCCGGTGATCCAGTAGTAGCCGTCGGCGTCTCGCCGGCAGCCGTCGCCGGTGAAGTAGTTGCCCTTGTAGGTCGAGAAGTAGGTCTCGATGAAGCGCTTGTGGTCGCCATAGACCGTGCGCATCTGGCCCGGCCAGGAATCGGTGAGGATCAAGTTGCCTTGCGCCTCGCCGCTCAGCACCTTGCCATCGGCATCGACCACCGCGGGCTTGATGCCGAAGAACGGCTTGGTCGCCGAGCCCGGCTTCAGGTCGATGGCGCCGGGCAGTGGCGTGATCAGGATGCCGCCGGTCTCGGTCTGCCACCAGGTGTCGACGATCGGGCAGCGCGAATCGCCTACGACGCGGTGGTACCACAGCCACGCCTCAGGATTGATCGGCTCACCCACCGAGCCCAGCAGGCGCAGCGATGCGCGCGAGGTCTTCTTCACCGGCGCTTCGCCTTCGCGCATCAGCGCGCGGATCGCCGTCGGCGCGGTGTAGAAGATGTTGACCTTGTGCTTGTCGACCACCTGCCAGAAGCGGCTGGAGTCGGGATAGTTCGGCACGCCCTCGAACATCAGGGTCGTGGCGCCGTTGGAGAGCGGGCCGTAGACGATATAGCTGTGGCCGGTGACCCAGCCCACGTCCGCGGTGCACCAGTAGACGTCGCCCTCGTGGTAGTCGAAGACGTATTGATGCGTCATCGAGGTGTAGACGAGGTAGCCGCCGGTGGTGTGCAGCACGCCCTTGGGTTTGCCGGTCGAGCCCGACGTGTAGAGGATGAACATCGGGTCTTCCGCGTTCATCGGCTCGGGCGCACAGTCGGCCGACACCTTGGCGCATTCCTCGTGGTACCAGATGTCGCGGCCGGGCTGCATGGTCACCGCGCCGCCGGTGCGCTTGACGACGATCTGGGTCTTCACGCTGGGGCAGGATTTCAGCGCCTCGTCGGCATTGGCCTTCAGCGGCACCTTGCGGCCGCCGCGCAGGCCTTCATCGGCGGTGATGATCAGGTTGGAATCGCAATCCTGAATACGGTTAATGAGTGAATCCGGCGAGAAGCCGCCGAACACCACCGAGTGGATCGCGCCGATGCGCGTGCAGGCCAGCATGGCGTAGGCCGCCTCGGGGATCATCGGCATGTAGATCGTGACGCGATCGCCCTTCTTCACGCCGCGCGCCTTCAGCACGTTGGCGAGCCGGCAGACCTGCTCGTGCATCTCCTTGTAGGTGATGTGCTTGCTGTCGGCCGGATCGTCGCCTTCCCAGATGATCGCGGTCTGGCTGGCGCGCTTGGCCAGGTGACGATCGATGCAGTTGGCCGAGACGTTGAGCACGCCGTCGTAGTACCAGCGGATGCGCACGTCGCCTGAGTAGTCGACGTCCTTCACCTGGGTGTAGGGCTTGATCCAGTCGACCCGCTTGCCGTGCTCGCCCCAGAATTTCACCGGGTCGTCGATCGAGGCCTTGTACATGGCCTGGTACTTCGCCGCGTCGACATAGGCCTTCGCCGCCCAGTCCTTCGGCACGGGCAAAAGCTGGTCCGACATGGTTCCCTCCCTCAGGCGATCTCGCACGTTCGATGGCGCACGTTACACGGCCAAAGTAGGCATTCAAGCGGCCCGGCGCCGCACGACTTTGGTAGGGGCTGCAAGCGTCCTTGAGTCGGGGCGCGGCTCAGGGAAGAATCGGCCGTCCGCTCCAGGACCAAGCTCAGGGGGACCACCATGCTGCCGATCCTCGCGCGCGCTCTGGCCGTGCTCGCGTTGCTGGTGACGTTCGGCGCATCGGCCGCGGCGCAGAGCACCAAGACGCCCGACGACGCCTCGCCGCGCGTGCGCATGCTGCTCGACCTGCTGGCCGACCCCGAGGTGCGTGCCTGGTTGGAGAAGCGCGCGGCCGACAAGCCCAAGCCGCCGCCCTCCGCGTCCGACGCCAGCCTGTCGAGCGTGGTGACCGAGCAGATGGCCCGCGTGCGGGCGCAGATCGAGGGCATGAGCGCCGCGGCGCCCGAGCTGCCGGACGAGCTCGCCAAGGCCTTCGACATCCTGCGCCTGGAGTTCGAGCAGCGCAGCACGACCCATGTGTTGCTGCTGATCGGCGCCTTCGCCGCGCTGGGCTTCGGCCTCGCCCGGGTCTTCTGGTGGCGCACCGAGCGCATCCGCCAGTGGATCGGCAATCTGCCGTTGCACACGGTGGGCGAACGCCTGCTGGCGGTGCTGGCCCGGCTGGCCTTCGGGCTGGCCTGGCTCGCGGCCTTCGCCGTCGGAAGCATCGGCGCTTTTCTCGCGCTCGACTGGCCGCCGCTGTTGCGTGAGATCGGGCTGGGCTACCTCATGGCCTTCGTGATCGCCCGTCTGGCCTATGTCGCCGGCACGTTCTTGCTGGCGCCAGGCCATCCGCGCTTCCGCATCGTGCCGATGGAAGAAAACGCCGCCTATTTCTGGCATCGGCGGCTGGTGATCTTCGTCACGTGGTTCGCCTTCACCGCCGTTTCGCTCGCGCTCCTCAAGACGCTGGGCGTGTCGTCAGAGGCGCGCCGCCTGATCGGCGCGGCGACCGCGCTGGGCCTGGTGGCGATCGCGCTGGAGGCGATCTGGCGCCGGCCGAGCGCCGACCACGCCCATCATGCGCGCCATCTCGCAGTGACCTGGGCGCTTTCGGCCTTTGTCGTGGCGATGTGGCTGCTGCGCGTCGGCGATGCCATGCCGGTGTTCTGGAGCCTGCTGGTCCTTGTCGGCACGCCGATCCTGATCAGGATCGCCGGCCGTGCGGTTGGCCATCTGCTGCGCCCGCCCGGCACCGAGACCATGGCCGGCGAGGTGCCCAGCGTCCTCACCGTCGTGCTCGAGCGCGGCCTGCGCGCGCTCATCATCGTCAGCGCGGTGTATCTGCTGGTGCGCGCCTGGGATGTCCAGATTGGTGATCTCACGTCGGGCGACACGGTGTGGACGCGGCTGTCGCGTGGCGTCGCCAGCGCCGTGGTCATCGGCCTCGCCGCCGATCTGATCTGGCGCGTCCTGCGCGCGATCATCGACGGCAAGCTCGCCGAGGCGCATGGCGACGGACCGGTCGATGAGGACGAAGCGCGCCGGCGCGCGCGGATGAACACGCTGCTGCCGATCTTCCGCAACATCCTTGCGATCATCGTCTTCGCCGTGGCGATCATGATGGCGCTGTCGGCGCTGGGCGTGGAGATCGGCCCGCTGATCGCCGGCGCCGGCGTGGTCGGTGTGGCGCTGGGCTTCGGTGCGCAGACCCTTGTGCGCGACATTATCAGCGGCATGTTCTTCCTTCTCGACGACGCCTTCCGAATCGGCGAGTACATCCAGGCTGGCAACTACAAGGGCACGGTCGAATCCTTCAGCCTGCGCTCGATCAAGCTGCGTCATCATCGTGGCGCGCTCTACACCGTGCCGTTCGGCGTGCTGGGCGCCGTGCAGAACAGCAGCCGTGACTGGGTGATCGACAAGATGACGATCGGCATCACTTACGACAGCAACATCGACGAGGCGAAGAAGATCATCAAGCGCATCGGCAAGGAGCTCGCCGAGATCCCCGACTTCAAGCCGCACATCCTGCAGCCGCTGAAGATGCAGGGCGTCGAGAGGTTCAGCGATTCGGCGATCGAGATCCGCTTGAAGATGATGACCAAGCCGGGCGAACAGTTTTCCATCCGCCGTCGCGGCTACGCCATGATCAAGAAGGCCTTCGACGAAGCCGGCATCAAGTTCGCGCGGCCAATGGCGCTGCTCGCCGAGGGCGCCGGCGCGGACCAGGCAGCCGTAGCAGCGGCGCGCCAGGCGCAGGCAAAGACTGCCGACGCGCCGGCCTAAACCACCGCCTCGCCCGCGAACTGTGTTCGGTGCATCAGGCGGCGCGTGGTGGGATCGAATGCGTCGCGCCGATGCAGCGTACAGCGATTATCCCACATGACCAGGTCGCCGACGCGCCATTGCTGATACCAGGTGAAGCGGTCGTCGGCTGCCGACTCCCACAGCGTGTCCAGCAGCGACTCGCTGTCGGCGAGCTCGAGGCCCTCGACATAGGCGTTGCGCCGGCGGCCAAGGAACAGCGCCTTGCGGCCGGTGACGGGATGCGTGCGCACCAGCGGATGCAGCGCGCCCGGTGTCTGGCGCGGGTCGGTCACCTCGGTGAAGCCACGGCGCAATTCGCCGACGCTGTTGAGGCTGGAGTCGTGGCGCAGCTTCAGGCCGTCGAGCCGCCGCCTTGTGTCCGCCGGCAGTGACTCATAGGCGCGGTACTGGTTGGAGAAGCCGGTGTCGCCGCCCGATGGCGGCACCTCGATCGCATAGAGCGCGCTCGCCATCGGCGGGCGATCGACATAGGACATGTCGGTGTGCCACAGCGATTCGTAGGCACCCAGACCGCCGATCGCCTTGCCGTCCTGCAGGATGTTGGAGATCACCGAGATATAGGTCGGGTCCTGGCGATGGCCGTCCTTGGCGGCGGGCAGCGGCGCGTGATCGAGCTCGCCGAACTGGGCGCTGAAGGATTTCAGTTGCTCGTCGTCGAGCCGCTGGCCACGGAAGCGCAGCACGAGGTGATCGGCCCAGGCCTGGCGGATGGTGGCGAGTGTCGCGGCGTCGAGCGGCTTGGAGATGTCGATGCCCTCGATGTCGGCGCCGAGCGCCG
>JAFAZJ010000176.1 GCA_019239835.1 Alphaproteobacteria bacterium | reverse complement strand
CTTGCCCAGACGCTGCGCCTCGTCGACTTCCCATTGGCAGATGGTCGAGGTCGCGGCATCGGGCGTCAGCGCGAAGATCACCGAGTCGGCGCGCGCGATCATCTCGCTCAGCCGCGCCTGCCACTCCTCGCCCGCCGACGTGCCGTGGCGGTCGAGCTGCGGCTCGAAGCCGGCGACATCGAGCGCGGCGGCGAGCTGATCGATGATGTCGGTGTCACGGCGCGAGTACGAGATGAACACCCGCAGCCGCTCTTCCTGCCGCTCCCCGCTCACACACGCTCCCCGCTCGCTTCGCCCCCGGGGCTCAGTCTGACACGATTCGCCCTTCAGCGCTGCGGCAGCGGCGGATCGCGGCCGGCCTTGCGTTCAACCAGCCACGCCTGCCAGGCATCGCTGTAGTACGGCCACAGGCGGCGCTCGACGCACCACAGGGGTGGCGCCGGGATCAGGAAATAGGCCTGCCGCTGCGCCGGCGTCAGGCAATGCGCAGCCTTCGCCTTCGCCGCATCAACGAGCGACTGCGCATCGGCAAACACTGGCCACAGGCTCATGACGCCGTTTGCAGCCACCGTCGCGAGGTTTTTGCCGTCGGGGTCGAAGGCGAACTTTCTGATCCAGGGATCATGCGGCAGCCGCGCCTGCTCCCGTCCCGTCGCAACATCATAGATGCGCGCCGTCCCATCGTCGGGGCCCGTCGCCAGGAGCCGGCCGTCGGGACTGAAGGCAAGCGTAACGACCTCCCAGTCATGCGTCAGCCGCGCCAGCTCCTTGCTTGTCGCCACCTCGAAAATGCGCGCCGTCTTGTCGAAGGAGCCGGTCGCCAAGAGCCTTCCGTCAGGGCTGAAGGCGACTGCAACGACGGCGTCGCCATGGGTCAGCCGCGCCTGTTCCTTGCCGGTCGCCACATCGAAGACGCGCGCTGTCCTGTCGCCGGAGGCCGTCGCCAGCAATCGACCGTCGGGGCTGAAGGCGACCGCACGAACCCAATCCCTATGCTCCAGCCGCGCCTGCTCCTTGCCCGTCGCAGCGTCGAAGATGCGCGCGGTCCGGTCCTCGGACGCCGTCGCCATGAACCGACCATCGGGGCTGAAGGCAATCGCATTGACCCAGTTGTGCTCCAGCCGCACCTGCTCCTTGCCCGTCGCCGCATCGAGGATGCGCACCGTTGCGCCGACCGTCTCGCCGTCGGACGCCGTCGCCACGAGCCGGCCGTCGGCGCTGAAGGCAATCGTACGGACGGCACTTTGGTGCGCCAGGCGCGCCTGCTCCCTGCCGGTCGCGGTATCGAAGATGCGCGCTGTCCGGTCCGCGAACGCCATCGCCACGAACCGGCCATCGAGACTGAAGGCAATCGCGGCCTTGTCAGCTCCATTCGCCAGCCGCACTTGCATCAGCGCCGGCGCTAGATCGAAGACACGGGCTGTCCGGTCCCCCACAGCCGTCGCCACGAGCCGGCCGTCGGGGCTGAAGGCGACCGCGCCAACCCCGCTGTCATGCGCCAACCGGACCAGCTCTCGGCCCGTCACCGCATCGAAGACACGCGCCGTCTTGTCCAGGGACGCCGTCGCCACGATCCGGCCGCGGGGGCTGAAGGCAATCGCATTGACCTGACTCTCATGTGTCAGCCGCGCCTGCTCCTTGCCCGACGCCGCATCGAAGACGCGCGCCGTCTTGTCCAGGGACGCCGTCGCCACGAGCCGGCTGTCGGGGCTGAAGGCGATCGCCATGACCCAGCTGTCATGCACCAGCCGCGCCTGCTCCTTGCCCGTCGCCACATCGAAGACGCGCGCCGTGTTGTCGTTGGATCCCGTCGCAACGAGCCGGCCGTCGAGGCTGAAGGCAACCGCTCTGACCCAGTCGTCGTGCGCCAGCCGTGCCTGTTCTTCGCCTGTCGCCACCTCGAAGAGGCGCGCCGTCCTGTCCGAGGACGCCGTCGCCAGCAGCCGGCCGTCGGGGCTGAACGAGACTGCATCCACGCCACCACCATGGGCCAGCCGGACTTGCTCCCTGCCTGTCACCACGTCGAGGATGAGTACCGTCTCCCCGGACGCCGTTGCCAGCAACCGGCTATCGGGACTGAAGGCGAGCGCCTTGACCTCGTTGTCGTGCGCGAGCCGCGTCTGCTCCTTGCCCATCGCCGCATTGAAGATGCGCACCTTTTTGTCGGCGGACGCCGTCGCCAGGAGTCGGCCGTCGGGGCTGAAGGCAACCGCTGTGACCCGGCCGTCATGCGCCAACCGTACGAGCTCCTTGCCGGTTGCCGCATCGATGATGCGCGCCGTCTTGTCGGCGGACGCCGTCGCCAGGAGCTGGCCGTCGGGGCTGAAGGCGACGGCACGGACGTCGCCGTCGTGTGGGGCGACGAAGCGCTCTCTCACAAGGCGGATGGCGCGGGCGAGGGCGACATGGGTCTCGCTGACCAGGGGTCGATCGATGCCCGACGATGCGTCGGGCATGCCCTCCAGCGCCAGAAGCATGGCCGTGACCGGATCGTTGCCGACCAGCGACGTGGCGGCGCGCGACAGCAGGCCGGATTCGGTGACCTGGGTCGAGCGGCGTAGCTCGGCGGTTTCGCGCTCGCGGCGGTTGGCCACGGCCGCCTGACGCACCGCCTCCGCCTGTTGCCGCTCCGCCTCGGCCTTCTGGCGCGCGGCCTCGGTGGCGGCGGCCACGGCCTCGCGCCACTGCCACAACGCCGACGCGCCCGCGCCGAGGGCGACAACGGCGAGCACCGACACCACGATCAGCGCGATGCGCGTGCGCCGCTGCACCTGGCGCGCGGCGTCGAGGCGGGCGTTGGCGCTGGAAAGCTCGGCGTCGCGCAGTTGCGCCGCCTGCGCCGCTTCGGCTGCCAGCCGCTCGGCCTCGTGCGCCTCGCTGTCGCGGATGAAGCGCTGCACGACCTCGGGCGGCGGCGGCACATCGCGTGGCGTCTTCGCCAGCCACGCTTTTGCAAGCTCGATATCAGCGCCCGACAGCAGCCGGTTGGTCGGCGCGCCACCTTCCTCCCAGCGCCGCGCCAGGCCGCCGTAACGCGTCGCCTCACGCAGCCACTCGACGTCGACGCGCAGCGCCGCCACCAGCTTGCGCAGGCCCTCGCCGAATCCCGAGCCCGGCACCGACGGCTCGGCATAGAAGAACGTGTAATCGAGTCGCGACAGCTTCGCCGGCACCGCCGTGCCGCCCAACGGCCGCGCGACGATCGGGATCAGCCGCTTGCCCAGCCGCTGCGCCTCGTCGACCTCCCACTCGCAGACCTTCGACGTGGCGGCATCGGGGGTCAGCGCGAAGATCACCGTGTCGGCCTGCGCGATCATCTCGCTCAGCCGCGCTTCCCACGCCTCGCCGGCCGAGGTGCCATGCCGGTCGAGCTGCGGCTCGAAGCCGGCGGCGTCGAGCGCAGCGGCGAGCTGATCGATGATCTCAGTGTCGCGGCGCGAGTACGAGATGAACACCCGCAGCCGCTCGTCCTGCCGCTCCCCGCTCACACAAGCTCCCCGATCGATTCACCCACAGCGCAGTTTGCCACGAATCGCCGAGGCAGCGCGATCAGGTGCGACACGCCTGAGGTTGTCCGTCGCCATAGCGCGCTGCCTCGCGCAGCCAGTCGACGTCGAAGCGCAGCGCCGCCGCCAGCGTGCGCAGGCCTTCGCCGAAACCCGACCCCGGCGCCGACGGCTCGGCATCGAAGAACGGGTAGTCGCGTCGCGACTACGAGATGAAGACCCGCAGCCGGTTCTTCCTGCTTCCCTGCTCACACAGGCTCGCCGAACGGGAAAGACCAAGCGGCTCATCTTCCTGATCATTATCTGACCAGAAATCCGCATGAGCTTTGGTCGCTAGGCGTCTGAATTAACTCATAAAATGAGTCAGATAACCGTCAGTTTGACGAAAATGATCCGATATGAACTAACATATTATTTAGTATATTCAATTGCTTATTAAACTCTTTGACGATGATCTGAAAGGAGTTCATGCTCATCGAAATTGACGACATTTTCACGTATCGATTTTGACCACCTTCATTTCAAGAGCCGGCTGCGTGGTCAGCCGGACGTGGGAAAAATGATGACGCCCCTGCTGACCCGCCTCGTCCATCCGCTGCGCCGCCTGCGCCTTCTGTCGGCCGACCAGACCGGCGGCACGACGATCATGATCGCGCTGTCGCTGCCGGTCCTGGTCGGCGCGCTGGGCGTCGGCGTCGACACCGGCGCCTGGTACATCGAGAAGCGCAGCGTGCAGCAGATGGCCGACGCCGCCGCCCTGGGCGGCGCGCGGGCGATGGCCGACGGGCTGAAGCTCGCCGACGCCCAGTCCATCGCCCAGCGCGACGCGGCGCGCAACGGCTATGCCGCCGCCAGCGGCGTCAGCCTGGTGGTGCATTCGCCGCCGACCTCCGGCGCCTACGCCGGCAAGACCGGCGCCGTCGAGGTCGTCGTCACGCGTCCCCTGCCTTCGCTGTTCAGCCGCTTCATGCTGGGCTCCACCGAGCGCACCCTGAGCGGCCGCGCCGTGGCCTATGCGCCGCCAATCCAGGACAAGAACCTCGAGGTCGCGCTGGTGCTCGACGTGTCGTCGTCGATGGCCAGCGGCACCGAGACGCGCGGCGTCACCAAGATGGAGGCGCAGCAGAGCGCCGCCAACCAGCTGATCGACACGGTGGTCCAGCACGACCAGTCGAAGTTTACCTCGCGCGTGGCGCTGGCGCCGTTCTCCGCCTCGGTCAATGTCGGCGCGACCTACTTCAAGACGGTCACGAACAAGAAGCTCTCGGGCATCTGGAGCGGCGTGGTCGAGCGCACCGGCAACTACCGGTTCAAGGACGACGTGCCAAGCGCGGGCAACAAGTACTTCGGCGACTTCAAGACCAAGCGCACATCGGCCAAGGGCGACTATTCCGAGCTGGTGCAGGCGATGTCGGCGCAGACGCCCGATGGCGACAACACCATCCAGCCGCTGTCGAGCAGCACCGGCGCGCTGCACGCCGACGTCAACGGTCTCACCTCCGACGGCACGACGGCGGCGCATCTCGGGCTCGCCTGGGCCTGGTACATGCTGTCGCCGAAATGGAACCAGATCTTCTCCGGCGCCAACGCGCCCGGCGCCTATAACGAGGAGAAGACCTACAAGGCGATCGTCATCCTCTCGGATTTCGACTTCAACACCTACTACGAGTCGGCCAACGGCACGGCCAACGCGCAGTTCGAGGCGCTGTGCACCCAGGTCAAGGCGGCGGGCGTGAAGATCTTCACCGTCGGCTACCACACAGTCGGCAGCAGCAACAACGCGCGGCGCGTCAATTGCGCCAGCCCCGACGAGGACGACATCACCTATTCCTACACCACCGACACCGTCGACGAGCTGGTCGAGGCGTTCCACGTCGTCGCCGCCCAGGCCGTCAACGCCGTCAGCGACAGCGAGCTGCGCCTCGTCGAATAGCACCTCATCCGTCATCCCGAGCGCAGCGAGGGATCCAGGGATCTCTCTGGATTTCTCGCTGCGCTCGAAACGACAGGTGAGCGCCAGCCGATATCCGGCGCCAGCTCAGCGCAGGCCGATCTTCGCCATCCCCTCGGCGATGTCAGACTTGATCGCCTTGGCCGCGGCGATGTCGGCGTCGCCACGCGTCGCGTCGCCTCTGCGCCGGTGCGCGATGCCACGGACGTAAAGGCTCGACGCCGCGCGCGGATCGATCCGCAGGGCGGCATCGAAGTCGGCGCGCTGGATAAGCTTCGGCAACGACGCTGCTAGCGCACGCCCAGCCGCGCGAACTCCTCGGCGATGTCGGGCTGGATCGCCTTCGCCGCCTCGATGTCGTCGGCGCCGCGCGCGGCGTCGCCTTGGCGCTGGCGGGCAATGCCGCGGCCGTAGAGCGCCGTCGCCCGGCGGGGCTCGACGCCGAGCGCGGCGTCGTAGTCGGCGATGGCGAGCGTGTGGCGGTTGGCCTTCAGGTTCACCAGGCCGCGGCTGTCGAGCGCGGCGGCGTTGTCGCGCTCCAGCCGCAGCGCCTCGGTGCAATCGCGCAGCGCCGCGTCGAGCTGGCCGAGCCCGGCGCGATTCCAGCAGCGGCGGGCCTGATCGTCGGCGGTGATCTTGCTGAACACCGACAGCTTGATGGCCTGGTCGTGATCCTGCATCGCGCGCTCGAATTGGCCCAGCCGGCTGAGCGCGCGCGAGCGGATGTCGAAGGCGCCGGCGTTCTTGGGATCGAGCCGGATGACCTGGTCGTACGCCTGCACCGCGCGCTCGTTCTGCCTGAGCTCGAAGAAGATGTAGCCGCGGGCGTCGTAGGCGTCGGCGTAATCGGGCTTGATGCGGATGGCCTCGTCGAGATCCTTCAGCGCCTTGTCCGGCTCGCGCCGGTTGCGATAGGCGGAAGCGCGGTTCTTGTAGACCTCGGAGAGATCGCCGTCGCCCGGCCCGCGCGCCTGGATCATCGCGCTGCAGGCGGCGATCGAGACATCGGGCTTCAGATAGTCGGCGCAGCGCATCGCCAGGTCGGCGCGCGACTGCGCCAGCGCCGGCATCGTCGCCAGCAGCAGCGCGAGCGCCATCAAGGGCGCGCCTTTTGCCCAAATCGTCATGCGTGTCTCCCCCATCTGCACCGGCGCCTTGTCCCCGACGCCGCCCCAGAGCGCACATCCTACACATCCGCCGCGCGGCGGCCATGGATGACATCACCAGCGGCGGCGCTCATAGTGGTGCGTCCGAGCCCCTTGGGGAGACCCGCCATGGCAGCTCCATTGCACACGCTCAAGGTCGGCAAGCTCGCCGACTCCGCACGCCTCGAGTTCGGGCCGCTGGCCTTCTACCATCCGCTGGTCGCCGACGGTGACACGCCGGTGCGCACGGGGATCCAGACCTCGGCGCCGGGCTATGTGGCGCCGATGCACTGGCATCCCTATGTCGAGCTGCTGTTCATCATCGAGGGCGAGGCCGATGTCTGGCTGCAGGGCGGCGAGGCCGATCCGGTGCGCCTGACGGCGGGCGATTGCGTCGCGCTGCCGGCCGATATCCCGCACAGCTTCAGCACGGTCGGCGACAAGCCGATGCGCCTGCTCGGCATCCACGCCAATCCCGACCGCATCTCGACCTATGTCGATGGCCGCAAGGTCGTCGGCGGCTATCCGGTCGTGGAGCCGGCGGCCGCGACCTGAGGGGCGGCAGCGCAGCCCGCCTGCCGCATCGGGCGTTGTACGCCCATGGACCGGGCCCTGATCGAGAAGCATCTGGCGTTGGCCGAGAAGCACATCGAGGTCGGCACCGATCATGTCGAGCGCCAACGCATGCTGCTGCGCGAGATGGCGCGCGACGGTCATCCCACCGAACAGGCCGCCCAGCTCCTGAAAACCTTCGAGGATCTGCTGGCCGAGCACGTCGCGGACCGCGAGCGCTTGCGCGCCGAGCTCGCCGCGGCCTCTTTTCCGCGACGCGATTCGCATTAGAATAGGCTGTCCGACTGGAGGCGGCTTATGGGCGAGGTAGGTCCGGCGGGATTCGACTCGGCGCAGGACGATCGCACATCATCGGCGGAGCTGATCAGGCAGCGGCACCAGCTGATCGCGGCGGCGCGGCGGCAACTGGCGCTCAAAGCCCAGCTCGTGCAGCACTATAGCGAGCTGGCGGACGCCGGCATGGCGGCGCTGTCGAAATCGTGGGACCTGCTGTTGCGGCCGGTCCGGCGCTCGCCGCTGCAGCCATCGGGCGTCACCCCCGTCCGCCTGCCGGCACCGACGCCCGCGCACCCGCGTCGGCTGTCATCGGAAGCGCAGTGCGCGCTGGAGATCATCGCGCACAACCGAGCCTCGCGCCTGCCGCTCATCGTCCTCGATCTCGAGATGTTCCAGCGCGGCTGGAGCAAGCAGGACACCAAGAACGCGGTCCTGATGCTGGCGCGCCGCGGCTGGCTGCGCCTGGCATCCGGCACCGTGGTGATCTCGGAAATCGGCCTGGCGGCGGCGGCGAAGGAGATCACCGTCGAGCCCGTCCGCACGCCGTCCGGGCAAAAGCCACGCCTTCGCAGGCGACGGCCGCGCGGACTTTTCTGATCGCGGGCAATGCAACCGCGTACCGATCGAGCCGTTCGGCGCTCAAGGCACCGCATGAGCCCGGGGGTAGAGAATGCACAGGCCAGCACACGCCCATCGTCTCGTCGTCGCCGAGCAGAGCGTCGAGCGCGGCAGCGCCGCGATCGAGCGCCTGCGCGCGGTGGTCGCGGACGGCCAACGCCACGGCCGCCCGGTCGACCGGCCGGCGCGCATGCTGAGGACGTTCGAGGAATTGCAGGCCGCGCTGGTCGCCGCGTGCGAGCGCACCTGGCAGGTGGTGGGCGACGACTCCCGGCGCTAGTCGAGCGCCCGAGCGGACGTGCAGGCGCGGGCGCGAGGTCTCCTCACGGCAGCTGACTGGGGATGCCGCGGTCGGTCTTGATCGTGGCGTTGAGCCCGTCGGTGACGGCGACCAGGTTGTCGCGATAGCTGCCCTCGCCGGCGAAGATCACGATTTTCTGGTCCGGCGTCAGGCCGTGATAGAACGGCGAGCCGCCCTTGTAGCTGTGCGGCGACGGCAGGTGGTTGTTACGGCGCGGTATCCTGCGGCAGGAGGGCCAGCGCATGTCCCGGCACTATCCAGCGCATGTCCCGGCACTATTGTGACCTCCACTGCCTGCTCGGTTCGGACGCAGGCAAGGCCGCGCTCGAGGATCGCGATCTTGGCGACGACTGCGTGCACCATGCGCGGATGTTCTTCGATCGGCCCGACTACGACCTCGTATCCGCCATCGCGGGCAGCTTCGCAGTGGCGCCGCGAGGCACAATGGTTGACGCGCTGCGCCGCGACTATGACGCCACCCGCGCCATGATCTTTGGCGCCGCGCCGGCATTCGACGCGATCCTGGCCTCGGCCGACCGCATCGAGACCCGGATCAACGCGACGGCCGCGCGGAGGCCGCGTTCAATTGGGCCTGCAACGTCTCACCCCATGCGGAGTTGAATCCGGACAGGCAACGCCGGTCCCCGCCGGCGGAAAGGTGGCCGCATGCCCCGCGAGCGCTCGATCTCGGTACCGACCCAGAAACGTGACGTGCCGAAGAACGATCACGACCAGTACGTCGACGCCGCGCTGGCCGAGGAGGCGGCGGTGGCCATCGAGCAGCTCGAGGATGTCGTGATCGACGTGCAGCAGACCCTGGCCGAGCGCCCGCCGCAGGCCGATCCGGGCGAGACGGTCAGCGAGGTCGCCAAGATCGTCGACAGCCCCAAGCAGCGCGCCGCGCAGGGCGCGGCGGTGCGCGCGGTGGCGAAGATCGAGCGGGCGACGCGCAAGCGCCGTTGACACGCAGTCGCAGGGGGTAAATTTCACGGCGACTGAGCGCAACGCCGGACCTGCCCACTGTGTTTCAGGGGGATGCCTGCCCGCGACAGCCGCCGACTGCGCGACACCACGATCCTGTTGGTCGAGGATACCTACCTGATCGCCTGCGAGATCGCCGACGCGTTGCGCGCCCTGGGCGCGACGGTGGTCGGGCCGGCCAGCACCTTGGAAGCGGCGATGGATTTCGCCTCGAACGCCGCGCTCGACGGCGCGGTGCTCGACATCAACATGAAAGGCCTGCTGAGCTTCCCGGTGGCCTCGATGCTGGCGCAGCGGCGCATCCCCTTCATGTTCGTCACCGGCTATCCCGAGATCGCGCTGCCCGTCGCGCTGCGCTCCGTCTCGCGGCTGATGAAGCCGTTCGAGGAAAGCGAGCTGCACGACGCGCTGGTGCGGCAGTTCTCGAAAACGATCGACCGCTAAGGCGTCCGATCAAGTGGACTGACTACCTTCCCCCGCTGGCGGGGGAAGGTGCCCGAAGGGCGGATGGGGGTGGCCGTCGAAGACGGACGAGATGTCCTTCGCAGATCACGCCTGACCGCGCGAGCCACCCCCATCCGGCGCTTTCGCGCCACCTTCCCCCGCCTCCGGGCGCGCAAGCGCGCCCTTGGGGGGAAGGTAGTTTTAGGTCTTCTGCGCCTTGAACGCCTCGGCGTGCTTGCCGACGAACGCCGCGATCCGCTCCTTGAGCTGGGCGGTCTGGTAGCGATCCTGCGTGAAGACGGCCTGCTCGATCAGCCGGTCGCGCAGATCGTCGGGGACGCGATCCCATTGGTAGAGCAGCGCCCAGCCGAGCCGGCGCACCATGTGCATCTCGTCGCCCACGTCGGGCGGCGCAATGGGATGGATCCCGTCCATGTTCACTCCGCGATGTTGGCGCAGCATAGCGCATCACGCGTGATCGTCGCGCTCCGCTTGCCTGCCCGCACGCTGTTCCAGGTCCTTGGCGCGTTGCTCCAGCTTGGCCGCGAAGCGGATCAGCTCGGCGCGCTCGCTCTCGCTGCTGAGCGCGCGGGCGCGCTCCAGCATGCGGGCCGCCTCGGCGCGGGCGGTGTGCGCGCGGTCGAGCAGCCACTCGGGATCGCTGTCGGACATGACGGTCTCCACATGCGATCAACTCTCATCCGCCGCCAATGGTTGCCACCGATTTGTCCGTTGATCACGGCGCGCGCGCTTTCAAGATGCGCGGCATGCAGCTTGGTCGCCCCGCGTTCGTCGAGCATTTCGCCATCGTCATCGGCGTGCAGTGCCTGAAGCGATGGCCCAAGCGCCAGCGCTTCGCGCCGACCTGGATGTCGGGCTGCTTCTATCAGTGGATGAAGATCAGCGCCGGCGAGATCGACGCGAGCGCCGAGCGCTTCGCCGAGCTGATCGATCCCATCCTCGAGGAGCTGCACAAGACGACGCCCAAGGGCCAGACGCCCGAGCGCGCGATCGTCGCCGGCATGATCTACGATCGGCTGGCGGCCGGCGGCGTCGAGGTGCGCATACGGCCGCGCGATACGCCGTTCTGAGAATCCTCGCCGCCGCGGCGAGCTGCGCGCAGTGCGGACGCTTGTTGTTTTTCGCCGCCGGCCGCGCAACACCGTTGCCAAGGACACGTTCAACGGCGAATGCGTAGGCGCTGCACAGTGACGACCAAGCCGCTCAGCCTGACAACGATCACCTTCATCTGCTCGCATTGCGCCTGCGGCAGCGAGCAGCCCGTGATGTGGCTCGTCGAGCACCCGACGTTCCACTGCCCCCGTTGCGGCCACCTCATCGAGATCCATTCGCCCGATGCGAATCTGAGTGGCGCCGATCGCACGATCCTCAACGCGCTGCGCACGGTGACAAATAAACAGGCTCCGTGACTGCATGAAGCTGCGTATAGTCGGATCGCTGGCCGCGTTTCTCGGGGGAGAAGACAACCATGCGACCGATCGTTCTCGCCGCGCTCGCCGTGCTGTGGCTGGCGGCGCCATCGGTGCTGCGCGCGCAGCAGGTCCAGCGTGACTGTCCGCAATGCCCCGAGATGATGCGCATCCCGCCCGGCTCTTTCCTGATGGGCACGACGGCGGAGGAGGACCGGCTGGCCGGCGTGCCGGTGGATCGCCCCACCAAGAGCCAGCCGCAGCATCGCATCGCCATCGGCTATGCCTGGTCGCTGGGCAAGTACGAGGTGACGCGCGGCGAGTTCGCGGCCTTCGTCAAGGCGACGGGTCGCGCGATGCCGACGACGTGCACGGCGTGGCAGAACGACAAGTGGGAGACCATCCAGGGCAAGCACTGGATGAGCCCGGGCTTCGAGCAGACCGATCGCCATCCCGTGGTCTGCGTCACCTGGGACGATGCCCGCGCCTATGCCGCGTGGCTCAGCCGCACGACCGGCAAGGCCTACCGCCTGCCGACCGAGGCCGAGTGGGAATACGCCGCGCGCGCCGGAACCGACAGCACGTATTACTGGGGCGGCTCGGCCCAGGACGCCTGTGCTTACGAAAACGTCGCCGACTTCGTCGCCGCCGACAAGATGAACTGGGCCCGGGACTCCGCCTTCATCTTCAAGTGCCAGGACGGGTACGCCTACACCGCGCCGGTGGGCTCCTTCCCGGTCAACGCCTTTGGCCTGCACGACATGCTGGGCAATGCCTGGGAATGGGTCGAGGATTGCTGGAACGACACCTACGTCGGCGCACCCACGGGCGGCCGCGCCTGGCTGACCGGCGATTGCGAGCGGCACGCGGTGCGCGGCGGCTCGTGGTACGGCGCCAACTGGCTGGCCCGCTCCGGCGGCCGCAGCCGCGCCAGCGCCGCCTTCCGCATGGACGACCTCGGCTTCCGCGTCGCGCGCACCGACTAGGCAAGCGGCTGCGCTGCGGCTGGCGTTACCGTCCGCTCCTGAAGAACTCCAGGATCTGGTCGGTCAGCTGGCGCTCGGCCGTGTTGATCGCATAGACCTCCGACATATGGCTGTGGCCGGACAGCAGCACGGCGCGGATGCATCCGGATTCCGCCTTGCAGCGCGCGTCCTTCAGCAGCTCGAACTGCCGGATGAAGTTCGGCGGGTCGAGCTCGGCGGCGGCGATCATGATCGGCACCGGCGTCTTGAGCAGGCCCTGCAGCGAGGAGCGGTCGGCGTACAGCGCCGCATCGGTGCCGAAGTATGCCTTCTCCGGATCGCTCACCGGCCCCGCGGTGAGATCGTAGATGCCCGAGACGATCACCGCGCCCTTGATGCCGCCACCGGCGATCGCCTGGAACTGCGGCTGCGCCACGTAGGTCGCCACGTGCACGGCGCCGGCCGAATGGCCCATCAGGAAGATGCGCGCGGCATCGCCGCCGTGGACGCCGATGTTCTCGCGCACCCATTTGAGCGCGGCGCCGACGTCCTGGGCGCCGGCGGGCCACGGTGACTGCAGCGCCAGCCGATAGTTGATGTTCACGCCGACGAAGCCGTTCTTCACCGCCCACAGCATGATGTTGTCGTAGAACGGCGAGCCGGGCGCGCGCTTGTCGCCGCCGACGAAGGCGCCGCCGCGCACGAAGACGAGGACGGGTCGCGGGCTGGCCGAGCGCGCTGCCGGCGCGAAGACGTCGAGCCGGTTGAGCTCGGCCGCGCCGTACTTCACGTCGCGCTCGATCAGCACCGAGGCATAGGGCTCCTTCTCCTGCAGCGGCGCGTACAACGAAGCGGTCGGCCCGGGCGCCACGACGCGGCCGATCTCGCGCAGCTTCGCCGCGATATCCGCCGCGGTCGGAGCCTGCTGCGCACTCGCCGGGGCGGCCAGGATCAGCCCGAGCAGAGAAGCGGCGGCGAGCCTTGTCGAGCGGATCATCGAAGCCTCTGTCCCGGTGACGATGATCCGAGTTTGTCAGAAGTCCCCCGATCTCGCGCGCGAGAAACACGCGCCGGTGGCGAGCCTGGTTCGTCGTGATTACTTGTGGGGCGGCTTGCCCGATGTATCGGGACCACCGGTCTTGCCCTGAGCCTTCAGGCATTCGATGGAATTTTCCCGGCCGAGCGCGCAGGTCTTTGACGCGCTCGCGGGCGGCTGCTGCACGCCGCCGGGCTTGGACGTCTCCGCCGCGGCCGGCAGGCTCGCCAGCACAGAAGAGACGATGATCGATGCGGCCAGAAGGCCAAGATGCCGATGCATTGGTCGTTTCCCCATCTGATGTGTACGTGGTGCTACGCGTCTCCCCAACCCGTACGCAACGAGCCAGCCCGGCATCCCCACGCTGTCATGCGCTGCTCACGTCCGCTTGCCGCGCTGCCGGGCATACTCCCTGCCCTGTCCCGAGGTGATGACCAGCGCGATCAGCTCGCGCACTGCGTTGTCGAGCACGAAGCGTCTTTGGCTTCGCCAGCCGTGGTAGCGATCGGTGGGCAGCGCGTGGAGCGCATTGGCCAGAAGGTCGGCATCCGGGCCGAGCTGAAAGGCGCAATGGATTTCAGACTGGTCGCGCCCAAGCCTGGAGCCGACGCCGTACTCGCCGGCGATCGGCAACGCCCGCAACAACTTCTCGATCAGGCGACGCGAGCCGATCAGGGAGCCGTCCTCGACGACGCCGACGACGAGGTGTCGGACGTGCGGCTTGCTCGCAATCTCAGTCCACGGGAGCTGCGCCATCGACGGCCAACGTCGCCGAAAAGGTCCGGCTGCATGGCCAAGTTGTGAGCGCCGTCCGCCAAGAAAAGCGATCACTGGACTTATGGGCGCGTCTCGCTGCGTTTACTTGTGAGGCGGTTTGCCGGGGGTGTCGGGACCACCTGTCCCCTTGGCTGGAGACTTGACGCAATTGTCGTTGGGCCCCTCGACCTTCTGCTTTATCCCGCAGGGGTTTGAGGGGCTGGTCGGTGGCTGCGCGACGCCGGGCTTGGCCGTCTCGGCCGCGGCCGGAAAGGTGGCCAGGGCGGCCGAGATGATGATCGATGCGGCTAGAAGGCCGATACGCCGATGCATTGTTGCTTCCCCATCTGATGTCTTTGCGACCACGCGTGTTGCATCAACCATACGCAACGAGTGGACGCTTCATCCCCGAGTCAAAAGCGGATGACCACCGGCGCGGTGAACAGCACCTTGGTTGCTTTCCCCGCGCCATTTCCCCCTTTGGACTCGACATGTGGCTTGTGCGGCACTGTGAACTCCATGCGCAACGCCGCGTCGCGGATGCGGACGATTAACGCTCAGAGTCGATCGGGGGAGAATACCATAGCCGGGCAGCTAAAACGGTATCCGTCGATTGGGCGGTGCATCTATTGTGGCGAGTCGAATACCCGGCGAGGCAGAGAGCACATTGTACCCCTCGCGCTCCTTGGTCATGCCATCGTCTTCGAAGATGCCTCGTGTCGCGACTGTGCGGGTTGGTTGGAGACGCCCATTTATCATGTCGTCGTCGGCACTGTGTAGACCACATCCTCGAATACGAGGCGCATCGCCTCGATGTAGAGATAACGTTCGTGCTCGCTTACGGCGTCCCACAACCCGAACAAGCCGCCGCCCAAGCTGACCCTGCCGCAGATGTCGGCCAAGGAATCCGGCATCCGCGACGGCGAGGCCGGCCTGAAGAAAGCCGGCGGCAGCGCACCGTGGATCACCAAGCCGCCGACGTATTGAGCGGTCGAGCGGCGCGCGCGAGCCGCCTCGCTCGACAGCAGGCGGGGCGCGTGAGACGGTGTGCGCGATACCGGGGCACGGTGGTCGTCGGGGGACGATGCCGGGATACGACGCGTTCATCTCCTACAGTCACGCCGCCGACGCGCAATTGGCGCCGGCGTTGCAGCGCGCCTTGCAGCGTTTCGCCAAGCCGTGGTGGCGGCTGCGTGCGCTCACGCTGTTTCGCGACGAGACCAGCCTGGCCGCCGCCTCGAGCCTGAGCGGCGCGCTGCTCAAGGCGCTCGACGGCTCGCGCTTCTTCATCCTGCTCGCCTCGCCGCGCGCCGCGCACTCGCATTGGTGCAACGAGGAGGTCAAGCATTGGCTGGCCGAGCGCTCGGCCGACACGCTGCTGATCGTGCTCACCGAGGGCGCGATCGCCTGGGACGAGGCGGCCGCAGACTTCGACTCATCGCGCACCGATGCGCTGCCGCCGGCGCTGAAGGGCACCTTGGCGACCGAGCCGTTCTGGCTCGACCTGTCGTGGGCGCGCCAGCGCGAGCAGGTGAGCGAGCGCGACCCGCGCTTCCAGCAGGTCGTGGCCAAGCTGGCGGCCACCTTGCACGGGCGCGGCCTGGAGGAGATCAGCGGCGAGGACGTGCGCCAGCACCGCCGCACGCGGCGCCTGGCGAGTGGCGCCATGGCGGCGATCGCGCTCCTGGCGGTCGGCGCCGGCGTCGCCGCCTGGGAGGCGTCTCGCGCACGCGGCGTGGCCGAGGCCAGTGCCGCCGAAGCCGAGCGCCAGCGCGCCGCGGCGCAGAAGAGCGAGCTCGAGGCCAGGGCGCAGCGCGACGCCGCCGAACGCGCACTCAGCCAGACGCTCGACGCCACCGACGCGCTGGTGCTGGAGATCGCCGACGGCATGAAGGACTTCGCCGGCGTGCCGCAGGCGCGCCTGCGCGGCGTGCTGCAGCGCGCCGAGAAGATCCTCGACGCGCTGCCCGCCGACTCCGATTCGCCGGCGATCCAGCGCCGCCGCATGGAGATGTCCAAGGGCTTCTGCGACGTGCTGCTGGTGCTGGGCGACACGGCGCAGGCGTTGCGCCGTGCCACCACCGCGCTCGAGATCGCCCAGCGCCAGAGCGCCGCCCTGCCGCAGGACGCGCGCTGGCAGCGCGATCTGGCGATCGCCTGGTCCAAGCTGGGCGACGTGCATGGGGTGCAGGGCGACCGCGCGGCGGCGCAGCGCGCCTACGAGGCGAGCCTGAAGATCAACGAGCAGCTGGCCAGCCTGCAGCCCGACAACATCACCCTGCAGCGCGACCTGACGGTGGCGCTGTCCAAGCTGGGCGATGCGCAGAAGGCGCAGGGCGATCTCGCCGCGGCGTTGCGCTCCTACACCGCGGGCAAGGCGATCTGCGAGCGCCTGGCCGAGCGCGATGCCGCCAACCCCACCTTGCAGCGCGACCTCTCGATCGCGCTCAACAACATGGGCGACATGCAGGCCGCCCAGCGCGACTTCGCGGGCGCGGTGCGCTCGTTCGAGGCCGCCCGCGCGATCCGCGAGCGGCTGGCGCAGCACGACACGGCCAACGCCGCCTGGCAGCACGACCTGGCGATCAGCTACCACCGGCTGGGCAACGCGCAGGCGTCGGGCGACGACATGGCGGCGGCGCTGCGCTCCTTCACGGCCGCGCGCGCGATCCTCGAGCGCCTGGCGCGCAGCGATCCCGGCAACACCAAGTGGCAGCGAAACCTCTCGGCCGCGGTGGAGAACATCGGCGACGTGCAGGGCACGCAGGGCGAGCTGGAAGCGGCGTTGCGCGAGTACGAGGCGGCGCGCGCCATCCTCGAGCGCCTGGCGCAGAGCGATCCCGGCAACGCCAGCTGGCAGTACGATGTCTTCTCGATCCAGTTCCGCCTGGCCAACATCCTCGAGCACATGCCCGGCCGGCTCGGCGAGGCGCGCGACGCCTGGCTGCGCGCGGTCGAGATCATCACCGCGCTGGCCAACGCCAACCGCATGGCGCCGGCCTACGGCCGCTACATGAATTCCGCCAAGGAACACCTCGCCGCCGTCGAGGCCCGCCGCGCGAAGGGCGAGCGCTAGCACTTTTCCCTACCTTCCCCCGGAGGGGGAAGGTGCCCGAAGGGCGGATGGGGGATGTCGAAGACGGACCCCATCCAACGCCACGAAGATCGCCTCCATCACCGAATCGGCGCGCGCGGTGATGTCGTTGTTCCAGAAGCGCAGCACCCTGAATCCCTCACGCGAGAGAAACGCGTCGCGCTTTGCGTCGTATGAAGCGGCTTCGACGTGCTGACTGCCGTCGATCTCGACGACCAGCCGGGCTTTCAAGCAGGCGAAGTCGGCGATGTAGGGGCCAATCGGCACCTGACGTCGAAACCGGGCGTCGAGGAATTGCTGGCGGCGCAAGCGCCGCCACAGGATCCGCTCGGCTTCGGTCATGTCGCGCCGCTGGGCGCGCGCGTTGATGAGAGCATTCCGGGTCGCTTTTGGGCGCATCCGGGGAGGCTGCGTAGCAATCATGGCGGGATGATATCTGCGGTATTTCTACCGCCTTCGGTTCGGCTTCGACATCCCCCTTCCGCCCTTCGGGCACCTTCCCCCTCCGGGGGAAGACAAGACGCCTTGCCTTCACCCGGAGGGGGAAGGTGGCGCGCAGCGACGGATGGAGGATGTTGAAGACGGACTCAGCACAACGCCACGAAGGTCGCCTCCGTCAGGGAGCGCTGGCACGTCGCCTATCAGCCCATCTGCGCCCGGTCGCCGGTCAGCGCGGCAGGCTGGGCGCCGACGTGGGGTAACGCGAGCGAGAAGCCAAACGCGGCCCGCACGCCTCGCCTCCGCTAGGCGCCCATCACCCGGTAGCTGCACGGGCTATCGCCGCCGTTGCAGAACATGTTGATGCCGTCGCCCGGGTAGAGCTCGAAGGCGACGGCCTCGCCCGGGTTGAAGGCGAACTGGTCGTCGCCGACCGGGTTGCCGTTGCGATCGACGCGCCGGCATTGCACGCCGCCCTCGCCGCCGCACAGATGGTCGAACACCACGCTGACGCTCTGCACCGCCGTGCCGGTGTTGGTGTGCACCCGGTGATTGAGCTCGCAGGCTTTGTCGGTCATGGCGTCGCTCCCCTCGTGCGCGCGCGGTACTCGTCCTTGCGGGTGAAGGTGATCTTGGCGCCATCGTCGGACGGCACGACGCGGTATTTCTGCATCCGGCCGGTGCCCCACAGGATGATGGTGTTCTTGCCGGCGCTGTCGGTCTGCGGCTGCGGCGGATCGTCGGTGCCCACGGTCCAGGTCGGCTCGACGGCCAGCGCGCTCACATCGCTGCGCTGCAGGGCGATGTCGGTCATGGTCACCGATGTGACCAGCTCCTCGTTGTCGTCGAAGCCATAGGCTTCGATGACGGCGACGGGATAGGTCAGCGGCAGGATGTTGTTGGTGCGCAGCTCGGCCACCCGCACCGTGTCGTCGCCGCCGAGCTCGAACCAGCAGCGATAGATCATGCCGTCCCATTCGATGACGCCCTTGAGCGCGGTGCCTTCGTCGACGCGGGTCGTGCGCGTCCACGCCGGCGCGCTGCCTGTCGTGAAGGCGCGCTCGTCGCTCGGGCCCGGCATCTGCTCCATCGAGGGCGTGTAGGTGGCCGGCACGTACCAGCTGCGCACCGCCCAGCCATCCTCGGTCCATTGCAGCACCGGCTGCAGGATGGCCGGCGGCAGAGGTGCCGCAGCCGTGCCGCTCGCCGGCGGCGGCGGCAGGCTCTCCAGCCCGTTGAAGATGAAGATGATCTGCCCGTCGCTGCTCGCCGGCGCCGCGGGCACGGCGTAGCTCGCCTCGAAGCGCGTGAACTTCGACGCACCGGGATATTTCCACGCCGCCGTGCCGATCCAGCCGCCGAACGGGCAGGTCATGGTGATGGTCAGCCGGTCGTACTTGTACTTGGGATCACCGTGGTTGGCCGCCGCGGTGCGCCACTCGGTGCTGACCTTGTGGCGGCGCGACTTCTTGCCCTGCTTGCCGACCACGATTTCGATGGCGATGCCCGAATCGTTGGGGTTGCCAACAAGATGCTTGTCGAACAGCGCGATCTTCACCGCCGTGTCGAGATGCTCCAGCATGGTCTTGGCCAGCGCCTTGGGATTGTCGGGATCGGGGCCTGGCCGGTTGGGCTCGATCGGAATCTTGGCGAGACCCTCGCGCGCCTCGTCGACCGACGACTCCCAGTTCTTGTAGTAGTCCGGGCGCACCCAATTGCCCATCTCGGTCGGGTCGGGCGGTGCGTATTTCTGGTAATAGCCCCAGCGCAAATTGTCGCGCGTGAAGCCGCGCAGGATCAGCCGCTTCACGGTCTCCACCACCGTGTCCGGGCCGAAATATTTGTTCGAGAAGTTCTGCGGGTACGCCTCGTAGCCGGCCGCGAACGGCGACTGCGGGCTCGCGCCCGACTCCTTCGCTTCACCCATGCTCGCCCCCTTCTCTGATTGACCGCATCGTAGCGCTGGCCGCTGTGATACGACAGGACCGAGTTCCTGCACGGAGATGGCAGTGAGTTGGCAGACCCTGCGGCGATGGGGCGACGACGCGGAGCGCATCGAGCGACTCTCGGGCGGTGTCGCCAACGACGTCTGGCGCGTGCGGGTCGGCGGCCAGCGCGCGGTGGCGCGTCTCGGCAGCAGGAGCGATGCCGATCTCGCGTGGGAGACCGGGCTGCTGCAGCACCTCGATCGCGCGGGTCTCAGCGTGCCGGTGCCGATTGCGACGACAGACGGCCGGCTGTTCGCCGACGGTCTCGTGGTGATGACGTATGTCGAAGGCGGACCACCCGAGACGGCGGCCGACTGGGCGCGCGTGGCCGAGACGTTGCGCCGGCTGCATCGCCTGACCGAGGGCTGGGCGCAGCGGCCGGGCTGGCGATCCTCGACCGACCTGCTGCACGCCGAGATCGGCACGAAGATCGATCTCAATGCGATGCCGGCGGAGGCCGTCGCGCGCTGCCGGGCGGCGTGGGCGCGGCTGGCCGGACGGCCGACCTCAGTCGTGCACGGCGACCACAACCCCGGCAATGTGCGCATCACCGCCGGGCGCGTCGCGCTGATCGACTGGGACGAGGCGCATGTCGACGTGCCCGATCTCGACCTGGCGCTGCCGCACAACGCCGCCGGTCTCGACGCGGTCGCCCTCGACATCGCCGCGCAGGCGTCGGCCGCGTGGGAAGCCGCCGTCTGCTGGAACGATGCGTACTCGATGAAGCGGCTGGCCGAAGTACGCGCGCTCTAGAGTGACGAGCAGGACTCGTTCTCGAACGCGGCCCGCGAACAACGCGATTCACGACCGCAGTTAGCGCAGAAATCGGAGCTTTGCCCATCCCGTTATAAAATCCGTCCTGAGCGGCACGGTGATGCAAGGCGACCGATCTACGGCGCCACACCGTGCCCATCGAAAGCAGGACTCGGATGGCCGGCGGAATCTCGATCGAACCGTACAAGCCGCTGTGCGTGAGCGCGCAGGCCGTGCCCGGCGGCGGTTACCTCAACGTCGACGCCAGGTCAGGCAATTTCGGCGCCTCGCCGCTGCTGCAGCTCGGGCTGCAGGCGTCCCCGGGCGCCGCCGGCATCGACAGCGTCCTGGCCGAGCAGCTCGCCGGCGACAACGAAGCCCTGGTGAAGACCGCCGACGTCAAGATGGGCGAGACCGAGCAGGCGCTGCTCTTCGACCCGCAGACCGGCTACCTCAACCTGCAGGGCGAGGAGGCGGTGAACCAGGCACCGGCGGTGCTCGACGCCTACACCGAGGCGCAGGACAGCGCGATGGCGTCGCTGACCGACGACGACCAGCGGCACATGTTCGGCGATCTCGCCGATCAGCGGCTGGCCACCTTCGCCACCCAGGTCGAACGCCACGCCGCCGCCGAGCGCCAGCGTTGGTACGACACGGCGAGCGACGGGCGCATCGCGCTGATGCAGGCCGATGCCGGGCTGCACTGGAA
>JAFAZJ010000025.1 GCA_019239835.1 Alphaproteobacteria bacterium | reverse complement strand
GCGTGAACGATCGCATCATCGGCGGCGAGCTGCGCCTGACGAGCTTCGGTGCGGACGCTACGCTGAGCAATGGCGGCAACCAGATCGGCTCGATCGGCGCGACGAACCTGGGTACCGGCAAGCTCACGGTGTTTGACGCGAACGCGGGCCTCAGCGTCAGCGGATCGGTCACTGCCAGCAGCGTCGTGCTGACGACCCAGGCGACGCTGGACGTGCCCGGCAGCATCGCGGCGACGGGCAGCGTGGTTCTGACGTCCGCGGCAGGCGCGATCAGCCTGAGCGGCACGCTGCAGACCAGTGGCCAGCTGCAGCTCGATGCCGGTGGCGGGGCGATCAGCCAGACGGCGGGCACGATTGCCGCCGCCTCGCTGATCGCGCGCGCGTCGGGCGCGGTGAGCCTGACGCAGGCCGGCAACGATGTCGCGACGCTCGCCGGGTCCGCGGGCGGCACCTTCGCCTATGTCGACAAGACTGCGGTTGCGGTCGGTTCGCTGAGCGACGCCGGCGCGGTCACGGTCAACGGCATCGTCGCCAGCGGTCAGGACATCACCATCGTCGCTGGTGCCGGCGGTAGCTCTGGCGGTATCGCGGTCAACCAGGTCGTGAACGCCGGCGGCGCGATCGTGCGCCTGCAGACGGCACCGGGCGACATCACGCAGAACGCGGCTGGCGTCATCATCGCTGGCAGCCTGCTGGCCAACGCGACATCGGGCGCGGTCGCCCTGACCTCGGCGGCGAGCGCCGTGGACGCGGTCGCCGGCAAGTCGAGTGGCAGTTTCCGCCTGCTGACGTCGGGTGCGCTGCAGGTCACCTCGGTGACGGCCGATGCCGGCGCGTTGACGACGGCGCGTAGCGGCATCGCCACCGGCAACGCCGACATCGCGATCCAAACGGCCGGTGCGCTGACCCTGAACCAGGCGTTGAGTGCCGGCAGCGGCACGATCCGCCTGCGCACGACCGCAGGCGGCATCAGCCAGGCGGCGGCCGGCGCGATCACGGCCCAGGCGCTCCTGATCGACTCGGCCGGCGCCGTCGCACTGGCAACCTCGACAGGCAACGATGTCGACACGCTCACCGGCCGTGCTACAGGCGCTTTCTCTTATGCCGACAAGACCGGTCTGAGCATTGGTAGCGTGAGCGCCGATGCGACGCTCGCCATTGGGCCGATGAGCGGCATCAGCGCCACCGGTGCTGTATCGATCACTGCCGATATCGGTGGCGGCAGCGGCGGTCTTTCCATCGCCGCGTCGATCAACGCAGCCGGCCAGACGCTGCAGCTGAGGGCAGCGGGCGATGTCACGCAGGACGTGGCCGGCACACTGCTCGCCGCCAACCTCGACGTGACCTCGAGCGCGGGTGCCGTCGACCTGACGGTGGCTGCTGCGGGCAACAAGGTCGGTGTGGTCGCCGGCTCGGCCAACGGCGACTTTGCCTATACCGATGGCTTGTCGACGTCGTTGACGATCGGGACCGTCACCACGGTGGGTATCGTCTCGACGACGGGCGATGTCACGGTCACGGCCAATGGCGGCACGTTGGCGGTCGGCAAGAATGTGACCGGTCACAACGTCACCCTGCAGAGCCAGGCCGATTTGAGTCTTACCGCCACCGTGGCTGTCGACAGCAGCACTGGCGTGGCCGGCCTGATGTCCATCACGGGATCGGTGGTCGAGGGCAGTGGCGGTGTCGTTACCGGCGCGGCGTTGCGGGCGCTGGCGGCGACCAATGTCGACGTCGCGCAGGGCGCCAACGCTGTGGACCGTTTCGCGGCGAAGGCGACGACAGGCTTCGTGGCGTTTGCCAATAGCGGTGCGGTCGAGATCGGCCAGGTCGGCACCACGTCAGGGATCACCGCCGGCGGGTCCGCGGTGATCGCCACGGCCTCGGGCGACATCACCCAGAGCCAGCTGATCAACGCCGGTGGCGGCCTGCTGTTGCAGGCAACCAATGGTGCGATCGCACTGGGCAGCGCCAACGTCATCGGCGGCAACATCGCGGTGGTCAGCTCGCTCAACGGCGATATCACCATGGGCACGTCGGGCGCGCTGAACATCGGCACCGTCGGGCCGGTGGCCAGTGTGGGCGCGCTCACGTCGGGCGCCGGTATCACGGCGGGCACAACGCATACGCTGACGCTGATCTCCGCATCGGGCGCGATCGCACAGGGCAGCGGGGCCGGCGATCGCATCGTCGCCGGCGCGCTGCAAGCGCAGACCGCCGGCCAGGATGTGACGCTCACCAACGGCGCCAACCAGTTCGACTCCATCGGCACGGTGAATTTGGGCGCCGGCCGCCTCACGGTGATCGATTCGGCAGGCGGCCTCGTTGTCACTGGTCCGCTCACGGCCGATGGCGGCGTATCGCTCACCACCACTGGCGTGCTGACCTTGCCGGGCTCGATCTCGGTCGGAGCCGGCGACATCCTGCTGACCTCGACCACTGATGGCATCACACTCAATGGCACGTTGGCCGCGGCCGCCGGCCAGGTCGAGCTCAGTGCCGGTACGACGATCGATCAGAAGGCCGGATCGATCACAGCAAACTCGCTGATCGCGCGCGCCAGCGGCGACGTGACCCTGTCGCAGGCCAACGATGTCGCGATGGTGGCCGGTGTCTCAACCGGCGGCTCATTCACCTATGTCGGCGAGACCGCGGTGACGATCGGCGCGCTGACAGACTCCGCCGCCAAGTCGGTCGTGGGCATCACCACCGCAGATCGCGATATCACCATCGTTGCCGGCAGGGGCGGCAGCAGCGGCGGCATTGTCGTCGACCAGGCGGTGGACGCGGGCACCGCGATCGTGCGGCTGCAGACCGACAAGGGCAACATCACGCAGGGCGCGACCGGCGTGGTCTCGGCCGGCAGCCTGCTGGTCAACGCGATGACCGGCGCGCTCCATCTCGCGGTGGCGGCCAACGATGTCGGCATCGTCGCCGGTCAGAGCGCCGGCAGCTTCCGACTGCTGAGCGCGGGCGCTGTACGGATCGGCGCGGTCGCTGCCGATGCCCTGGCGCTGACCATTGCTGGCGCGGGCATAGTCGCGAGCAACGCCGACATCGCGATCCAGGCCGGCGGTGCGCTGTCGATCGAGCAGCCGCTGAACACCGGTAGCGGCACCATCCGCCTGCGCACGACCGTCGGCGGCGTCAGCCAGAAGGCTGCCGGCACGATCACCGCCCAGTCTTTGCTGATCGACTCCGCCGCCGACGTGGTGCTGATCTCCGCGGCCAATAATGTCGACGTGCTGGCGGGCCGCTCGGGCAGCGGCGGGTTCGCCTATCGCGACGCCTCCGACCTTATCGTCGGCAGCGTGACGGCCGATGGCGCCGGCCTCGGCCCGGTCCTGACGATCGGCCCGCTGAGCGGCATCAAAGCCACCAACGCCGATATCACCGTCGCGGCCGCCGGCGCGCTGACTCTGAACGAAGCCGTCAATGGCGGCACAGGCGGCACGATCCGCCTGCGCGCCGGCACCGGGGATCTGACGCAGGGCGCCAAGGGCACCATCACCGGCGGCACGCTGCTGGCGGTGTCGGGCGGCGGCATGGTCGACCTGCAGGGCGCGAAGAACCTGATCCAACGCGCCGGCGGCGCGGCGGGATTGATCGCCGGTGAGGCCTTCACCAGCTTCCTGTTCAGCAACAGCGCGTCGCTCACCGTCGCGACCACGGCCGTCACCGGCGATGCCGTCGTCGCCGGTGTCACGGGCATCACCGCGAATTCGGGCAACGGTGCCACGGCGCGTCTCGTCGACCTTGCCGTGAGCGCGGGCGATCTCACGGTGAGCGGCCCGGTGAACTCGGCCAATGGCATGATCGTCTATCGCCATACCAAGGACGGCGTGTCCGGGACCATCACCGTCGGCGGCGACGTCGGCACGCCGGCGAATTCGCTGGGCACGGCCAAGCTGATGGTGGTCGACCTCAGCGGGACCGACCCAGTGCTGCTCTACGGCTCGACGCCGGCAACCAAGCTGGGCGGCCTGTTTACAACGCAGACGCCAGCGCAGGGCTTCAGCCCACTCAACCAGATCGGCAGCATCAGCGGCGGCAAGGTCAGCATCGGTGCGATATCGGCACCCGATTCCACCGTCTACCTGCTCGGTATCGGCGCGACGCTCGAGACCACCGCGACCGGCTCGGCCTTCGGCGTACTGGGCGTGTACGGCAACGGGCTGGACGTCAAGCTCAGCACCACCGTGCGCAACATCGATCCGCGCACCGTTCGTTTCGTCACCGATCCCTATGCCGGCCCGCTGGTCGGCAGCAGCACCGCGGCGTTCTTCGTGCGCCACAGCGGCGTGCCCAATCCCAAGGAGCTGTTCAACGGCTGCCCGATCGGCACCGTCAACTGCACCGTTTTCCAGACGCCGGTCGCCGCACCGGCCTTCGACAACGACAGCGTCATCATCGGCGTCGGCGGACAGCCGCTCGACGATTCGGGCGTCGTGCTGACCAACCAGGGCAACGAGGAGCTGATCCTCGAGAATGACGAGCGGCGCGATAAGGACAAGGACAACAAGGGCAAGGGCCAGTAGCGCCCTCAGACCGCGACACTGCCCTCCGTTCGCCCGGTCAATGTGCGGAAGACGTCGAGACTCAGGCGCCCGAAAGCCTCCGACGCGCGCAACTCGACGGTGCGTGGGCGCGGCAGGTCGATGGCGATGTCGGCGGCGATGCGGCCAGGCCTGGGCGTGATCACCACCACGCGGTCGGACAGGAACACTGCTTCGGCGATCGAATGGGTGACGAACAGCACCGTCTTGCGTGCGCCGGCGGTCTCGCCCCAGATGCGCAGCAATTCGAGCGCCATGTCGTCGCGCGTCATTGCGTCGAGCGCGCCGAAGGGCTCGTCCATCAGCAGCAGCGGCGGATCCAGCAGCAGGGCACGGCAGAGGGCGGCGCGCTGCTGCATACCGCCCGACAATTCGCGCGGCAGCTTCTCGGCGAAGCCGCCGAGCCCCGCCATGTCGAGCAGTTGAAGCGCGCGTTTGCGCAGGCCATTGGCGTCGCGACCGGCAAGCTCGGCGGGCAACAGCACGTTCTGCAGGATCGAGCGCCACTTCAGCAGGATCGGCTGCTGAAAGACCATGCCGATATCGGGGATCGGCCGCGTCACCTTCCTGCCGGTGACATTGACCACGCCTTTTGTGGCGGGCCGCAGCCCGGCGACGATACGCAGCAAGGTGGACTTGCCGCAGCCCGAGGGGCCGACCAGCGAGACGAACTCGCCGGCGCCCACGCGCAAGGAGATGTCGGCGAGCGCCTCGACCGGGCCGCTCGCCGCCACGTAGGTCATGCCGACCTGTTGCAGGTCGATCAGGGAATCCGGCACGGGGCCACAATCCTACCTTCCCCCGGAGGGGGAAGGTGCCCGTAGGGCGGATGGGGGATGTCGAAGACCGACGCGGGACGCGCTGATACATCCCCCATCCGTCGCGCGATGCGCGCCACCTTCCCCCTCCGGGGGAAGGTAAGACCGGACATCACTTCGGCATCTCGACCTTGGTGTAGAACGAGGTGTTGTACACGTCCTTGCAGTCCACCTTCTTGGGCAGGCCCATGTAGCTGTTCACCAGCTCGACCGAGTCGCACATCTTCTTCTCGTCGATCGAACCGATGCCGCCCTTGGCGTAGCGCTCGGTCTTCATCAGGGCGATGCCCAGCAGCATGTTGGGCGTCATCGTCTCGACATCGAGCTCCGGCACGCGCTTCTTCAGGATCACCATCGCTGCGGCAGGATCGGCGATCACGTCGCGCCATCCCTGGTACGATGCCTCGAGGAAGGCCTTCAGCACGGCAGGGCGATCCTTCATCGTCTTGGCGCTGGCCATGATCGACATCGAGTACATGTCGAAGCCGAAATCGGCCCAGTTCATCATCACCACCTTGCCCTTGCCCGAAGCCTTTTCGTAGAGCGGCAGGCCGGTGCTGTAGTCACCGACACCATCCATGCGCTTCTCTGCCAGCGCGGCGACCTTGGCCGCCGGCTCGATGTTGATCCACGAGACCTTGGATGCGTCGATGCCGGTGACCTTGGCGAAAGCCGGGAACATCTGGCGCTGACTGTCGCCCGGCGGTGCGCCAAGGGTCGCGCCCAGCAGGTCCTTGGGCGTCTTCAGCGGCTTGCTGTCGAGGCTGAAGATATTGAGCGGCGTCTTGTCGAATACCATGCCCACCACCTGCACCGTCGTGCCACGCGCCCGCGAGGCGATCACCACAGCGGCGTCGGCCAGGCCGGCATCGGCGCGGCCGGTGTCGACCTTGGCGATCGAGTCGCCCGAGCCCTTGCCGTTCTCGAGCGTCACGTCGAGGCCCTTGGCCTTGTAGTAGCCCTTCTCCAGTGCCACCCAATAAGCGGCGTGGTCGCCGACCGCGAACCAGTTGAGCGAGAAGGTGAACTTCTCCTGCGCCGACGCCGTGCCGGCCATCGCCAGCAGCGCCGCCAGCGCGATTGACCCGATCCTCAGCATGTTCCCTCTCCGTCGTTGGGACTGTTCATTCCACACCCTCGGCCCACGGCGCCCATAGACGCGCCACCAGGACCACCAGACCGTAAAGCGCCAGGCCGACCGCCGAAATCCAGATCAGCGAGGCGAAGGCCACTGCCGTGTTCATGCTGCTCTGCGTGTTGGCGATGACGTATCCCAGCCCGGCCTGCGAGGCGACGAACTCGCCGACGATGGCGCCGACCACGGCCGCTGTCGCGGTGATCTTCAGCGAGCTCAGGATATAGGGCAGCGCGTTGGGAATGCGGATCTTCAGGAAGATCTTCCATTTCGGTGCGCTGAACACACGGCCAAGGTCGAGCATATCGGTCTCGATCTGCGACAGCCCGACCGCGGTGTTGATAACGACCGGAAAGAAGCCGATCAGCGCCCCCATCACCATGGTGGGCAGGATGCCGTAGCCTATCCAGATCAGCAGCAACGGCGCCACCGCCACCTTGGGCAGCGTATTGACGAAGACCAGGAACGGCATCAGCGCATTGGCGATCAGCGGCGACCAGGCGATGGCGACACCCAGCATCACGCCGACGATGGCGGCCATGAAGAACGCGCCGGCGATCTCCAGGCTCGTGATCCACAGATGCGGGCCCCACGAGAAATCGGCGTTCCACAGGGCATCCCACACCAGCGCCGGCGGTGGCAGCAGGTAGGCGCGGATCTCGAAGACAGTGACGGCCAGTTCCCACAGCCCCAGCAGCAGCGCGAACAGCGCCACCGTCGGCCAGTACTGGCTCACGATCGCGCCCGGCCTCATCGCCCCAATCTCTCTGCTATCATGCGCTCCCGTCCTGCGCCGGAGCGATGATATTCCGTGAAACTGTCGCTGTGCAATGAAGTGATCCGCGAGCTGCCCTTTGCACGCCAATGCGCGCTGGCGAAAGCGCTGGGATACGAGGGGCTGGAGGTCGCGCCCTTCACCTTTGGCGACGAGGCCTATGCCATGTCGGCGGCGCAACGTGCCGATATCCGCAACACCTGTAGCGCCTCAGGCATCGCGGTCAGTGGGCTGCACTGGTTGCTCGCCGCGCCGGCGGGACTGTCGATCACCAGCGCCGATCGCACGGTCTGGCAGAAGAGCGTCGACGTCCTGCGCGCGCTGGTCGAGATGTGCGCGGAGCTGGGCGGCGACTACCTGGTGCATGGATCGCCGGCGCAGCGACGTGCTGACGGGCCGGACGATGCCAAGCGGGCAGAGGAAGCCTGGCGCATCGCCGCTGCCGAGGCTGGGCAGGCCGGCGTGACCTACTGCATCGAGCCGCTGGCGCGGCCGGATTGCAACCTGGTCAACACACTGACCGAAGCCGCTGAAGTCGTGCGGCGCAACGGCAATCCGGCCCTGCGGACCATGATCGATACGCTCGCGGCCTCGAACGAGGAGCCCGAGCCGGTGGCCGACGCGATCCGCCGCTGGATGCCATCAGGGTTGCTGGCGCATGTGCAGCTCAACGATCGCAACCGGCGTGGACCGGGGCAGGGCAGCGACAAATTCGCGCCCGTGCTTCGCGCCCTGAAGGACACCGGCTATACCGGCTGGATCGCCATGGAACCCTTCGTCTACGAGCCCGATGGCCCGACCTGTGCCGCACGGATGATCGGCTATGTTCAGGGGCTGATGGAGCAAGCGTCGTGAAAGTGAAGCTGGAGGCCGCCGACCGCTTCGAGCGCGACCACAAATTGCGCCTGCCGTTCCGCTTTGGCGTGATCACCGTGACAGAAGGCACGCAGGCGATCCTGCGCGTGCGCATCGCGCTGGAGGATGGCCGCAGCAGCGAAGGCGTCGCCGCCGAAGCGCTGGGCGCGAAGTGGTTCGAGAAGAGCCCGACCTTCACCGACGCGCAGAACCTCGACCAGCTACGCCAGGCGCTGCAGATCGCCATCGAGCACTACCAGGCG
>JAFAZJ010000011.1 GCA_019239835.1 Alphaproteobacteria bacterium | reverse complement strand
ATCGACTGCGATCCCGGCCACGACGATGCCGTGGCGCTGCTGTTCGGCGCGCGGCATTTCGATCTCGTGGGCGTCAGCACCACGCACGGCAACAGCTCGCTCGCCAACAGCACGCGCAATGCGCTGGCCGTGCTCGAGCTGGGCGGCATCGACGTGCCCGTCGCCGCGGGCTTCGCCGCGCCGCTGGTCGGCGCGACCACCGATGCGGCGCATGTGCATGGCAAGAGCGGGCTCGACGGCCACGACCTGCCGCCACCGGTGCGCAAGCCGATCGACATGCACGCCGTCGACTTCATCATCGAGACGGCGCGCCGCCACCAGGGCGAGCTGATCCTCGCGGTGATCGGTCCGCAGACCAATGTCGCCGTGGCGCTGGAGCGCGAGCCAAGGCTCAGGACCTGGCTGCGCGAGATCACCGTGATGGGCGGCTCGGCGGCCGGCGGCAATGTCACGCCGGCGGCGGAGTTCAACATCTATTGCGATCCCGAGGCGGCGGCCGTGGTGTTCGGCTGCGGCGTGCCGATCCGCATGGTCGGCCTCGACGTGACGCGCCGCACCGGTTTCGACGATGCCGACATCGCCCGCCTGCGCGGCAGCGGCCGGCGCGTTGCCGGGGTGATCGCCGACCTCGTCTCGTTCTATCTCGATCGCCAGCGCGCGGTCTTCGCCCGCGCCGTAGCCTCGATGCACGACGTCTGTGCCCTGGTGCCCTATGTCGACGAGGCGCTGCTGGAGACCGACGGCGCCATCGTGCGGGTCGAGTGCGCCGGCATCCATACCCGCGGCGCCACGGTCTGTGACCTGCGCGGAGCGCGCAACATGGTGAAGCCGCCGGTGCGGCTGGCGATCCGATCGGACGTTCGGCCGCTGATCAATCTGGTCACTGATACGCTGCTGACCTATCCGTGAACGCACCGACGGTGCGAACTGCGCGAAACTCTGGTACAATACGGTTCCATTACATCGCCGGAGGATCCATGCGCCGCCTGTTTGCGCTCGTCGTGCCATTACTGGTCATCATGGGATCGGGCGCGTTCGCGCAGGGCAGCGCCAAGCCGGCGCCGGCGTCGCCAAGCTCGGCCGACATCGTCGACAAGCTGACCCCGCCACCCCCGGGCGGCAAGCCGCGTTCCCTGACCCGTGGTCGCGTCACCATCGAGGGTCCGCCCACCATCGACATGAGCATCCAGTTCGAGATCGATTCCTCGAAGCTCGATTTCGTCGGCATGGCCATGGTCGACAAGCTGGGCGTGGCGCTGGCCGATCCGAAGCTCAACGGCTATCGCTTCGAGATCGCCGGCCATTCCGACGCCAGCGGCGAGAAGGACTACAACCGGCGGCTCTCGACGCAGCGCGCCAACGCCGTACGCGACTACCTCGTCAGCAAGTTCCACATCGCGCCCGAGCGGCTGAGCGCCATCGGTTACGGCAGCGACAAGCCGATCAACACCGCCGATCCCAACGACGCGGCCAATCGCCGGGTGCAGATCACCAATCTCGGCCGCTAGATCCTTCGCGTCGCTCAGGATGACGGCTCAGGCCGTCATTGCTGGCGCGCCCAACGGATCGGCCCGCTGGCATCCTGGGTGATGAACTGGTTGGGGCTGACCCACTGCAGCTGAACTGTGAAGGTCTGGCCCATCGGTTCGCTCGGCGGCAGGTTCTTGGGCGAGTAGTCCTGCGCCTGGCTGTAGAGGATCGAATTCTGCGCGTCGTATTGCCAGACGCCGAAGACATCGCTCTGGCCACCGCGCACGATCATGCGCCTCTGGAAGCGGCCATCGGGTGAGAACTGGAGGAAGAGCGAGGCGATGGCCTGACCGCGCGTATCGGTGAGCGTCGTGCTCCACACGCCGACCAGCGACACCTGTTGCTGCGGATAGTAGGGCTGCTGGGGATACGGCTGCTGCGGATACGGTTGCTGTGGGTAGGGCTGCTGCGGATAAGGCTGCGCCTGCGGCGACGGACCGAATGGGCTGGGCCCGGTGCGTTGGCCCGGCTGCGGCGCAGGACCGAATTGCGCGAGTGCCGCGCTCGACATCGCCAACAGCGCAATCACGGACAGGATGTAACGGATCACGGTACTCCCCTAACTCTCGCCGGGAGGATGACCGCTCCGCGCGGCCTCGACAAGCGCCCGCTGCCGCCGCGATCCGCCGTGCTAGGCTGGCGCCAGGAAAAGGGAGGACGGCATGGCCGGCGGCGCGATTTACCCCGATCTCGAAGGACGCTCGGTGCTGGTCACGGGCGGCGGCAGCGGCATCGGCGCGGCCATCGTGCGGGCCTTCGCCCGGCAGAAATCGAAGGTCGGCTTCATCGACATCGCCGATGCGCCGTCACGTGCCCTGGCCGGCGAGCTGTCGGGCGCCGGCGCGACGGTGAAGTACGTCCACGCCGCTATCACGGATACCGACGCGCTGCGCCGGGCCATCGCCGACATCCGCACCGCTTTCGGGCCGATCACCGTGCTGGTCAACAACGCCGCGCATGACGATCGCCACGCCACCGAGACGGTGACGCCGGAGTATTTCGACCAGCGTATCGCGGTGAACCTCAAGCACCAGTTCTTCGCTGCCCAGGCCGTGCTGCCCGACATGAAGGCGGCGGGCGGTGGCGCGATCGTCAATTATTCCTCGATCTCGTGGATGGCGGGGCAGGGCGGCATGGCGATCTACACCGCGGCGAAGTCGGCCGTGATCGGGCTCACGCGTTCGCTGGCGCGCGACTACGGCCAGTTCAACATCAGGGCCAATTCGATCTCGCCGGGCTGGGTGCGCACCGAGCGCCAGGAGAAGCTGTGGATCAAGCCCGAGTCCGAGGCACGCCAGATGGAGGTGCAATGCCTCAAGCGCTGGCTGGTCCCCGACGATCTCGCGAAGTTCACCGTCTTCCTCGCCAGCGAGGAGGCGGCCGCCTGCACCAGCCAGCTCTACGTGGTCGACGGCGGCCGCGTATGAGGACACCCAACGAGTCATGGGAGGTCGTCTTCAAGCGCGAGCTTGCCGTGGCGCGCGGGGCTGACGACATCGAGGGCGCGCAGCGCCTGGTGATGCGGCAATGGTGGCGCATCGTCGGCGAGCTCGACCGCATCGACCGTCGCTGGGTGAATGCGCCCCATCAGGCACGGGCCGAGGAAGCGCGCCAGTTCGAGCGCAGCCTGGTGCGCCAGGACATGCGCCGCATCATCGAGCGCATCGTACAGTGGCCGGCAGCGGCGCTCGGTCTGCTCGAACACCGCGACCTCAAGCAGTGGCGACCGCTGCTGATCGGCCGGCTGGCGGCGCATCCCCAGCACCGCCGGGCGATGATCGAGCGCGCCTTCAAGGTGCGCAAGGTACGGCGCGGCCGCTTCGAGATTGCCCAGGAGTTCATCGCCATCGCGCGCGCCGATCGCGACCTCGGCCTGCTCGAGACGACCGAGCTGCTGCTGCAGGATCTGCCCGACGGTATCGCGCCGGTGCTCGATGCGCTGATCGCGGCCTACGGTGCGCTCGGCGTGGCCGACCGCGCGATGGCCCTGGCGCTGGAGGCTATCCTCGCGGGCCACGCGCAGCCGTTCATCGAATTGCTGCAGGCGGGCCACGTCGTCTCTGTGCCGCCGGAGTTCATCGATGCGCTTGCCGGCTACAAGGGCCATATCGAGCACGTGCTGATGATCGCCGAGCTGCGGCAGGCCGGTCACACGGCGGCGGCCGCCCAGCTCGCCGAGCGTCTCACCGATCCGATCGACCGGCTGCGCAGCGAGCTCGATCGTGCCGCGCGCCTGCTGCACACCGATTCGCCCGATGCGCTCGACATCGCCGATGTCGCCGTGCACCTCGTGCTCGACAGCGGACGACTGCCGCCGCGCTTCGATCACGAGCTCTGCGGCTTCCTGCGCCTCGTGCCACTGACGTCGATGACGGTCGAGCGCGTGCTCGATCTCGCCGGGTTGATCATCGCGCGACCGATGCGCGAGGAAATCGCCGCCAATGTCGCGTGCAGCCTGGTGCTGGCGGGCGATGCCGGCCGCGCGCGCCGCCTGCTGGCCTCGATGGTCAATGAAACGCAGCGCCGGCGCGTGTTGACCTTGCTGGGCGACGGCCCCAGTTGAGGGGCCTATACTCGCCGACGACAAAGACGGAGGGATACCATGCCCGACACCTTGACCAAGACCGATGGCGGTTTGCGCGCGCGACTGAAGGACGCCGATCTGTTCCGCGAGCAGGCCTACGTCGCCGGCAAATGGGTCGACGCCGACGACGGGCGTACGCACGCCGTGCGCAATCCGGCAACCGGCGCGCCGCTGGGTACGGTGCCGCGCATGGGCGCCGCCGAGACTCATCGCGCCATCGCCGCCGCCGAATCCGCGATGAAGGGCTGGGCGGCGATGACCGGCAAGGAGCGCGCCAATATTCTCAGGCGCTGGAACGACCTGATGATGGCCAACGTCGACGATCTCGGCGTGATCATGACCAGCGAGCAGGGCAAGCCGCTGGCCGAGTCCAAGGGCGAGATCGCCTATGCCGCCTCGTTCATCGAGTGGTTCGCCGAGCAGGCCAAGCGCGTCGACGGCGACGTGCTGCAGAGCCCGGCGCGCGATCGCCGGCTCGTCGTGCTCAAGCAGCCGGTGGGCGTCTGTGCTGCGATCACGCCGTGGAACTTCCCGGCGGCGATGATCACCCGCAAGGCCGGCCCGGCGCTGGCGGCGGGCTGCGGCATGGTGGTGAAGCCGGCCAAGCTGACGCCGTTCTCGGCGCTGGCGATGGCGGTGCTGGCGGAGCGTGCTGGCGTGCCGGCGGGGTTGCTGTCGGTGGTGACCGGCGATGCCGGCGAGATCGGCAACGAGATGACGTCGAACCCCACGGTGCGCAAGCTCACCTTCACCGGCTCGACCGAGATCGGCAAGAAGCTGATGGCCGCCTGCGCCGACACGGTGAAGAAGATCTCGCTCGAGCTCGGTGGCAACGCGCCGTTCATCGTCTTCGATGACGCCGATCTCGACGCCGCGGTCGAGGGCGCAATCCTCTCGAAGTATCGCAACACCGGCCAGACCTGCGTCTGTGCCAACCGCTTCTTCGTGCAGGCGGGCGTCTATGATGCCTTCGCCGAGAAGCTCGCGGTGGCGGTGCGCAAGCTCAAGGTCGGCGACGGGCTGGAGGCAGGCGTCAACCAGGGCCCGCTGATCGACGATGCCGCCGTCGCCAAGGTCGAGCAGCATGTCGCCGACGCGCTGGGCAAGGGCGCCAAGGTCGTGGTCGGCGGCCACCGCCACGGCAATGGCGGCACGTTCTTCGAGCCGACCCTGATGACCAATGTCAGCGAGTCGATGCTGATCATGCGCGAGGAGACCTTCGGCCCCGTAGCACCACTGGTGAAGTTCGAGAGCGAAGCCGACGCCGTGCGGCTGGCCAACGCCACCGAGTTCGGCCTCGCCGCCTATTTCTACAGCCGCGACATCGGCCGCGTCTGGCGCGTCGCCGAGGCGATCGAGAGCGGCATGGTCGGCATCAACACCGGCATCATCTCCAACGAGGTCGGCCCGTTCGGCGGCGTGAAAGAGTCGGGTCTGGGCCGCGAAGGCTCGAAGTACGGCATCGACGAGTATCTCGAGACGAAATACCTCTGCATCGGCGGCATGTAATGGCGGCGGACGCTGGTAAGCCCGCCTGGCCATTCACGCCCGGGCCGATGACGCTGGAGATCGTCGGCGCCGAGGGTTGTCATCTGATCACGGCGGATGGCCGGCGCATTCTCGACGCCGGCGGCGGTGCGATGCTGGTCAATATCGGCCATGGCCGGTCCGAGCCGGGTGCGGCGATGGCCAAGGCATCGTCGGCACTCGCCTATGCCATTCCACCTTTCGTGACGCCGGAGCGTACGAAGCTGGTCGAGCGTCTCAAGCGCGACTGGTTGCCCAAGAACCTTACGCGCGTCTTCCTGGCGAGCGGCGGGTCCGAGGCGGTCGAAGCAGCGGTGAAGCTGGCGCGGCAATATCACATGGCCAAGGGCAACACCTCGCGCTGGAAAGTGATCGGCCGCAGCTTCTCGTATCACGGCGCGACGATCGCCACGCTGGAGATTGGCGGCCACACGGCGCGGCGTACGGCGTTCCGAAGCATGACGCGCGAGATGCCGAAGGCGCCGGCGCATTACTGTCTGCGCTGTCCGCTGGGCAAGACCTACCCGACCTGCGATGTCGCCTGCGTCGACGAGATCGAAGCCATCGTGCAGCGCGAGGGCGCCGATACAATCGCCGGCATCATCGCCGAGCCGGTTGTCGGCAGCAGCGGTGGCGCCCTGGTGCCGCCGTCGGGCTATTGGAAGCGCATGCGCGAGATCTGCGACCGCCACGACATCGTGCTGATCGCCGACGAGGTGATCAGCGGCTTCGGTCGTACCGGCCCGCGCTTCGCGCACGAAGCCGAGGGCATCGAGGTCGACGTCATGGTGTCGGCCAAGGGCATGAGCGGCGGCTACGCGCCGATCGGTGGCCTGTTCGCCTCGGACCGCATTGCCGAGCCGCTGGCGCGTATCGGCGACGCACCGATGTTCTACACCTACAGCGCCCATCCCGCTGCTTGCGCCGCCGCCGACGAAGTGCTGCGGATCATGAGCGACGAGGACATGCTGGCGAAGGCCCAAGCGGCGGGCGAGAAGCTCGAGCGGCGCCTGCAGCGGCTCAAGCAGCACCCCAATGTCGCCGAGGTGCGCGGGCGCGGCATGCTGTGGGGCGTCGAGGTCGTGAAGGATCGTGAGACACTGGAGCCGTTCGCGGTGCCGGGCGCCGTGACCAACAAGGCGATGAAGCATGCCCTCGACAACAATGTGTGGGTCTATCCCGGCGGCATCGGCGTGACCGATCTGCTGATGCTGGGGCCGCCGTTCATATCAGGCGACGATGAGATCGAGACGATGTGCGCCGTGCTGGAGCGCGCCATCGATCAGGCTGTGGCGTAAGGAGAGAGCAATGCCGCTGGAGATCAAGCGCAGCGTGAAGCAGATGTTCGACGAATCGATGAAGGAGATCGAGACGTTGAATGCCGAGCAGGCCAAGGCGCTGCACGGGCAGAAGGGTGTGACTTTCATCGACCTGCGCGACCCGCGCGAGATCTGGCGCGACGGCGGCGTGCCGGAAGCGATCAATGTGACGCGCGGCATGCTGGAGTTCTGGATCGATCCGGGCAGCCCCTACCACAAGGCGTTCTTCGCCAATGGCGACAAGTTCGTCTTCTTCTGCGCCGGCGGCGTGCGCTCGGCGCTGGCGGCCAAGACGGCGCAGGACATGGGGCTTACGCCGGTGGCGCATATTGAAGGCGGCTTCGGCGCCTGGAAAAAGGCCGGCGCGCCGGTCGAGACCGTCGAGCCCAAGCTCGCCGGCGGCTCGAAGAAGTAGGGAAGAGATCGACGATGTCCGAATTGACGCTCAACAGCGCCCATCTCTTCACCATCCGCCTCGACGTCGGCGCGATGGACGATATGGGCGTCACGCCCTACGGCCATCGCCGCATCGCCACTGTCGCCGGCGGCACCTTCGAGGGTGACGAGCTGAAGGGTACAGTACAGCCGACACCCGCTGGCGACTGGATCACCGTGCGCAGCGACGGCGTGTGGGAACTCGACGTGCGCCTGACCCTGAAGACGCACGATGGCCATCTGATCTACATGTACTACCGCGGCCTGCGCCACGGCCCGCAATGGGTGCTCGACCGTCTGGCCAAGGGCGAGAAGGTCGATCCCTCCGAATACTACTTCCGCACCGCGCCGCGCTTCGAGACGGCGTCGGAAAAGTACTCGTTCCTCAACCGCATCATCTCGGTCGGCGTCGGCCGCCGCGAGGCGACCGGGCCGATCTACGAGGTTTTCCAGATTCTCTAATCCCTTCTCCCCGCGAAGGCGGGGAGAAGGTGCCCGAAGGGCGGATGAGGGGCTTTGTGGAGTTTCCACGACAACGATTCGCATCGTTGCGCGAGAAGCCCCTCATCCGCCTCGCTGCGCTCGGCACCTTCTCCCCGCCTGCGCGGGGAGAAGTTCTACTCCATCACCACGGCGTGGTCGCCCGGCGGCGGCGTGGAGGCGCGGCGCAGCAGCAGGACCAGCGGGATCGCGGCCAGCGACAGGATCATCATCAGCTTGAAGTCGTTGGCGTAGCTGATGATTGCCGACTGCATCTGGATCATCTTATCGAGCGCTGCGCGGCCTGCCGCGGTCAGCGGGTTCATCGCATGCAATACCGCGCCATGGTCGAAGGCGTGGTTCACCGCCGTGACGTGGCTTGCCAGCTCGGCGTGGTTGACCTGGCCGTTACGCACCAGCAGGTAGGACACGACCGAGATGCCGACGCTCGAGCCGATGTTGCGCGACAGGTTGTAGAGGCCGGTGCCGTCGGCGCGCTTCTCCGGCGGCAGAGTGGCGAAGGTCACCGTCGTCAGCGGCACGAACAGGAACCCCAGGCCCATGCCCTGGATGAAGCCCGTGCTGGCGATGGTCCACTGCGAGACATCGGGGGTCCAGCCCATCATGTCGTACATCGCCCAGGCGGTCAGCAGCAGGCCGGCGGTGAGCAACAGGCGGATGTCGATGCGGCCCATCAGACGGCCGACGAGGATCATGCACACCATGGTGCCGACGCCGCGCGGGCCCATGACGATGCCGGCGGTGACCACGGGATAGCCCATCAAGGTCTGCAGGTACGGCGTCATCAGCGCCATCGAGGCGAGATAGGTGATGCCGACGACGAAGATGAACAGCATGCCGATCGAGAAATTGCGATCGAGGAACATGCGCGGGTTTACGAAGGACCGTTCGGCCGTGAAGGTGTGCACCAGGAAGATGTAGAACGCGGCGGCCGCGACGGTGGCCTCGACGATGATCTCGAACGAGGAGAACCAGTCGAGCTGCGAGCCGCGGTCGAGGCAGATCTGCATGGCCGCGATCGCCAGGCTGAGGCTGCCGAAGCCCAGCCAGTCGAGCTTGGTTTGCCGGTTGGTCGGGCTTTCGCGCATGAAGAACGACAGGCCGGCGAAGGCGATGATGCCGATCGGCAGGTTGATGTAGAAGATCCAGCGCCAGCTGAAATGGTCGGTCAGCCAGCCGCCGATCACCGGGCCCAGCACCGGGCCCACCATCACCGAGACGCCGAACAGCGCCATGGCCGAGCCGCGTTCCTTGGGCGTGTAGATGTCGAGCAGCAGCGACTGGGCGATCGGCACCAGGCAGGCGCCGAAGAAGCCCTGGAACAGGCGGAAGGCGACGATCTGCGACAGCGACTGCGCCATGCCGCACAGCATCGAGGTGATGACGAAGCCGGCGACCGCGACCATCAGCACGCGCTTGCGGCCGAAGCGGCTGGCGAGGAAGCCCGAGGGCGGCGTCATGATCGCCGCGGCCACGATGTACGACGTCAGCACCCAGTTGATCTGGTCGGCGCTCGCCGAGACGCTGCCCTGCATGTAGGGCAGCGCGACGTTGGCGATCGTCGTGTCCAGCGCCTGCATCACCACCGCCAGGATCGTGCAGGCGGTGACGGCGAAGCGATTGACCGGGGGCGGCGTGGTCGCTGCGTCAGTCATGGTCGTGGGGAGCCGACGCCACGAGGTCCTTGAGGAACTCGGGCACGCCGCGCGCATGGCCAGTGTCGATGCTGAGCTCGACACTCATGCCGACACGCAGCGGCGGCTTGCCCTTGGCGTCGTCGACGCGCACGCGCAGGGGAATGCGCTGCACCACCTTGACCCAGTTGCCGCTGCTGTTCTCGGCCGGCAGCAGCGAGAAGCTCGACGCCGATGCCGGGCTGATGCTCTCGACCGTGCCGGCCCAGCGCTGGCCGGGATAGGCGTCGATCTCGATGGTGACGTGCTGGCCGGGCTTGACCCAGGTGAGCTCGGTCTCCTTCGGATTCGCCTGGATCCAGAAATGGTCGGTCGAGACGATATTGAAGGCGATCGCCGCCGCGGCGAGATATTGGCCGGGCTGCAGCGAGGGCACGTTGGTGACGATGCCGGCGAAGGGCGCGTGCACGACGGTGTGCGCGAGCTGCCGCGCCGCCTCGTCACGCGCCGCGACGGCATCCTTGTAGCGCGGGTGGCTCTCGATCGGCGTGTCGACGTCGCCGCCCAAAGTCGCGGCGATGCCGGCGAGCTGCTGCTCGAGCGAGGCCAGCTTCTGCTGCGCGCCCTGCAGCGCATTGCGCGCGGCGTCGAAAGTGGCCTGCGACGCGGCGTTGGCGGCGGCGAGCTGCTGCTGGCGCTTGTAGGTCGTGGTGGCGAACTCGATGTCGGCCTTGGCCTGCTCGATCTGCGCCTGGACGTTGCGATAGTTGGTGCGCATCGCCAGCAGGTCGTTGCGCACCGTGCCGATCGCCGCCTCGGCGCGGCTCAGCGCCAGCCGGAACGGCGTGTCGTCGAGCTTGAACAGCACGTCGCCGGCGGCGACCTGCTGGTTGTCGCGCACCAGCACCTGGCCGACGATGCCGGCCACGTCGGTCGAGATGTTGGCCATGTCGGCCTGCACATAGGCGTTGTTGGTCGACATCACCGTGCCGCCGGTGACGTAGAAATAGCCGGCGACCAGGATCGCGATCGGCAACAGGCCGAACAGCACGCGCCGGATCTTGGTCTTGTGCGTCGCAGGTTTCTTCTCGGGCGCGATCGGCGGCGGCTCGGGCTGCAGGACAACCGCCGGCACTTCGACCTCGACTTCCCGGTCGACGGGTTTGAGTTGCGTGACCTCAGCCATTGCTCGCTCGCTTCATCGCGGGGCCCTCGAGGGCGTCCGCCAGGTTCGTCTTGAGGGTTTGCAGGGTGGCCAGCAGCTGGCGCTGATCGGCCTCGGACAGACCCGCCAGCGCTTCCGCGCGGGTCGTCTCGCCCAGCCTGTGCATCTGGATCAGCTTGTCGTGCGCCGCCGGGGTCAGTCGCAGCAATCGCACGCGCCGGTCGGACGGATGCGGGAAGCGCTCGAGCAGGCCCAGCGCCTCGAGCTTGTCGACGATGCGGGTCAGTGTGATCGGCTCAACGTCGAGCAGGTCGGCCAGGCCACCCTGATGGATGCCCTGGTTACGCTCGAGATAGGCCAGGACCTGCCATTGCGAGCGGGTCAGGCCCGAGCCGCGCGCGTTCTGCTCGAACCGCTTGCGCAGCAGCCGGGCGACGTCGTGCAGCAGGAATCCAAGAGTCGGGGTGTGGTCGGCCATGTCCTTGCCAATTCATAAGCATGCTTAAGATAAGCGCGCTTGTCAGATTGGCAAGACACGACCTATGCATTCCGGCATAGCTGGATGCCGGAATGCAAAGCTGTCGAAAAGACTAACGTTTAGAGATGGTTAGATCGCGTCCGAGGCGTGCATCACGCCTTCCTTGCGCGGCTTGGCGACGACTGGCTCGTCCCAGAAGTTCATCTCGATCATCACGCCATCGGGGTCGCGGATGAACACCTGCTGCAGCGGACGGGCCGGCACCTGGCGCAGCTCGTGCGCGATGCTGTCCTTCTTCAGCAGCTTCAGCGTGTCCTTCAGCCCGTGGCAGCGGAAGGCGATGTGGTCGATGGCGCCGCTGCCGTGGTCCTTGCGGCCGCTCTCGGAGACGATGTGCACCACCGCCTGCTCGCCGGCATAGAGCCAGGCGCCGGGGAAGTTGAAGGGCGGACGATCGCCGTCGCGCAGGCCGACGTATTTTTCGTAGAACTTCACGGTGGCGGGAAGGTCTTTGCAGAAGATGTTGTAGTGCTCGAGCAGACTGGCGGCCATGGGGTCCTCCATCGGAGTAGCCGTACGCCCCAAGCCTAGGCGGCGTACGACGTACTTGTCAAAACAGATGGCGCCTCAGGCGCGCCTGACCCGCACCGCCTCGGCGATCCGTTGCACCGCAATATGGGCCGATCGCACCGCACCCTCCTGCCAACCATTGATGTAGCTCATGTGCTCGCCGGCGAATTGCACCGGCCCCTCGCCGGCGACCAGCACCGGGTAGTGGTCGCGGCGCGCCGCCTTGTCGTCGTCCCATTCCGCCCAGGCGCCCATCGAGAACGGCACGTTGGCCCACGCCACGGTCACGCCCTTGCCGACCATCTTCGAGAAGCCGGGATGGACCGCTTCGGCATCGGCCGCCGCGGCGGAGATGCGTTGGTCCGGCGTCATCGCTGAATACTTCGAGCCCGCCTTGTGGTCCCAGATATAGGCGCCGACCACCGCGCCGCTGCGCGTGTGGAAGGCGTGCGAGGGGTACCAGATCTGCGTGATCTCGCGGCTGGTCCAACTGATGCCGCCATAGATCTGATGGTTGAGTTCCCACCACCGCGGGCTGGCCTCGTAAGCCACCTTGACCGCGGGAATGTAGACGCTGGTGCCGGC
>JAFAZJ010000259.1 GCA_019239835.1 Alphaproteobacteria bacterium | reverse complement strand
TACATGATCAAGGAGTATTTCGCCAACTACCTGCTGCACCGCTCCGACGTCACCGTCGATCTCGCCACCGGCCGCATGGATATCCTGGCGCCGCGCGCCGAGAACTGGCGCGTGACCATGGTCGACACCGGTCTCGCGACCATGACTGGCGGCCGCATCAAGCGCGTGGCGCACCATCTCGAAGGCGAGACGTCGTTCTGCATGACCTATGGCGACGGTCTTGCCGATCTCGACATCGGCAAGCTCATCGCCTTCCACGGCGCGCACGGCAAGCTTGCCACTGTCACCGCGGTGCGCTCGCCGGCGCGCTTCGGCGCGCTCGGCCGCGACGGCACCAAGGTCTCGGGCTTCCTCGAGAAGCACCGCGACGAGGGCGGCTGGATCAACGGCGGCTTCTTCGTGCTTTCGCCCAAGGTCATCGACTACATCAAGGACGACGCCACCTCGTGGGAAGTCGAGCCGTTGATGAAGCTCGCCGCCGATGGCGAGCTGCAGGCCTTCGAGCACGGCGGCTTCTGGCAGCCCATGGACACGCTGCGCGAACGTAACCTGCTGGAGGATCTCTGGCGGTCCGGCCAAGCGCCGTGGAAAAGCTGGCCGTGAGCGCTGTGCCAGCGTTCTTCCACGGCAAGCGCGTCCTGCTCACCGGGCACACCGGATTCAAGGGCGCCTGGCTGGCGATCTGGCTGCGGGAGCTGGGCGCCAAGGTCTGCGGCGTCAGCCTGCCGCCATCGACCGATCCGAGTGTCTTCGACAAGGCCAAGCTCGGCACGCTGATCGAGAGTCACCTCTGCGACATCCGCGATGCCCAGGCACTCGACCGCATCGCGCGCGCCTTCGATCCGCAGATCGTCCTGCATCTTGCCGCGCAGCCGCTCGTGCGCAGCAGCTACGAGGCGCCGGTCGAGACCTTCGGCACCAACGTGATGGGCACGGTCAATGTGCTGGAGGCCCTGCGCACGCTGCCCAACGCGCGCGTCGGCCTCGTCGTCACCAGCGACAAGGTCTATCGCAACGCCGAGTGGGTCTATCCCTACCGCGAGGACGACGCGCTGGGCGGCCGTGACCCCTACAGCGCCAGCAAGGCGGCGGCGGAGATCGTCACCAATGCCTATTGGCACTCCTTCTTCCAGGGATCGAAGACGGCGATTGCAACAGCGCGCGCCGGTAACGTCATCGGCGGTGGTGACTGGTCGAAGGATCGCCTGTTGCCCGACGCGATCCGCGCCTGGCAGTCGAACGCACCGCTGAGCGTGCGCCACCCTGGTGCCCATAGGCCATGGCAGCACGTGCTCGACGCGCTTTACGGCTACATGCAGCTGACCGAGGCGCTGTGGCGCGATCCGGCGTTGGCCGGACCGTGGAACTTCGGGCCGGCGACGCATCAGACGGCCACGGTCGGCGCCGTGCTCGAGCTGGCGCGCCAGGCCTACGGCAGTGGCGCGATTGTCGCTGGCAAGGCGTCCCCTGAAATGCACGAGGCGGGCAAGCTGATGGTCGAGTCGGCCAAGGCGCGCGAGCGGTTGGGCTTCGCACCGCGTTGGGACCTCGAGGAATCGGTGCGCCGCACGATGCAGTGGTACCAGAAGCTGGCGCAGGGCGAGTCGGCGCTGGCGCTGTGCCTCGCCGACATCACCGCATTCGGCACTGCGCGATGAGCGGCCGCTTCACCATCGAGGACTCGCCGATCGCCGGCGTGAAGCTGGTCCGCCGCAAGCGACTGGGCGATGCACGCGGCTTCCTCGAACGGATGTTCTGCAGCGACGAGCTCGGCGCGGCAGGCTGGGTGAAGCCAGTGGCGCAGATCAACCGCACCTTGACCGCCCAGGTCGGCGTGGTACGCGGCATGCACTTCCAGCGCGCGCCGATGGCCGAGATGAAGTTGGTGTCCTGCGTGCAGGGCGCGGTGTTCGATGTCGTTGTCGATTTGCGGCGCGGCTCACCGACCTTCCTGCACTGGTTCGGCCATACGCTGTCCGCCGACGAGGATGCCTCCATGCTCGTGCCCGAGGGCTGCGCGCATGGCCTGCAGACGCTGAAGCCCGACGCCGCGCTGCTTTATCTGCATTCGGCGCCGTACGATGCGGCGGCTGAAGGGGCGATCTCCGCGCTCGAGCCGCGGGTGGGCGTTACTTGGCCCTTGCCGATCAGCGAGATGTCGGCGCGCGACGCGGCGCATCCCAGGCTCGACGACAGCTTTCTTGGAATCGACGTATGAACCACTGCCGCCATTGCGACGCGCCGCTGTCGCTGAAGCTGATCGATCTGGGCACGGCGCCACCCTCCAACGCCTATGTGTCGGCCGAGCAGCTGGCGACGCCGGAGCTGTGGTACCCGCTGCGCGTGCTGGTGTGCGAGCGCTGCTGGCTGGTGCAGACCGAGGACTACGCCGCGCGCGAGACACTGTTCAGCGCCGACTACGCCTATTTCAGCTCGACCTCCGCCTCGTGGCTGGCGCACGCCAAGGCCTATGTCGGCTCGATGACCGAGCGCTTCGGCCTGAGCGGCAGCGATTTCGCTGTCGAGGTCGCCGCCAATGACGGCTATCTGCTGCAGTACTACCGGGAGCGGGGCATTCCCTGCCTCGGCGTCGAGCCGACCGCGGCGACGGCGAACGCGGCGCGCGCCAAGGGGCTGGACATCGCCGAGATGTTCTTCGGCAACGAGACGGCGCAGCAATTGCTTGGACGCTATCGCGCCGCCAGCATCGTCGCCGCCAACAACGTGCTCGCGCATGTCCCCGACATCAACGACTTCGTCACCGGCTTCGCGACGATCCTGAAGCCTGAAGGCGTGGCGACCTTCGAGTTCCCGCACCTGTCGGAGCTGATGCGCGGCGTGCAGTTCGACACGATCTACCACGAACACTACTCGTATCTGTCGCTGACCACCGTCGTGAGGATCTTCGAGCACAACGGGCTCAGCGTGTTCGACGTCGAGCGCCTGCCGACCCATGGCGGCAGCCTGCGCGTCTTCGCCCAGCGCCGCGCCGATGGAAAGCGCAGGGTCGAGGCGACGGTCGATGCCATCCTGCGACAGGAGCAGGCCGAAGGCGTCACCAGCCGCGCCTACTACGAGACGCTTCAGCCTGCGGCCGAACGGGTCAAGGACGGGCTACTGGCCTGGCTGATCGAGGCCAAGCGCGCCGGGCTGAAGGTTGCCGCCTATGGCGCGGCGGCGAAAGGCAACACGCTGCTGAACTTCGCCGGTGTGCGCGCCGATCTCGTGCGCTATGTCGTGGATCGCAGCCCCGGCAAGCAGGGCAGGTTCCTGCCCGGCAGCCGTATCCCCATCGTCTCGGAGGATCACCTGCGCGCCGATCGGCCCGATCGCGTGCTGATCCTGCCGTGGAATTTGCGCGCCGAGCTCGAGGCGCAGCTGGCCTATGTCCGAGAGTGGGGCGGCCAGTTGGTCGCCGCAGTGCCCGAGCTCACGGTGTGGGGCGAGGGAGGACTCGCTTGCGCGCCCTCGTAACCGGCGCCACGGGATTTGTCGGTCGACCTGTCGTCGACAGCCTGAAGCGGCGCGGCGTCGATGTCGTCACCTTGGGACGCCATACCGACTGCGACGTGCACGTCGATCTGCTTGGCGATGGACCGCTCGACGAGGCGATGAGGGGTGCGGCGGCCGATACCCTGGTCCACATCGCGTGGTACGCCGAGCACGGCAAGTTCTGGTCGGCGCCGGTCAACGCGCAATGGGTGACGGCAAGCGAGCGATTGGCCGATGCCTTCTGCCGTGCCGGCGGTCGGCGCATCGTCGGCGTCGGCACCTGCGCCGAATACCAATGGGCGCAGGATGCGTTCTGTGTGGAGGACTCGACGCCGCTGCGTGCGGCGACGCTCTACGGTGCGTCCAAGCACCAGGCGAATCAGGCGATGGCCGCGGTCTGCAGCACGCACGGCGTGTCGTTCGCCTGGGCGCGGCTGTTCATCCCCATCGGCAAGGGCGAGCCGCCCGGGCGACTGATCCCCTCGGTGATCGCCGTGTTGCGTGGCGAGCGCGAGCCTTTCGCCATCGGCGGTGCGGCGTCGCGCGACTTCCTCCATGTCAGCGACGTGGGCGAAGCGCTGGCGACACTGGCGCTGTCCGATGTCACCGGCGCCTTCAACGTCGGCGCGGGCCGGCCGACGCGCATCGCCGACATGGTCGATCATCTCGCCGCCGTGCTAGGGAAGGACGCAGAACCGCTGCGGCGCCTGTACGCCATGCGTGCCGGCGAGCCGGTGTCGCTGTACGGTGACACGACGCGATTGCGCGCCCTGGGCTGGAGTCCGCGAGTGTCCGTGCAAGCTGCGCTGGACTTGATGCTGTGACGAGCGATGTGCCCGCCGTCGGCATCGGCATGCCGGTGTACAACGCCGAGGAGTATCTGTCGGCGACGATCGGCGCGATCCTGGCGCAGGACTTCCGGGACTTCGAGCTGATCATTTCCGACAATGCCTCGACCGACAGATCGGCCGAGATCTGCGAGAGCTTCGCCCGCCAGGACAGTCGAGTCCGTTTCGTGCGCCAGCCGAGCAACCGCGGTGCGACGGTCAATTTCCGCTTCGTGCTCGATCAATCGCGCGCGCCGTTCTTCATGTGGGCGGCGGCTGACGATGTGCGCTCGCGCGACTTCCTCACCCAGACCGTGGCGGTGCTGCAAAGCCGCCCCGACGTGATCGCGGCGAATTGTCGGACGCGCTTCGACAACGGCACGTTCGAGCGCAACCGGATGGGCGACGGGCCGATCGAGCACGACGATCCGGCGCAGCGCGTGCTGGCGTTCTTCGGCTTCTGGCACGCCAACGGCCGGTACTACTCGCTGTTCCGGCGCGAGGCATTGATGCGCAACCAGGCACTGCGCGAGGAGGAGTATCTGGCGTCGGACTGGTCGATCGTCCTGGAGCTCCTGAAGCGCGGCAAGATCGCGCAGGCCGATGGCGGCGAGCTGATCCTCGGCAGCCGCGGCATGAGCTCGCGCAACCTGTTCCGCTACTACCATCGCAGCCCGGTCGACTACGTGCTGCCGTTGTGGAAGCTCTGGCGTTTCACCGAGCGGCTGTCGGCCACCGGCTTCACGGCGAAGCAACGCTTTCGCCTGCGCACCCGCGTGATCGGGCTGAACATCGAGTTCGCCCGCTGGCGCCTGAAGCAGGCCTTGCGCGCCCGGGCCGACGCCCGCGCGGTCGGCACCGCGCAGTCGGCGCATGACTAAGCTCGGCCTGGTCTATCTCGATCGTGCGCTCAACCCCGCGCGCTTTGCGCGACGCTTCGCACGCTCGGTGATCGATGCGGTTGATGGCGTCGCCGCCGAGCTCCACTGGCAAGCCAAGGGCTATCCCGATGGCCGCCGCAACCCCATGATCGCCCGATTGGAGCGGGATTGGCACGGCACTGTGCACGAGCACCGCTATCCGGAGGGCGTGTTCCAGTTCTTCATGGGCTTCGACGTTGCGGCCAAGACCGACTGCGACGTCCTGGTCTTCTTCACCTCGACCAGCGAGATTCTCTCGCGCACCTGGCTGCGCGCCTGCCTGGAGAGCTTCGATCGCGTGCCCGGCTGCGGCGTGATCGGTGCCACCGGAAGCTACGAGACGTCGGGCGCCACGGTCTTTCCCAATGTCCATATCAGGACCAACGCGTTCATGATGGAACGCAAGCGTTTCCTCGAGCTGGACGCCGGCGACATGTCGACCCTGGAAAGCGGCAACGCCTTCGAAGCCGGCCCGCAGAGCCTGACACGGCAGCTCGACGCGCGTGGCCTGAAACCGATTGTCGTCGACCGTGACGGCCGCCGTTTCCATGTCGACGAGTGGCCGCGCAGCCGGACCTTCCGCTCGGGTGGACAGGAAGCGCTGGCAGTCTCCGACTCTCGTACCTTCGATTACGCCTCTGGTTCACCCGGCAAACGCCGATGGCTGGCGGAGCTGTCGTGGGGCGACGCCGCGCTGCCGAGCCGCGCTGATCGACTCGAGCGCCTGCGGATGTGGGCGGACTGGCGGTGGCGGGGGGTTCTCTTCGATCGCTAGTGTGGGCGACGAAGAATGGCCGTGTAAGCCGCGCCCGCTCCCTCGCGCCCCTCCAAGGGGTTCAGCATGCGGCCGAGCGACAGGCCGGCGTTCCACAGCTTGGTCTTGCCGCGGGCGTCCTTGCCCCAGGACCGCAGCGTCGTGGCCCAAGTGAACTTGTTCCAGAACAGGCTGCCCTCGTCGCGCGTGGTGATGTCGTCGACGGCGAGGCCGCTCTTGCGCGCCAGATCGCGAATCCACGCGATGGGCAGAAGATAGAGATGGCGCGGCAGATCGTGGTGGGGCCATCGCGCGCGCAGCAGCCTGGCCTGCCAGGCATCCGGATTGGGCGTGGCGATCACCAGGACGCCATCCGGCGCAAGACTCGACGCCGCCAGCTCGAACATGCGCCAAGGCTCGGGCAGGTGCTCGATGGTGTGCCACAGACAGATCGCATCGTAGCGCTCGTCCGACACTTCTAGAACGGCTACGGGATCGTCGCTTTGGACGGCACGGATCCCCATGGTGTCGTTCATGAAGTTCACGCACGCCTGGTTCATCTCGATCGCGTGCACGTCGAAGCCCGCCTGCTGCGCCAACCTGCAGAACACGCCGTCGGATGCGCCGATCTCTAGAAGCTTGCCGGACTTCTTGGCCGCCAGGACGAGATCTATCTTGTATCGTTCAAGTGGGGCGCCGATCCTGTCCAGATTTTCCAAAGTAGTCCATGGGTAATTGTATTCTGATCCATAGTACTCGGGTAAGTTATCAGGCGGATTGGCAATGAATCTGAGGCGGCACTTTGTGCAGCGGAATTGATGGAAGACGACGTCTGTGACGCCCCTGTTGATGTCGGAGCCGGAGAGGGAGCGTACGGCCTTGCCTCCGCAATAGGGACAGGAGACTTGTGCACGGCCCTTTAGCATGGAGGTGTGTACCTTACTTGGCGACGTCGTGGACATGCGTGCCACGGTATCGAGCGCCATGAATCTTCGCCGCATCGGCACCTATCATGCCGACCGTCGGATTGCAAACCGGCGTGCAATGGAGGCCGTGGAGTTGCGCTCGAAACCCCGATGATGCTCTATACGCAGGAATGAAGTAGCCGTGCCTTTCTGCGATGGGATGCCTGTATGTCACTCCTAAGACCTTCGATAAGTGTCGTCTATCTGGCGCGGGCGGCTGAAGGTATCGAGGCCATCGAGCGCTTCCGGCAAAGTTACACCAATCATCCCGCCGGCATCCCACATGATCTTGTCGTCTGCCTGAAAGGAGATGACGAAAGCGAGATCGCTCGCGCAAAGGAAGTGCTGACGCCTATCGCCACGCGCTTCGTCGCCCAGTCCGACGAAGGCTTCGATATTCATGCCTATCTGCGAACCGCCCAGACCGTGGACACGGAATGGATCAGCTGCCTCAACACGTTTTCCGTCATCAACAAGCCGCTTTGGCTCGAGCGGCTGTATCGAGCGGCGTCTCGACCGGGTGTCGGATTGGTCGGCGCGACCGCGTCATACGAGAGCCGGCATTCAACGATCGGCGCCTGGATCTGGTATCTTGGCAAGGTGCTCGATGGCGACGTGCTGCAATCGTCGACGCATGATCAGTTTGCCGACATCATTCGCGCCCTGGAGAACGGTTACCGGATTCCGGGCGTTGCGCGCGTCGGGCGTCGATTGAAGCTGTGGGCGCTGTTCGAGGAACCTTATCGGCGACGGCATCTGCGTCTGTGGCGCCAGCGCATGTCCGTCCATCCCGACTACGAAGGCGCACCCATGTTTCCGGCGTTTCCCAACCCGCACGTGCGGTCCAACGGCTTCCTGGTGCGAACGAAATTCCTGACGTCGCGATTTCCCGAGCTGGGGCTCTCGAAGATGGATTGCCTCAAGTTCGAGAGCGGGCTCGAAGGATTGAGTGCGAGCATCGTCAAGGATGGCGCATCGCTCCTGCTGGTCGGCGAAAAGGGCGAGTATCCGGTCGACGACTGGCCGCAAAGCAAGACCTTCCGTTCCGGAGATCAGGAAGACCTGCTCATCCGGGACAACCAGACCGACATCTTCAGTTCATTGCCGCCGATCAACCGGGAGCTGCTGCGGTATTTCACGTGGGGCGATGCCGCGGCAGATCCCGAGCAGTACGAGATCCCTCCGCTACGCTGCTTCAAGAATATTGAGTCTGTCCTCTTGCAGACGCCGGCAGCCAATCAAGGCGCGCTCAGCTGACGCGGCCCACCACGTAGGCGGCGGCGCAGGGCTAGGACGCGGCGAGGGATGGCCTGCAGCAGACGCAGCGGAATGTCGTGTCGGACGGATAGCCACGCCAGCGCATCGAGAACGTCGGTGTGGGTGCCGAAACGATGAACCCGGGCGCGGACGAGCCCAAGGGCCGGATGGTCGAAAAGCGTGGCGTACAGCCTTTTAAGCGAACGGCCGGCTCGCTTGCCCAGTTGAAATCGTATAGCGAGGCGGTTGAACAGCCGCTGCTCCGGCTTCGGCAAAGTGCCTACCGTTGCCTTGTGGTCGGGGCCCGCCGCGGCGTAGAAGCGGTGTGCCATCCACAGAATCTGGACTGCCCGGTAGCGCCATAAACTCACGCGTTTGGGAAACAGCTCCGGCAGCTTCTGGTAGACGGCAAGATTCGCGACCAGCCAGTTGCGATACCGGGAATCGCCCGGAAGTTGGAGTGCCTGCTCCGCCTGGGGCAGCGCCGTACGTATTGTATCGACATACGCAGGCCGCGCCGGCTCGGGGTTGCCGAGAGGGCCACAAGACTTCGGCGAAGTTCCGATGATGATGCACGGCTTGGGATTCGCGATCACCCGGGGCGCCGTTCGCATGGTGACCAACGACGCGTAGTAGTGAGGGCACGGCGATTGGAAGAACGGTCCGAGATGAGCAAGACTGTCGATGAAGGACTTCTTCCAGGTCAGGTATTGGCTGTTGAAGCCGAATGCCCTGCGGAATCTCATGCCTTGCTCGGCATAGAAGCGACGCGTCTCGGCTAGCAGCTCGGAAGCGCCCTGAGCCTTGCGCAGCGCCGCCGAGGGCGTGACGGTTGCCAGATATCCCCGTGGCAGGCGCGGCAGCGCACCCGGGTAGACGTACTGATAGGCAGCCGAGAAGATGGCGTCGGGCCGGTCGTGCGCCTCGATGACGGCCTTGAGCGTCGTCAGGCCTTCCGGCGCGAGGACATCGCCGTCCTCGATCACGATCACATACTCTCCCGCCGCCTGGCCAAGGGCGTGGTTCCAGTTATCTGCCGTTACCAGGGGAGCCGCCGGCCGAATCACGCGATTGCCAGAATGCCCGATCAACGCGAGATACCCGCGATAGTCCTCTTCCGAGCAATTGTCCGAAATGATGAGTTCCCAGGAGGTGATCGATTGCGCCAACACCGATTCGACGGCGAACTTCACATAGGCGAGGCCATTCCGACTCGGGAGCAGTATGGAGAACAGCGGTCGTTGAAGCGTAGGTTCCGACATGACGTCACTTGGCCACGCGTGGAACCACGGCCCATCCCGCATCCTTCTCGCCTGGCGCGGGCTTCAGCATCTCGAACAGCTCGACCGCACTGCCGATTCCGCCGACCGCGAGCTCCGTGACCCTCGGCGGCGCGGCCAGTGGATGCTGAATATGATGGAGGACCCGATTGAACGGCCAGACGTTGCGTACCTTCTTCATGGCCTTCACGGCTAGGGCGAAGAGCCGCTCGCCGGGCGTCAGGTTGATTTCACGCAACGGCAGTCGGGCGTCGACCAGCGCGGCGATCTGCATCCGTCGATAGCGCTTGAAGTCAGGCTTCATGTCCCAGGCGGCGCCCAGCCTCTCCTGCAGGTGTCGCATAGTCATGATGTAATTCGTGTTGTAGGCCGGGCCGGGCAGGACAATTGGCTCCATGTCCCGCCAGAACGGATCAGCGCGATTCTCCGTCTTCAGCATCGCCGCGCCGCGGGCTTCCTCGTTGTTGAACAGCGTGAAGCCGAAGGACGCTTTCGACACGCCGGCGATCGCCACGGCCATGGGACAAACCAAGACCTTGTCCAATAGAAGCAGGGCTGCATTGGCGATGTAGTAATCAGGAAAAGGTGACTGAAAGAAATCGCCGTTGACCTTCATCTGCTCCGCTGAAGAGCGCCTGAAGATCAGCCCCTGCATGTTGAACAGAAAGCGGCGACGTATCTCGAAGGAGCCGGCTACCGCCTCCCGCTTCTGGGAACGATCGAGGTAATGCGGCCTCGAATCGGTGCCCAGCGCTTCGCTGCGAACGTGCGCGACATATCCCTCTCGACGCCACGGCGCGACGCCAGGGTGGAAGAACTGCAGAATCGGGAAATACAGCATGTCAGGCCAATCGTGCTCGGTGACGAGAGCCCGGACCTTGTCGAAGAAGCCGGGCGCCAAACCGTCATCGTCGCCGATGAGCATGATGTAGTCGCCCGTGGCCATATTGAAGGCCCGGTTCCAGCTGGCCGTGACGTCGAGAAATGTGTCCGACCGCGCAAAGCGCACGTTGGGATGCGCGAGCGATTGCACGAAGCTGCCCAGAGGCTCCGTCGAGCAGTTGTCGAAGACGACGAGCTCCCAGTTGCCGGTACCCTGGCGGACGACCGTGTTGACCGCTTCCTTGACAAGATTCAACCGATCATGAGTGGGAACCACGATGGAAATACTGATGTCGCTTGCGGCCACGTGTCGTCCTGAATGCTGGGGGCTTCAACGTGCGATAGCGCTGTCCATGGGTCAAGCAGCCATGTAGGCGACGCGGCGCAACCGCCGCTTCCCGGCATCCGATCGATCGCGCCGGCTTATCGAGGTGTCAGAATGGCTACGTCCTGGCCATCGTCGGCTTCCTCGTAGTAGCCCGACCACCAGCCGCGCAGATACGGTGCCGTGAGCTTCAGGCTGGCGGCGTCGATCATCCGCGCCATCGCCTCATCGGTGTAGGCGACCGCCCCGGTCGGATAGGCCGCGTCGTTGATGTAGCACCCGTCGCCATACGGATGTTCGAAGCGAAGGCCGAAGGGAGTCCGGTTTGTGCGTACGGCAGCGGCAATGATCTCGGGCGAGTATCGGAAGAACGTCGCATAGGCGAGACCGTCCGGTCGCAGCACCCGACGGATCTCCTTCATGTAATGCACGACCTCTGCTTCAAACAGATGGGTGAAAACCGAACCCAGGAAGACGCGATCGACGCTGCCCGCCTCCGCCGGCAAGGCGAAGTCCAGCGAGGTTTTGGAGCCCAGCGGGTTGTAGAGCTCGTGCTGCGCATCGAAGTGGTGAAACTCGAAATTCCGATAGCGTGCGGCAATATTTCTCCGACACCACTCAACCGAATCGCGCGTCACATCGATGCCGATATAGCGACCTTCAGGCGAGAGGTAGTCGATCAACTGCATCGCGTCGCGGCCAATGCCGCAGCCGATCTCGAGAAGCGTCATATCGGGCCGCAAGCCCATGAATTTCTCGTAGTGGCGGATGTGGGCGGTACCGATCGGATCGAGCGTCTCCGGGCCGGCACCGGTGAGAATCACGAGGTGGGTTGGTAGCTTGAAGCCCTTGAACTCAGCGAGATCGTAGCGGGGTGGAACGCGAATGGCCCTGGCGTCGCCGACCAGGATGTGGCTGCTGCCGTCGGGCGTCTTTGTCAGCCGAGCCGCCAGCGCTCGCGGCTTGATTGTCAACCGATCGCCGTTCTCGAACGCGAACGACTCGAATGCATCCGGTCGAACGCTGATGCGTCGTCCGTCGCGATTCACCACGATACTCAGTTCGTCGGATGCCCCCCGTGCACGCCAAATCGCCCCCAAGATGGCTTCCCAGGCAGTTCCAAGCACGTTCAAGCGGGCACGCTGATACCTGTGGCCGATGGAATGTTTCCGCCGGCACTATATGCATGTATACCGCTGCCCTGCCATGGGGGAAATCCGTGTCATGGCGAGCGGTGGGATGCGACAAAGGAGCAAGGGTCTGATTGATATGCCGACGCTGAAGCCGTTGCCGCCCCGTGATGAACTGATGGAGAGAATACGAGCCTCAGGCTCGGGGGATTTCGATCACTTCGGCTATCCGGTCCGCGAAGACGGTCTGTACCTGCAGCAGGATCCCGCTGAGTTCGCCGACTTCGTCTCTTACATGGCTACTCACGCCCAGCCGGCGGAGCTGTCGCTCGACATCGGCGTCGCCGGCGGCGGTCAGACGGTGTTCCTCAGGGACTACTACGGCTGCGCGACGACGATCACGGTCGATCTCGGCGCGCATCCCGACGCGCATCACTGGAAGCGGATCAAGCAATCGATGAACTCGCAGCACCTGCTCGAGATCATCGACGATTCTCATGCGCCACGCGTGCGCGAGCAGTTGATGCCCTTCAAGGGCCGGATCGACTTCGCCTTCGTCGACGGCGATCACAGCTACCGCGGGCTGCGCAAGGACATCTTCATGGTGCGCGAGCTGTTGAAGCCGAGTGCGCTGATGGCGCTGCACGACACCGTCGAGGTCCCGGACTGCAAGCGCGTGCACAACGAGATGCTGCGCTCGGAGATCTTCGAGCACGTCGAGGACTTCAACAGCAAGTTCGGCATCTCGCTGTGGCGCTTGAAGCAGCCGGTCAATTCGACATGGCTCAACCGCATCGGCGGTATCGGCAGACTGTAGCTCGTCGCTTCAGCTTGCCGCCGCGGCCGGCTTGCGCAGGTCGGTCGAGTATTTGATCCCCACCGGCGCGTTGTTGTCGAACGGGCTGTTGAGCCCCAGCTTGGCACCGGTCTCGCGTAGCGCCGGCAATACCTCCTCACCCAGCAGGCGGATACAGGTCTTGGAGTCTTCGTGGCTCACCGTGCCATCATTGGCCCACAGCGCCATGATGCCCGGCCGGGTCTCTTCGAGGATGCGCCGTAGCTTGGGAATCACCGTCTTGGGCGTGCCAGCGATGATCTGCATGTCGTTGAGCTGCTGCTGGAAATCGGGCCGGCCACGCGGGCTGACAGCGCGCCCGGTGGCGAACTCGACGAACGAGCGGCGCTGCGTCGGCGAGAAATAGCCCGAGGGGCTGCTCCAGACCGGGTGTGCCAGGCCTGTGAACTCACCCTGCATCCACATGAACTGGCGCGCATTGGCGACCGCCTTCTCCTCGGTCTCCGCGACGTGCACGCGCTGCAGGTAGCCGCGGTTCTCCGGGCCCGACGTGTAGCCGACCTCCTGCGCCGCCTGCTCGTAGGTCTCCCAGATCTTCTTGGTCGCCTCGATCGAGGTGTTGAGCGCGATGTAGGGATAGCGCTGCTGGGCCGCCCAGATGATGGTCTCGCGGCTCACCACGCCGGGAATCCAGACGCGCGGGTAGGGCTTCTGCAGCGGCACCGCCCACGGGTTCACCACGCGGTGCTGGTAGTGCGTGCCCTCGAAACGGAATGGGCCAGGCTGTGTCCATGCCCTGACAATCAGATCGTGCGCCTCTTCGAAGCGCTCGCGGTTGTAGGCGGGGTTCACACCCGTGGCGAGCTGCTCCTGGCCGCCGCCGCGCACGAAGCCCGAGACCAGCCGGCCCCTGGAGATCATGTCGATCATCGCCAGCTCTTCGGCCAAGCGCAGCGGGTTGTCGGCCAGCGGCAGCGGATTGCCGAGCATCACGATCTTCACCCGCTCGGTGACCGCGGCGAGCACGGCAGCGAAGACGTTGGCCTTGGCCTGCATGCAGAACGGCGCGTTGTGGTGCTCGTTCAGCATGATGCCGTCGAAATTCACCTTCTCGGCCAGCTTGTACTGCTCGATATACTCGTTGTAGAGCCGGCTGCCGGCGACCGGGTCGAAGTTGCTGTTGGAGAACATCAGCGCGGTGGCGCCGAAATCGAGACCCTTCTTCGAGTCGTAAGCCGACATCGGCTGCTCGGTGAAGTACATCAGGTGCATGGTCGCCTCCCTCAGTTGCCGCCAGCCAACGCCGTTACCAGCGCCGCCAGCTCCTTGGGCTTCTCCATCTCGACATAGTGGCCGCAGCCTTTGACAATCTCGAGCTTGGCGTTGGCCAAGCCCTTGGCATAGACCTCGGCGGCGCTGCGCGGCACGACGCGATCGTCGTCGCCATGCACGACCAGTGCCTTTGCCTTCACGCCGCCCAGCAGGTGCGGCAGTGTCTGGCTGTACATGTAGGGCTTCCAGGCGATGCGGAAGCTCATCTCCCGACACACATCCCACTCGACGAGTTGGTCGGTGCTCGGCTCGGCACCGTACACCGAGTCCATCGCGCTCTGCTGGTGGAAGCCGGCCTTGACGTAGTCCATGTAGCTCATCAGCGCCTGGTCGAGGATGTCGCCCTGCGGCGGCTTCACACCCATCGCGCCGACCAGCGCCAGCGCCCCGACATCGCGTGGTGATGCGGTCGCCATCTCCGCCGCGACCCAGCCGCCGAAGCCGAGACCGACAAGGACGGGCAAGGCGACGTCGAGCTCCGACAGCAACCAGCGGTACATGACGGCAATGTCGCGCGGGTGGCGCAGCCATTGTGGCCGCTCCGACTTGCCGTAGCCGGGATGATGCGGCACCAGCACGTCGAAGCGCTCGGCCAGCGCGTCATAGAACGGCAATCGATCCAGCGTGCCGGTGTCGTGGTGCAGCACCACAAGCGGCCGGCCCTTGCCGGCGCGTGCGAGGTGCAGCTTGACGCCTGCGATGGCGATGCTCGTCTCGTTCCAGGCGATGCTGCCCGCCATCGCGTGTCCTCCCGGCTTGTTGCGCAAACGCTCGCAGCGGGGCGTGGGCAAGTCAACTCACGGGAGGCTTGCGCAGGGCGCAACGCGCGCTATAGCAGTCTCCTCTTTCGCGGAGCGAGCGCTGTGATCCTCATCGGCCAATACGATTCGCCCTTCGTGCGTCGCGTCGGCATCGCGCTGACGCTCTACAACATGCCATTCGAGCACCGTCCGTGGTCGACCTTCGGCGAGGCCGACAAATTACGGCCCTACAATCCTTTGACCCGCGTGCCGACCCTGGTTCTCGATGACGGCGACGTGCTGATCGAGAGCCACAGCATCCTCGACTACCTCGACAGCCTGGTGCCGGCCGACAAGCGCATGTTTCCGGTCGCCGAGCCGCAGCGCCGTCAGGCGCTGAAAGTCGCCGCGCTGGCCACCGGCATGGCCGACAAGGCGGTGAGCCTGTTCTATGAGCAGCGCCTGCACCAGCAGACCTCGGACATGTTCGTCGAACGCTGCCGCACGCAGGTCGCCGGCGCGGCTACGTTGCTGGAGTCAGATCGTACGCGCCGTCCCGGCGATTTCTGGTTCGGCGCCCGGATCGGCCACGCCGATATCGCCGTCGCCTGCGCGCTGCGCTTCATCGGCGAGGCGCATCCCGGTCTGCTGCCGCCGGCGCAGTTCCCGGGCATCGCCAACCACGCTGCACGCCTTGAGAAGCTGCCGCCCTTCCAGGCGATCGCCCAGGCGTTCATTCCGCCGTCGTCGTAGCGGAAGGCGTCAGATGACGCCTTCCTCCTTGAAGATCTCCATGCACTTCAGCAGGGCGCGTTCGTAACGGGCGCGCTCGGCGGCGATCTTTTCGGGATTCCAGTCGAAGAAGCCGCGGCCGGTCTTGAAGCCGATACGGCCCTCGTCGACATTCTTCTGCAGCACCGGCGGCGGGCCGTCGGCGTTGCTGAGATCGGGATAGATGATCTTGGCCACCGCGCAGGTCGTGTCCCAGCCCGAATGCTCCTTCTGCAGGATCGGGCCGGCGGCGGCGTAGCGGAAACCGAAACTTAGCCGCACCGTGGCGTCGATGTCCTCCGCTGAGGCGACGCCTTGCTCGATCAGCCAAAGCGCCTCGCGCATCAGCGCGCCCTGGATGCGGTTGCCCAGGAAGCCGATCACGTCCTTGCGCACCTGAACCGGCCGCTTGCCCAGCGCGGTCATCGTGTCGCCAACGATCTCCGCCAGCTTCACGTCGGTGTGGACCGAGCGCACCACCTCGACTAGCGGCACGAGATGTGCGGGCATGAAGAAGTGCAGGCCCATCATGCGCGACTGACTTGAAAGACCCTCGCCGATCTTGCTGATCGGGAAGGAGGAGGAGTTGCTGGTCAGCGGGATGCCCTTGGGCGCCAAGGTCTCGAGCTCGGCGAAGATCTTCTGCTTCAGCGGCAGGTCTTCCGTCACCGTCTCGACGACGATGGCGACGTCCGACCAAGGCACCTCGGCAAGGGTCGCGTAGGTCTTCACCTTCGACAGGTCGACCGGCTTGCCCATTGCCTTCAGGCAGCGCTCGACGACGCCGGGCAGCGCGTCACGCGTCGAGGCCGAGCGCGAGACGACGTCGGTGTGCCAACCGCCGCCAGCGAACATCGCGGCAATACCGCCGCCCATCACGCCACCGCCGATGACGACGGCGCGTTTTGTTGACGATGCCATGATTGCTTCCTTGTTCACCAGGTCGGGTCGATCGGCGTCGTCACGCCGTGCACGGCCTCAACGATCTCCGCTGCATCGAGCGCGAGGTCCTCGCGATAGCGCTGTGCGCAGATCTGCACGCCCACCGGCAGGCCAAGCGGTGCGTCCGGCGCCGTGGTCGTGCCAACCGGCACGGCGGCCGAGGGCAGGCCGAGCATATTGATCGTCGTCATCAGCGATTGCGCCGAGAGCACATGGCGGATGGTGGCGACATCCTTGTGGTCGAAGCCGACCTCGAAGGGCAGGTCGCCGGAGTTCGGGCCGACGACCAGCGGGTACCGCTCCATGAAGCGCGACCATTCGCGACGCTGTTTCGATACCTGCGCCAGACCCTGCATATACTCGAGGATCGACAGATCGGGCTGTACCTCGAACCACAGGCTCATCGCCTTGCGCGCCTGCGCATCGCCAAGTTTCTGCACGGTCTCCCAGGTCATGTGGCGCGCTTCGGTGAAGACCAGCGCCTGCCACAGCGCAGCGCCCGCCTCGACCGAAGGTGGCTCGACTTCCTCGACGGCGTAGCCGTTGTCGGCCAGCGCCTTGCCGGCCTTGCGCACGGCATCGGCGACGGCTGGATGTGTGAACATGCCCTTGGGCGAGGGACAGAGCGCGACGCGGATTGGCCGCGTCAGCGCAGCGCCTTCCAGGGGCGCCGGCACCCAGATCGGATCGCGTGCATCACCAGCCGACATTGCCGCCAGGCCGATACGCACATCGCGCACCCTGCGTGCCAACGGGCCATTCACTGCCATCAGCTGGCTACTGGCACCCCGCTCGGCGGCGGCGGTGGCGTTGAACGCCGGCACGCGGCCTTGGGTCGGACGGATGCCGGCCAGACCGCAGGTGTAGGCGGGATAGCGGATCGAGCCGCCGTAATCGTTGCCATGCGCCAGCGGCGCGATGCCGACAGCAAGCGCGGCCGAGGCACCGCCCGACGAGCCGCCCGACGTGCGCGTCTTGCACCAGGGATTGAACGAGGGGCCGTGCACGTCGTTGTCGGTGTGCCAGCGCAGCGAGAAGGCCGGCGTGTTGGTGCGCCCGACGATCACCGCGCCCGCCTTGCGCCAGTTGGCGACCGGCGGCGAGTCCTCCTGCGCCACCAGCTCCTTGAATGCCACGACGCCGTTGATCGTGGGGTGGCCGACCTGGTCGATGTTCTCCTTGATGGTCACCGGGACGCCATGCAGCGCACCAAGCTGGCCGCCGCGGCGCACCGCTTCGTCGGCAGCACTGGCTGCGTCGAGCGCCTCGTCGGCCGTCAGGCGCACCACGGCGTTGACTTTTGGATTGACCGCCTCGAGTCGATCGAGCACCGCGCGCGTCGCCTCGACACTGGAAATCTTGCGTGCGCGGATCGCCGGGGCGAGGTCTGCGGCGTCCCAACGCCAGAGTTCGGTGTCGCTCATCTTGCACTCCAGTCGAACGATGCGGGGCGACCCTAGCGCGGTCGCGAGCGGCAAAGCGAGCCTTGCGCGTTGTGCGCTGCGGCATCGATCGTCCCTGTTCGCCTGCCACGCGCGGGTCTAGGCTTTGCCGCGCGGCCGGGGACAGGTCGCGTTCAGGGAGAGACGACCATGACAAGGACGATCCAGCGCGCGCTGGTATCGGCACTGCTGGCGTCCGTCGCCATTCCGGCGTCGGCGCAGATCGCGGTGTCGTCGAATGATCGCCTGCTGGTGCAGGAGAACGGCGTGACGCGGCCGGTACCGCACGCGCCAAGCAGCACCATCACGGTGCTCGATCTCGGAAGCTCGCCGGTGAAGGTGCTGTGGGAGCTCGACGATGTGCCGGGCAGCGTCGGCGGTCCGCCACTGAGCGTGGCCATCGCGGCCGACGAGTCGATCGCCGTGGTCGCCAACTCTACGCAGATCGATCCCGGCGACAACAAGAAGACGATCCCCGACACACGCATCACCGTGGTCGACCTCAAGACGCGCAAGGTGACGCAGCGCCTGCATACCGGCGCTGGCGCGGCCGGCATGTCGATCAGCCGCGACGGCAAGTTCATGGTGGTCGCGGGTCGTCAGTCCGGCATGGTGCACATGTTCAGCATCGACAAAGGCCAACTTCGCCCGGCGGGCGAGATCAAGATTGGGCCGCCCGATGCGTTGGTCAGCCATGTCGCGCTGTCACGCGACGGCAAGACCGGCGTGGTGACGCAGAACGCCACCAACAAGATCTCGATCATCCGCATCGATGAGAAAGGCATGAGCGTCGTAAGCGAATTCTCGAGCGGCGGCGTCCGGCCTTATGCTGCGGTGGTACATCCCAACGGCAAGGTGGCGCTGGTCGCCAATCTCGGCGAAGGCAAGGGCGATTCCGGCACCATCGTCATGGTCGATCTCGCCACCGGCAAGCTGATCGGCGCGCCCGTGCCGGTGGGCTACGAGGCGCTCGAGGGCATGATGATGTCGGATGACGGCGGCTGGGTCGCGGCCGTCTGCCATGCCGGCAGCACCAAGCCCAAGGACTCGCCGCTGTTCAAGGACAACGGCATGGTGGTGCTGCTGCGCTTCGATGCTACCAAGAACACGTTGACCAAGACCGCCGATGGCAAAATCGGTCACTGGTCGCAGGGCGCGGCGTTCTCGAAGGACGGCAAGACCGTCCTGGTGCAGAACATGGTCGAGAACGATATCCAGGTGTTCCGCAACGACAACGGCAAGCTCACCGATACCGGCCAGCGCATCAAGGTCAAGGGCGGCGCCGCGGCGATCCGCACCTCGAGTGGTCTCTAGTCGAAAGAGAGTGGGACAATGATTCCTGTGATATCGCGCCGCGCCGCCCTCGTTGGCGGCGCGGCATTGATGAGCGGTGGCGTGTCAGCTGCCCGCGCCAACAACTATCCGTCGCAGCAGGTGCGGCTGGTGGTGGGTTTCCCGCCTGGCGGCGGCACCGATGCGCTGGCGCGTGCTATTCTCGAGCGTTTCCGCGAAAAGCTCGGCGGCTCGGTGATCGTCGACAACAAGCCGGGCGCCGGCAGCAACCTCGCGCACGAATACGTCGCCAAGCTGGGTAGCGACGGCCATACCCTGCTGGTCAGCAGCAACGCGCAGACGCTGTTTCCGCTACTGATCGCCAGGATGAACTACGATCCCGACAAGGATTTCGCGCCGATCGGCTTCATCGCGCGCCAGGATTCGGTGCTGGTCGGCTCGGCCAGCGCGCCGTGGCCGGATGCCAAGGCGATCGTCGCCGCCGCCAGGGCCGATCCGGGCAAGGTGCAGTTCGGCACCGCGGGGCTGACCACGCCGATGCATCTCGCCGGCGAACAGTTCGGCCTGCTCAACGGCGTGAAGCTCACCCATGTGCCGTTCCGCGGCACCGGCCCGCTGGTCACCGACCTGCTGGGCGGCCACGTGCAGTTGGGCGTGGCAAGCCTGACCAGCGTCGAGCCGCATTTCGCCAGCGGCAAGATCAAGCCCTATGCGCTCGCGGCGGAGAGGCGCTCCGAGCTGTCGCCACAGATCCCGACCTTCGCCGAGCTGGGCCTCGGGCCGGTCGAAGGCACGATCGTCTACACCCTGATCGTGCCTGCGGCGACGCCGCCCGACATCGTGCAGAAGATCAGCCACGCGCTCAACGAGACGGTGCGCGCCCCCGACATGGTCGAGGATTTGCGCAAGCGCGGCTTCGTGGCCATGGGCGGCACCCCCGAGGAGCTCGACGCGTGGCTGAAAAAGCAACGGCCCCTGTGGGGGCCGGTGCTGCAGGCGGCCGGCATCAAGCCGGAATAGCACCTCACCCTGAGGAGCGCCTGCAGGGCGCGTCTCGAAGGGTGGGTAACGGACACGGTGTGCTGCCCATGCTTCGAGACGGCCGCTGACGCGGCCTCCTCAGCATGAGGTTGCTGGTTACTTATCCAGCCACACCTCGTCGAAGCGCCAGCCGTTGTAGACGCTGTTGTGCTGCAGCACGAGGCCCTTGACCTGCGGATACAGGCAGGTGTTGGCGACGTTCCAGGAGATGATCGGCCGCGCCACGTCGTCGGCCAGCTTGCGCTCGAGCTGCCAGACGATGCGCTTGCGCTTCTCGACGTCGAACTCGCGCGACTGCGCCTCGATCAGTGCGTCGACCTCCTTGTTGCAATATCCGGTGTAGTTGCGCTCCGAGCCACAGGAGTAGTTCTCGTAGAACTGCGTATCGGGATCGTCGACGCCGCCACCGGTCAGGTTGAGGCCGACCTGGTAGTCCTTCTTCAGCACCTTGGGATACCAGACCGGCGTCTCGACCGTGTCGAGCTCGCCCTCGATGAAGATCTTCTTGAGCTGGTCGATCAGGATTACGGCGGGATCGACATAGATCGCGATGTTGCGCGTGGCGACCTTGATCTTCAGCGTCTTTGAGGCGCTGTAGCCCAGCTTGGTCATGATCTCGCGCGCCGTGGCGAGGTTCTTCTCGGTGTCGTTGCCGTAGCCCGGCAGCTTGGCTAGCTCCTCCGCCGGCATGCCCCAGACGCCGGCCGGCGGCGGCAGCATGGCGGCACCCTGCAGGTCATGGCCTTCGGTGAGAATCTTGCTGAACGCCTGGCGATCGAGCGCCAGCGCCATCGCCTTGCGAATCTCCGGGTTGTTGAACGGCGGCGACTCGCTGTTGACGATCAGGTTGGTGCTGACGTTGGTCGGCCGCTCCTCGCAGATTGCCGTGGGCGCCTGCTTCTTGACGTCGGGCAGCATCGGGAAAGTGATGTCCGAATCGAACGTCAGGTCGGCATGGCCGGCGATGAAGGCCAGCACGCGCGTCGAGCGGTTGGCGATGATGGTCCACTCGATGGCGTCGAGATAGGGCAGGCCCTTGCGGAAATAGTCCGGGTTCTTGACCAGCTTGATCGACTCGTTGCGCTTGAACTCGACGAACTTGAACGGTCCGGTGCCGATCGGCTTGGTGCGATACTGCGCGTTCGAGACGTGGCAGGCGTAGATCGGCGTGTAGCCGGCGGCCAGCATGGCGATGAACGAGGGCTGCGGCCGCTCGAGCACGAAGGTGACCTCCAGCGGACCGTTGGCCTTGGTCTCCTTCAGGTTCTTGTACCAGACCGCGCGCGGGTTCTTGCGCATGGCGGTCTCGCCCTTGGCCCGGCCGGCCAGCGCCTCGAAGGTGCAGACCACGTCGGCGCTGGTGAACGGCTTGCCGTCGTGCCACTTCACGCCCTCGCGCAGCTTGAAGGTGAGCTGCGTCTTGTCGGCGTTCCACGACCAGCTCGTCGCCAGCTCGCCAACCAGCTTGTCGGGGCTGTTGAGCTTCTCCTTGGGATCGTAGATCACGAGGTTGCTGTAGATCGCCATGAACGGCATGTTGACGGAGATCGTCGCTTCCTCGTGGATCGAGGCGCTGGGCGGGTTGTCGCGATGCGCGATGCGCAATGTGCCGCCTGATTTCTGCGCCAGCGCGGCGCCCGCAACGAACGTGGCCGCAATGCCTGCCGCAGCCAGAATCAATCTGACATGACGCATGGAATATCTCCCGTCCTCACTTCCACCCTGCGGCGCACGCGGTGCGCCGCCATGATCCGCCAGCTTCTGCCGGTCGTATTGGCAGTGACGCTAGCACGCATGAAGAGGCCATGACACCCCGGACGGAATGCCGCGCACTGCAGATCGCCGTCGCGCTCCTGGCGCTGGTGCCGGTGGCCGCCGGCCTCGCCGGCGTGCTGCGTGGATCAGCGATGGTCGACGGCCTCGCCGGCACACCCTCGGCCGACAGCCACATGCGCTATCTCAGCGGTCTCCTGCTGGCGATCGGCGTGACGTGGTGGACCACGGTCCCCGCCATCGAACGCCATGGCGCGCGCGTTCGGCTACTCGCGGCGCTGGTCGTCTGCGGCGGCCTCGCACGATTGCTCAGCCTGATGGTGATCGGCGTACCGTCGTGGCCGATGCTGGGCGGGTTGGTGATGGAGCTCATCGTGACGCCGACGATCGCGTTGTGGCAGGCGCGCGTTGCACGGCGTATGGGAAACGCATGAGCGACGATCGCGCCCTCGTACTGTTCTCCGGTGGCCAGGACTCGACGGCCTGCCTCGCCTGGGCGCTCGAGCGCTACGCCCATGTCGAGACGATGGGCTTCGACTATGGCCAGCGCCATCGCGTCGAGCTCGTGTGCCGCACGCGTATCGCCGACGCGTTGCGGGCGCGCTTCCCGGCGTGGGGCGAGAAGCTCGGCGCCGATCACTTGATCGATCTCAGCTCGCTCGGTGCGATCAGCGACACGGCGCTGACCCGCGATGCGGCGATCGCTTTCGAGAAGAGCGGCCTGCCCAACACCTTTGTGCCCGGCCGCAACCTGCTGTTCTTTACCTATGCCGGTGCGCTGGCCTACCGCCGCGACTTGAAGCGTCTGGTCGGTGGTATGTGCGAGACCGACTACTCGGGCTACCCTGATTGTCGCGACGATACGCTGAAGGCACTGCAGGTCGCGCTTACGCTCGGCATGGACCGCCGTGTCGTCATCGACACGCCCCTGATGTGGCGTGACAAGGCCGCGACCTGGCGCCTGGCAGAGCAGCTCGGCGGAGCCGCACTGGTCGATCTGATTCTGGAGGAAACGCACAGCTGCTACCTCGGCGACCGCACGCAGCGCCACGATTGGGGCTATGGCTGCAACGCGTGCCCGGCCTGCGACCTGCGCGCCAGAGGCTGGCGCGCTTATCGCGCGATCAAATGAGGCTCCACCGCTTGCAGGCGGGGCAGCGTTCGATGCGCTTGAAGCCGAAATTGAGCACCAGTAGCGAACGCGGATGCGTCGCGTGGCATTTCGGGCACGTGGTCGAGGTACCGGGGATCGTCGTGTCGACCTCGCCGGTGGCGTAGTAGCGCAGCAGCAGCGCGGAGCCGATGCAGATCGTCAGGGTGAAGAGCCCGATGATCGCAGGTGCGTTCGCTGCCCCGAAGATCAGCGGGAAGAGGCCGATCGGCAAATTGCCCAGCAGGTGCATCAGCATCGCCGTGGCCAGGCCGAGCGCCAGGCCGCTGCGCCAGCAGCGCCAGCCGCGCAGCGTGGTGGCGACCATCGCCGAATGGAAGGTGGCGACCATGACGCGCTCGCCGATGAAGCCGCCGAAGTCATACCATGGCGTGTCGGCGAAGCGTCCCGAGCGATAGATCAGATCGGCGATGAAGGCCGCCTCGCCGATGGCGAAGCCGGTGCCCAGCGCCAGCCCGTACCAGGCGAGCGTGCTGCGATCGATGCGGCGGGCGAAGAACGGCAGCAGGGCGGGCCAGAACTTCGCCGGCTCCTCGGTCAGCGGCGCGTAGAGGAATTGTACCCAGTGATAGATCGGGCTGTCGCCGACAACCGGCTGCAACGCGCCCATGATTGGTGCGCGCACGAGATAGTAGGCCAGGGCTGACATCGGCAATTGGAGCAGCAGCGCCAGAGTCAACGCACCGACATGCTCGCGCGGCGCAAAGCGCCACAGCACGAACGCAATGGCGCCGCCCATGATGAGCGTGGTCGCGATCGTGGCCCCCCAGATGCCGTGCATGGCTTCCCCCCGTTCTCCCTTGTCGGCCATTATTCCACGCGGCAAGCTCGTGATAAGTGGTTTTCGCTCGGGGGGAGCTCGGCCATGTCGAGAATTGTGACTGCCACCCTGGCCTGCGTGGTGCTCGCCTGGGTAGGTGCCTGCAAGGAGGACACACCCAAATCCGTCGAGATCCGACCCGTACGCACAGAGGTGATCGATCCCAAGCCGATCGACGACGATCGCCAGGCAGTGGGCGAGATCAAGCCGCGCTACGAGACCGATATCGGTTTCCGGTTATCGGGCAAGCTGATCTCGCGCGCGGTCGATGTCGGCGTGTCGGTGAAGAAGGGCGACCTGCTCGCCCGTCTCGACGATCAGGAATATCAGAGCCGGCTGCGCTCGGCAGAGGCCGAGATCACCTCCGCCGAAGCGGTGCTGGTGGAGGCTGAGAACGCCGAAGCGCGCCAGCGTCAGCTGCTCGCATCGGGCACTGCCACTCGCGCTACCTACGACACCGCGGTCAAGAATCTGCGTGGCGCCCAGGCCAAGCTCGAATCGGCGCGCGCCTCCCAGACGCTCGCGCGCGATCAGCTGGGCTACACGGAACTGCACGCCGATTTCGACGGCATCGTCACCGCGGTGGCTGCCGAGCCCGGCCAGGTCGTGAACGCCGGCCAGATGGTGGCGCGGTTGGCCAGGCCGGACGCCAAGGACGGCGTCTTCGCCATCGCCGAGTCCGCGTTTCGCGGCCGGCCGGAGAACGAGCGGCCCGAGGTCATCGTCGCGCTGCTCAGCAATCCCGGCGTTTTCGCCGAGGGCGTGGTGCGTGAGATCTCGCCGGTGGCCGACCCGGCGACGCGCACCTACCAGGTGAAGGTCACCCTGCGCTCGCCGCCCGAGGGTATGCGCTTCGGCGCCAGCGTCGTCGGTAGGCTGAAGACCACGACCGCGCCCGTCGTCGTGCTGCCGGGCAGCGCGCTGTTCGACAAGGGCGGCAAGCCCGCGGTCTGGATCTATCAGGCCGCCTCGACGTCGGTGACCTTGAAGCCCGTCGTCGTCGCGCGCTACGAGGCCGATCGCGTGGTGATCAGCGAGGGGCTGTCCAAGGGCGAAATCGTCGTCACTGCCGGCGTCAATCGCCTGCGCGAAGGCCAGAAGGTGCGCCTGGTGCAAGAGGCCGGGCGGTGAAGAGCTTCAACCTCTCGGACTGGGCTCTCCGACACAAAAGCTTCGTCCTCTACCTGATGATCATCTCCGCGATCGCCGGGGTCTTCGCCTACGACAAGCTCGGGCGCGAGGAGGATCCGCCCTTCACCATCAAGACGATGCTGATCAAGACCCTGTGGCCGGGCTCGAC
>JAFAZJ010000235.1 GCA_019239835.1 Alphaproteobacteria bacterium | reverse complement strand
AGCCACGGCATCGCACGCGAGACGGTGATCAGCGACATCCTGCTCAAGCAGCAGCCCAACAAGAAGTTCGTCGAGGTCGCCGAACTGGCGGCACTGGCGGTGTTCCTGTGCAGCGAGCAGGCCGGCTCGCTGACTGGCGTCGCGCTGCCGATGGACGGCGGCTGGACCGCGCACTGAGGGAGGCCGACATGCTCAACAACGTCAAGCACGTCAGCCTCGCCCTGCAGGGTGGCGGCGCACACGGTGCCTATGCCTGGGGCGTGCTCGATCGCCTGCTCGAGGACGAGCGACTGGAGATCGAGGCGATCAGCGGCACCTCGGCCGGCGCGATGAACGCCGCGGTGTTCGCCGATGGCATGGGCCGCGGTGGCCGCGCCGAGGCCAAGCGCGCGTTGGAAGCCTTCTGGCGCAACATCAGCGACGCGGCACGCATCAGCCCACTGCAGCCCACGCCGTTCGATCGCATGACACGCGGCTGGAATCTCGATCACTCGCCGGCGTTCATGATCATGGATCTGATGAGCCGGATGCTGTCGCCGTATCAGCTCAACCCGACGAACTACAATCCGCTGCGCGATGTGCTGGTGAAGTCGGTTGACTTCGATCGTCTCGAGCATTGCCGCGCGGTGCGGCTGTTCATCTCCGCCACCAACGTGAAGACCGGCAAGGTGCGTGTCTTCGAGAGCGGCCAGATCACGCCTGATGTGCTGCTCGCCTCAGCCTGCCTGCCGTTCATGTTCCAGGCCGTGACCGTCGACGGCGAGCCGTACTGGGACGGCGGCTACATGGGCAACCCGGCACTGTTCCCGCTGATCTACGGCGCGCAGTCGAAGGACGTGGTGATCGTGCAGATCAATCCGCTGACCTGCGATCAGGTGCCGACCACGGCGCCGGCGATCATGAACCGGCTCAACGAGATCAGCTTCAACTCCAGCCTGATGCGCGAGATGCGCGCCGTGGCTTTCGTCACCGACCTGATCGACCAGGGCCGGCTCGACGGCGCCCTCTACAAGCGCATGAACGTGCACTGGATCGAGGCCGAGGAGCACATGAAGGGCCTCGGCGTCTCCAGCAAGCTCAACGCGCAGTGGGATTTCCTGCTGCATCTCAAGGCGATCGGCCGCTCGGTCGCCGATACCTGGCTGACGCGCCACTTCGACGCCATCGGCGAGCGCTCCACCGTCGACATCAAATCCAAGTTCCTCTGACCAACTTTCCTGTCGTTCCGAGCGCAGCGAGGAACCTAGATGTCTCGCTTCTCTCGACATGACAGGCGTTGCCGTAAGAAAGGCCTCTACCCAAGAACCGCCAACAGATCCTTGCCGCGCCCTCGATGCCGGTGGCCGGTCCGAGCTATCCGCACCTGTCCTATCGCTTCGTCGATCGCGAATACATGGTCGTGATCTACGAAAGCGATCCCGCCGCGATCCGCGCCGCCGTGCCCGAGCCGCTGGTGCCCGATGCGTCGAACCAGGTGTTTTACGAGTGGATCCGCATGCCCGACTCCTCGAGCTTCGGCGACTACACCGAAAGCGGGATCGCCATTCCCTGCTCGTTCAACGGGCGCCCCTGCAACTTCGTCGCCCAGATGTACCTCGACGACGATCCGCCGATCGCCGCCGGTCGCGAGATCTGGGGTTTCCCCAAGAAGTACGCCCACCCGAAGCTGGCGATCGCCAAGGACACGCTCACCGGCACGCTCGACTACGCCGGCCAGCGCGTGGCCACCGGCACCATGGGCTACAAGCATGCGCTTTACGCGCGCGAGCTGACCCGGACCGAGGCGTCGCTGCGCAAACTGCAATGCCTGCTGAAGATCATTCCCGATGTCGACGGCGGGCCGGCGATCGTCCAGCTGGTCGGGGTCGAGCTCACCGATGTCACGGTGAAGGGCTCATGGACCGGTCCGGCGCGGCTCGACCTGGTGCCGCACGTCAATGCGCCGGTGGCCGACCCGCCGGTACGCCGGATCGTCGGCGGCCGGCACTTTGTCGCCGACCTGACCCTGCCGGCCGGCCGCGTGCTGGTCGACTACCTCCGGGAGAAAGACCTGCGGCAGGCCGCCTGAGGCAGCGGCCGGCTGGGCAGGCGGCGCGGCATCCGCTAGGTTGCCGCGCATGTCACGCGCGGAGACATCGCCGGCGCCTGCCCTGTCCGGCACGCCCAAGCGGCGCTGGAGCTTCGGCCTGTCGCCGCGCATCCTGGCGTTGGTGATCATCGCGGTGATGACCGCCGAGCTGGCGATCTTCCTGCCTTCGATCGCGCGCTTCCGGTTGAATTACCTGGAGAATCTGATCGAGACCGGCACGCTCGCCACGCTGGCGCTCGATGCCACGCCCGACAACATGATCGACGAGAAGCTCACGCGCATGCTGCTTGACCATGCGCGCGTCGACGGCGTGGTGCTGATCGAGCCCGGCAAGCCAAAGCGGGCGCTGATCCCGCAGATGCCGCCGGAGCCGCGCCAGACTTTCGACCTGATGGACGCGATGGTGCCCGAGCTGATCTGGGACGCGCTGCAGGCCATGCTGCGGTCCGGCAACTACGAGATCCGCGTCGGCGGCCACTCGCTGCGCATGCCCACCGCGCACGTCTACATCATGATCGACGAGCTGCCGCTGCGCCTGCAGATGCACGCCTACGCGCAGCGCATCCTGGTGCTGTCGGTCCTCATTTCGCTGTTCACCGCCGGGCTGCTCTATCTCGGCCTGCGCTGGCTGATCGTGCGACCGCTGCAGAGCGTGGCGCGCGAGATGACCGCGTTCCGCCTGGCACCCGAGGACGAGGCCACGGTCCCGCCGCTCAAGCCGCGCGAGGACGAAATCGGTATCGTCGATCAGGAGTTCGACAATCTCCAGCGCGAGCTGCGCGCGGCGCTGCGGCAGAAGACGCGGCTGGCCGAGCTCGGCACGGCGATGAGCAAGATCAACCACGATTTGCGCAATATGCTGGCAACGGCGCAGCTGCTCTCCGATCGCCTGGGCCGCAGCAACGATCCCAAGGTGCGCGAGATCGCGCCGATGATGCTGGCATCGATCGATCGGGCCGTGCGGCTCTGTGGCGACACTCTCGACTACGCCCGCGACCGGCCTGTACCGAAGCTGGCACCGGTCGACCTCGCCGACGTCGTCGACGAAGTCGGCGTCGCATTGCTCGAGCAGGCCGAACGCAGCGACCCCAATTCGGCGCACGACTGGCGCGTCGAGCTGGCGAACGACCACCACGTGATCGCCGATCGCTCGTTGTTGTTCCGCATCCTGTTCAACCTGGGCCGCAACGCCTTCGATGCCGGTGCGCAGTGCGTCATCGTCCGCGCCGACAACTCGAACGCATGCACCACCGTCGACGTGATCGATGACGGACCCGGTGTGCCCGACGACCTCCAGGCACGGCTGTTCCAGCCCTTCGCGCGCGGCGGCCGGCCGGGCGGCTCGGGACTGGGCCTGACCATCGTGCGCGATCTCGTGGTCGCGCATGGCGGCGACATCATCCTGGTCGCGAACGGCGCGGCCGGCGCGACCTTCCGCTTCACGATCCCGCGCCACACGGCGTGAGCCTCATCCCACCTGCAGCAGCAGGCCTTTGAGATAGGCGGTCTCGGGCAGGCCGGGATGCACCGGATGATCCATGCCGGCGCCGGTCGAGCGCAGGATACGCGCATCGCGCTTGGCATCGTGCAGGCCGCGCCGCACCTGCTCGGCGAAGTCCGGCGGCGCCATGAGGTGCGAGCATGAGGCGATGAACAGCATCCCGCCGGGCGCCACCAGGGTCGCGGATTGCCGTGCCAGCTTGCGATAGCCCTGGGCACCGGCCTTGATGTCCTTGCGGCTTTTCACGAAGGCCGGTGGGTCGGCGATGACGATGTCGAAGCGCTCACCCTTCGACGCCAAGCGGTCGAGCTCGTCGAAGACGTCGGCCTTGCGCGTCGCCACGCGAGACTCGACCTGGTTCAGCGACGCCGCCTGCTGCGCCAGCTCCAGTGCGTGCGCCGAGCTGTCGACCAGAATGACTTCGGCCGCACCCTCGACCGCGGCCAGCACGCCGAAACCGCCGGCATAGGTGTAGGCATCGAGCACCCGGGCGCCCTGGGCGTAATGCGCCACCATCGCGCGGTTGTCGCGCTGGTCGAAGAACCAGCCGGTCTTCTGCCCGCCCGCCGGATCGCACACGAAGCGCGCACCGTTCTCCATCACATCGATGGGTCCGGCGATCTCGCCCTTGGCGATCTTGGTTTCCAGCGGCAGGCCCTCGAAGGCGCGCGTCGGCGAATCGTTCTTGAGCAGGATCGCGGAAGGCGCCAGCACCGACTCGAGCGCGGCGACCAGCGCGTCGGTCAACGTCTCCCAGCCTGCCGTGTTGAGCTGGGCCACGACCACGTCGCCATAGCGATCGACGATCAGGCCCGGTAGTCCGTCCGCCTCGGCATGCACCAGGCGATAGTGCGGCACGCCGGCGTAGAGCCGCGTGCGCAGCGCCAGCGCCGCTGCCAGGCGATCCTCGATCAGCGCCTGGTCGAGCTTCGCCTCGGCGTCGCGGCTGAAAAGGCGTGCGGCGATCAGCGAATGCGGGTTGAACGTGCCGACGCCCAGCGCATCGCCGCCGGCGGCGCGCAGGATCACCGGCGAGCCGGGCTTGAGCGCCTTGGTCTCGGGGTTCATCAGCACTTCGTTGGAGAACGCCCAGGGATGGCCATGGCGCAGCCGCCGGTCCTCGCCGGCGCGCAGGATCACACTGGGATATTTGGCCATGGCTGAAACTCCGCAAACGCGGCTTTCCCTAGCACGGCCCGCGAGGGTCACAGCAGCGAAACGCACCAGATCTGACCGCGGCCTGACGCCACCTGTCACCTCCCTGTCGCGAGAGGTTCATGCCGTTGTTGCGACTCGGTCCTAGTGAGGGGCTGAGGGGCCGGCTCTGGGGATCCGGCGTCTGCGTTCGTCTTTTGTGGGGAAGACCATGACCGATATCGCCGCATCCGCGAGCGCAGTCGCCGCGCCTGCATCATCGTCAGGGCATGTCGCCGCCAAACCGGACCTGCACAGGCCCGCCGGTCGCCTGACCGGCCTCATCTTCATCGCGCTGTTTGTCGGCGGCCTCCTGTTCACCGCGCACGCGCTCTACAGCGACGTCTCGCAGTCGGGGCAAAGCGCCACGTCGCTGCTGCCGTTCATCCTGCTCGGCATCGCGCTGTTCGTCGCGCTGGGCTTCGAGTTCGCCAACGGCTTCCACGACACGGCCAATGCCGTGGCAACGGTGATCTACACCCACTCGCTGCCGCCGCATTTCGCCGTCGTCTGGTCGGGTACCTGGAACTTCCTCGGCGTGCTGTTCTCCAGCGGCGCGGTCGCCTTCGGCATCATCTCGCTGCTGCCCGTCGAGCTGATCCTGCAGGTCGGTTCCGATGCCGGGTTCTCGATGGTCTTCGCGCTCCTTATCGCGGCGATCATCTGGAACGTCGGCACCTGGTATCTCGGCCTGCCGGCGTCGAGCTCGCACACGCTGATCGGCTCGGTGATCGGCGTCGGTATCGCCAACCAGCTGATGGCCCCGGCCGGCAGCCAGACCTCGGGCGTCGACTGGTCCCAGGCCGGCAGCATCGGCCAGGCGCTGCTGCTCTCGCCGATCGTCGGCTTCTGCGCCGCCGCCCTGCTGCTGATCGCGCTCAAGGCACTGGTCAAGCAGAAGGAACTCTACGAGGCGCCCAAGGGCAACCAGCCGCCGCCGTGGTGGATCCGTAGCCTGCTGGTGCTGACCTGCACCGGCGTGAGCTTCGCGCACGGCTCGAACGACGGCCAGAAAGGCATGGGCCTGATCATGCTGATCCTGATCGGCACCGTGCCGACGGCCTACGCGCTGAACCGCGCCGTGCCGGACTCGCAGGTCGTCGAGTTCAAGGCCGTCACCCAGCTGGCGCAGCGCCAGCTCGAGCCCTACGCCAAGGGCGTCGCCGCGCCGGCCGACATGCGCGAGGGCGTCGCCGCCTACGTGCGCAATCACGAGGTCAAGCCGGAGACCGTGCCGTCGCTGATCAAGCTGCTGGGCGACGTCGGCGACAACGTCTCGCGCTATGGCAGCATGAAGAAGGTGCCGGCCGAGGTCGTGCAGAACGTGCGCAACGACATGTATCTGGTCTCGGAGGCGATCCGCCTCATGGTCAAGCGCGGCGATCCCAAGTTCGACGTCGACACCGGCAAGGCGCTGGGCGCGACGCGCAAGGCGATGGACGACGCGACGAAGTTCATCCCGACCTGGGTGAAGATCGCGGTGGCCATTGCGCTGGGGCTGGGCACGATGGTCGGCTGGCGCCGCATCGTCGTCACCGTCGGCGAGAAGATCGGCAAGAGCCACATGACCTACGCGCAGGGCGGCTCGGCCGAGCTGGTGGCGATGGGCACGATCGGCGCCGCCGACGTCTTCGGCCTGCCGGTCTCGACCACGCATGTGCTGTCGTCGGGCGTCGCCGGCACGATGGCGGCCAACCGCTCCGGCCTGCAATGGTCGACGGTGCGCAACCTGCTGATGGCCTGGGTGCTGACCCTGCCGGCGGCGATCATGCTGTCAGGCACGCTGTACTACATCTTCCGCAACGTCTTCTAAAAACGGCTGGCGTGAACGACAGCCGCGCCATAGCGGACAACCTCGTGACCGGGCATGCCCTTGATGGCATGCCCGGACTGCTTGGGCTTTCCACTTCGAAGGCCGCCTGCCGCCGACCCGGCTGGCGCAGGATCAGGTGCCGGATATCGCCGCAACGCGGCCGGATTCCTGGTTGTGGCTGCATGTCGATCTCGTCGGCGATCACGCGCGCTCGTGGTTGCGGCAGGCACCGCGACTTTCACTCAAGGGGCTCGAGACCTTTCTCGCCGTTGATCACTGCAACAAGCTCGACGGCGGCGATGGCGAGGTCTATGGCGCAGTGTCCGATTTCCTGGTCGAGCAGACCACCAAGGGCCACGACGAGACCGGCCACCTGCATTTCCTGCTGACCGACCGGCTCGTGCTGACGGGTCGCCGCCACGCGCTGTGCTCGACGCAGCACATGTATCAATCGGCCATGACCGGCCGTGGCTTCGCCTCTCCCGCGGCGCTGCTGGAAGGCATCCTCGAGGACGTGGTGCACGGCTATACGGCGATCGAGGATCGCACCAGCGCGTCGCTCGATTCGGTGGAGGAACGCATCCTCCTGGGTGAGATCGACAACATCGGCGACTGTGGCGCCACCGTCGGCGACGCGCGCCGGCTGGCCGTCCGCACGCACCGGCAGGTGGCGGGCCTGCGCTCGCTGTTCCATCACTTCGAGCGCCAGAGCGCGGGCGACAGTGGCGGTGCGCCGCATGTGCTGGCGGTGCGCATCGGCCATCGCTTCGACGATCTCGACCACCAGATCGTCGCCGCCGAAGGCCGCGCCCGGTTGCTGCAGGAGGAGATCGCGGCGGCGCAGACGGCGATCACCAATCGCCATCTGCACATGCTGACGATCCTCACGACGATGCTGCTGCCGGTCAGCGTGATCACCGGCTATTTCGGCATGAACACCAAGAATCTCTGGCTGACCGATCTCGAGAACGGCTCGTTCTGGAGCACGCTGATCTGCATCCTGGCGCCGCTCGGCACCTACGCATTGATGCGCTGGCGCGGCATGATCCCGCCGCTGCGCAAGCACCGCCGCCGTTAGTCGCCGCGCGCGACACCGTCGCGGCGCGGATCAGCGCCGCCCTCGTAGCCCAGCAGGGAACCGTCCGCCGCGCGCCGCGCGCGAATGCCGTGCAGGCCGCCCTGGTGCGGCGATACGTCGACGGCGTGACCCAGAGCCTTCAGCGCCTCGGCCAGTTGCTTGGCCTGCTCGTCGCCCGAGCGGCCTTCGATCTCGGTGGCGCCGCCGCGGTTGATGATCCGCCGGGCGGCGATGGCATCCTGCAACGGCAGATCGCGCAGCAGCGCACCCCACGTCGCCTGCAGCACGTCGCCGATGATGCGCGAGCCGCCGGCCGAGCCGATCGCCAGCACGAAGCGGCCATCGCGGTCGGTGACGATCAGCGGCGACATCGACGAGCGCGGTCGCTTGCCGGGCTGCACGCGGTTGGCCACCGGCCGGTCATTGACCATCGGCTCCGAGGCGAAATCGGTCAGCTCGTTGTTGAGCAGGAAGCCGCCGACCATGCGATGCGCGCCGAACACCGACTCGATGGTGGTGGTGAACGACACCACGTTGCCGTCGCGATCGACGATCGCCATGTGGGTCGTGCCGCCTTCGGGCTTGGCCGGCGCGGCGGCCGGGCCCGGTCGCGGCGCGCCCGGCGGCTGGCCCGGCATGACGCGCTCCATCACGCGATCGTCGCGCAGCGCGCTGCCCCGCCGTGTCAGGTATGCACTGTCGAGCAGACCGTCGACTGGTACCGGCACGAACGACGGATCACCGACGAAGCGCTCGCGGTCGGCAAAGGCCAGACGGCTCGCCTCGGCGAGGCGATGCGCATCGCCGACGTCGTCAGTTGGCGCCGGTGCGCGATCGAGCAGCGGCAGGGTCTGCAGGATGGCGAGCGGACCCGACGAGGGCGGGCCCATGCCGCAGATGATCCACTCGCGCAGGGCCCGGCACAGCGGCGCGCGTTGCAGTGCGCGGTAGTCGGCGAGATCCGCAGCGCTCATGCGGCCCGGCCGCGGCTCGCGCGCCACCGCCGCGACGATGGCATCTGCCACCGGCCCACGATGCAGCACGTCGGCGCCGTGCTCGGCGATCTGCCGCATCGTCTCGGCCAGCGCCGGGTTGCGGATGACGTCGCCTTCCTTCTTGGGCGAGCCGTCCTCGTTGAAGTAGACCGGGCGCGCCTGCGGATCGTCCTTCAGCAGACGCTCGTCGGCCAGGGCGCGGCCCAGGCGTGGCGGCACGCGGAAGCCGTCGGCCGCCAGCTTGATCGCCGGCGCGAACAGGTCGCGCCACGGCAGCTTGCCATGCCGGCGATGGACCTCCTCCAGCATGCTCACCGCGCCGGGCACGCCGACCGACAGGCCCGACGCCACCGCCAGCGGGAACGGCAGCGGCTTGTTGTAGATGTCGAGGAACAAGGTCTCGGGCGCGGCGGCTGGCGCGCTTTCGCGGCCGTCCCACGCCGTGACGCGACGCGCGCGCGCATCGTAGTGCATCAGGAAGCCGCCGCCGCCGATGCCCGAGGCCTGCGGCTCGACCACGCCCAGCACCATCTGCACGGCGATCGCCGCGTCGACCGCCGAGCCGCCCTTGCGCAGGATCTCCAGCCCGGCCTCGACGGCCATGGGGTTGGCGGCCGCCACCATCTGCGTCTTCGCCGTGGTCGCGAAATCGCGGCCCGCTGCCGGCCAGGCGATCAGCAGCGCGAGAGCGAGGATGGCGCGGGTAACCGATGGAGCAATCATCGCGCCAGCCTGCGCCATGGACGCTCCCGACGCCAGCGGCTAGCGTCCGGCGATGATCCGCCCCGGCCCACGCAATCTCATCACCGACGTCGACGGCATCCTCGTCGGCAATGCCGAGAACCCCGCCGTCCGCAGCGGCACGACGGTGGTGCTGGCCGAGCAGGCCTGCGTCGCCTCGGTCGATGTGCGCGGCGGCGCGCCGGGCACGCGCGATACGGACATGCTCGATCCGACCTGCCGCGTGCAGGCGATCGACGCGGTGTTCCTGTCCGGCGGCTCGGCCTTTGGTCTCTCGGCCGGTGACGGCGTGATGAAGTGGCTGCGCGAGCGTGGCCGCGGCGTCGCTGTCGGCACGACCAACGTGCCGATCACACCCGGCGCGATCCTGTTCGACCTGCTCAATGGGGGCGACAAGGACTGGGACTGGCCGCCCTATCGCGAGCTGGGCTATCGCGGCACCGACGTCGCGGCCAAGGACTTCGCTCTGGGCAATATCGGCGCCGGTCTGGGCGCGCGTTGCGGGCATCTCAAAGGCGGGCTGGGCAGCGCCTCGGCGGTCGATCCATCCAGCGGGCTGCAGGTCGGCGCCATCGTCGCCGTCAATGCCGTGGGCTTCGCCACCATGGGCGAGCTGCCGCAATTCTGGGCCTGGGCGCTTGAGCAGGATGGCGAGTTCGGCGGATTGCCGCCGCCGCCCAAGGGGCTGGGGCTCAGCGTCTCGCACACCCGCCAGCTGCTCGACCACGGCGCGGCGGCGCTGGCGGCCGAGCCGCTGGCCAACACCACCATCGCTGTCGTGGCGACCAACGCAAAGCTCGACAAGGCGTGGTGCCGCCGCCTGGCGATCATGGCGCAGGACGGGCTGAGCCGCGCGCTGCGGCCAGTGCACACGCCGGCCGACGGTGATGCGGTGTTCGCCATGGCCACCGGCCGGGTGCCGATCGCCGACGATCCGATCGCGCGTGCCGAGCTGGGCACCCTGGCTGCGGATTGTCTTGCCCGCGCTGTGGCCCGTGGTGTCTACAACGCCGCAACGTTGGGCGCCGCACGCGCGTGGCGGGACGTCTACAAACGCTGACTGGCTTGCGCGGGATTGCTATGGTCGCCGCCAATCAATGGAGGGATAGATGACGGACCTGACCCGCCGCCGTTTGGCAGGCCTGATGGGTGGCGCGAGCGCCGCGGCGATCCTCGCCGGCAATGTCTGGGCGCAAGCGCCGGCGCGGGCTAAGGACGGCGTGCTGGTGATCGGCATGTCGCTCGAGCCACCGGTGCTCGATCCCAACCTCAACGCCGCCGCCGCGATCCGCGAGGTCACCTACCTCAACATCTACGAAAGCCTGGGACGCATCGATTCGAAGGGCGACGTCGGGCCGGGCCTGGCGAGCAAGTGGACGGTGTCGGCGGACGGCACCGAGTACGTCTTCACCCTGCGGCCGGGCCTGAAGTACCACGACGGCGAGCCCTGCGATTCGGCCGACGTGAAGTTCACGCTCGACCGGCTGTCGGCGCCCAATGCCACCGCGCCGGCGAAGTCGCTGTACGCGAGCATCGCCTCGGTCGAGGCGCCCGATGCGACCACGGTGAAGGTCAAGCTGAAGAGCCCCGACTCGTACTTCATCTACAACGTGGCCCTGGGCGACGCGGCGATCATGGGCCGCAAGAGCGCGGAGACCAACGGCACCAAGCCGATCGGCACCGGCCCGTTCACGTTCAAGGAGCGCAAGGAAGGCGATTCGATCACGCTGGCGAAGTGGCCGGGCTATCGCGACGCCGCCTCGATCAAGCTCAACACCGTGATCTTCAAGGTGATCAAGGATCCGGCCGCCCAGGTCAACGCGCTGCTCGCCGGCGACGTCGACACCTTCGGCGCCTTCCAGGCACCCGAGCTGGTCAACCGCATCAAGGCCGACAGCCGCTTCGCCGTGGTCATCGGCTCAACCGAGGGCGAGACCATCCTCGCCACCAACAACGGCAAGGCGCCGATGAACGACCTGCGCGTGCGCCAGGCGATCGCCCATGCGATCGACCGCGCCGAGCTGGTGGCCGGCGAGAATGGGTTTGCGATTCCGATCGGCTCGCACTTCCCGCCGCACAACCCGGCCTATGTCGACCTGACCAAGACCTATCCGCTCGATCTCGCCAAGGCCAAGAAGCTGCTGGCCGACGCCGGCCATCCCAACGGCTTCACCGCCAGCCTCAAGCTGCCGCCGGTGGGCTACGCCCAGCGCTCGGGCGAGATCATCGCAGCCCAGCTGGCCAAGATCGGCATCAAGCTCACCATCACCCAGCTGCAATGGCCGCAATGGCTGAGCGAGGTGTTCAAGGAGCGCAACTACGACTTCACCATCGTCGCCCACACCGAGGCCAACGACCTCGATCGCTACGCGCGAGACGGCTACTACTGGAACTACACCTCGCAAGCCTTCCGCGACAACTGGAAGGCCGTGCTGCTCGAGAGCGATCCGGTCAAGCGCATCCCGCTGCTGCAGAAGGCGCAGAAGATCATTGCCGATGACGCGGTGAACGGCTTCCTCTACCAGCTCGGCAAGATCGGCGTGTGGAACAAGAACCTCGTCGGCCTGTGGGAGAACTCGCCCACGCCGGCGGTCGACCTGTCGGCCGTCTCCTGGAAGTGAGCCACGGGATAGCGCTTCAATACTACCTTCCCCCGGAGGGGGAGGGTGGCGCGCGCAGCGCGACGGATGGGGGATGTCGAAGACGGACTCCTGCGTTCGCCTTCGACATCCCCCATCCGCCCTTCGGGCACTTTCCCCCTCCGGGGGAAGGTATCGAACGACATGCTTGAATTCCTCGCGCGGCGGCTGGCGGCGGCACTGGTCACGCTGGTGCTCGCCAGCGTCGTCGTCTTCGTCGTGCTC
>JAFAZJ010000095.1 GCA_019239835.1 Alphaproteobacteria bacterium | reverse complement strand
AATATCGAGAGCCTGCGGCCCGACGTGATCGCGGCGGGCAATTTCGGCTGTATCGGCCAGCTCGGCTCGGGGACCGGGATCCCTCTTGCACACACGGTGGAACTGCTAGATTGGGTCACAGGTGGACCAATCCCGGCAACGCTGGAGGGTCGGTTCCGTTTGGCGTGAGGTGGCATTCTGGCGAGGCGACCATGAGAGCGCTTTTGCTAAGCATGTCGTTGGTCCTGGCCGCGGTCCCCGCTTTTGCGCAGGACCGCGCCGAGCTTCTGCGTCGCTGCGACGGTGACGACGGATCGAGCATCCAGGTCTCGATCGAGAGCTGCACCAAGCTGATCGAGTCGGGCAGCGAGAACGAGCAGAGCCTGGCGATCATCCTCTACAACCGCGGCGTGGCGCATCACTGGCAGGGCGACGACGACAAGGCGATCACCGACCTCAGCGAGACCCTGCGCATCAATCCGTGGTTCGCCGATGCCTGGCGCTGGCGCGGCCAGGCCTGGTACGGCAAGGACGAGCACGAGCGCGCGATCCAGGACTACGACGCGATGGTCGCGCTCGATCCGTCCAACCCTGTCGTGCACTACCTGCGTGGCATCCTGCTGACCTGGATGAAGCGCTACGAGCAGGCGATCGGCGATTTCGGCGAGGCGATCCGGCTCAACGACAGCTTCGCCAAGGCCTGGTACGAGCGCGCTCGCGCCTACGAGGCGATGGGCGAGGAGGAGCGCGGCCGGCTCGACCGCGAGGCCGGCCGGCGCATCGATCCCGACCACTGGGCGCACGCCTGTCTCGACGCGATGCGCGCCAAGCGCACGTCAGAGGCGCTGCAAATGTGCGACGAGGCACTGCGCCTGCAACCGCACTTCGCGCTCGCCGCCCGCCTGCGCGCCATCCTGCATCTCGACGCCGACCGCCTCGACGCCGCCATCGCCGATTTCGACCTCGCGCTGAAGGTCGAGCCCGAGCAGCCCGACGTGCGCCGCGACCGCGGCATGGCGCTCCTGCGCACCGGCCGCCTCGACGCCGCGATCGCCGACTTCAACGCCGCGCTCAGTCATCAGCGCTACGATTCAATCGCGCTCTACGGCCGTGGCCTGGCGCGCCAGCGGAAGAGCGATACCGACGGTGGTGCCGCCGACATCGCGGCGGCCAAGGCGCTCGACGTCAAGGTCGAGACGCGGATCGCGAGCTACGGCATCCGTTGAGGCGGTACAGCACAACTAGTCACTGATTATCTATGAGCCAGACTGAGACGCCGGCGATGCGCTCGCCCGCAGTGAAGTCGCACCTTCATGCTACAATCCAGCGCCCGCGATGGAGGCAATCATGCCCAGGCCACGATGGCTCGCGTTGCTTCTGGCGGCGTTCCTCATGAGCGCGGAGGCGGCGATGGCGACGCAAAAGGATCCCGCGCTCGACGGTCTGTTCCAGCGCCTGCGTACGATCGATGACCCGGTGGCGGCGGCCGCCCTGCAGCAGGCGATCTGGGAGACCTGGATCAAGGCCGATTCCTCGGAGCTCGACGGGCTGATGCGCCGCGGCATGCTGCAGATGGCGGCCAACAAGTTCGATGACGCGGTCGAGACCTTCAACCAGCTGATCGAGAAGGCACCGGATTTCGCCGAGGCCTGGAACAAGCGGGCCACGGTGCAGTTCCTGCGCGGCGACATGGCCGCCTCGGTGGCCGACATCCAGCGCACGGTGGCCCTGGAGCCCCGGCATTTCGGCGCTTGGTCGGGGCTCGGCATGATCATGAACGAGCTCGGCCGGCCGGCCGACGCGGTGAAAGCTTACGAAGAGGCCCTGAAGTACAACCCCCATATCGAGGGCCTGCGCGAGCTGATCGACAAGCTGCGGGCGGCCTCGGGGGAGCGCAAGACCTGAGCGTTTGAGCCTGCTAGGATGCCCGCCATCCATCCATCGCGGGGTTCCAGCGTACCAATGCCTACACTCTATATCGGCGGCCGCCTGTTCGACGGCGAGCGCTCTCTCGACAACCACGGCCTGCTCGAAGAGGGCGGGCGCATCAAGCGCATCGCGCCGGCGGGCGAGTTCGCCGGCTACAGCGGGCCGCGCGTCGACACCGCAGGCGGCACCGTGGTGCCCGGCATGATCGACTGCCACATCCACTCGCTGCTGGGCGCCGAGGGCAATCCCGGTGCGGCGCAGGAGAAGTTGACGCCGGCGCAGCTCGCGGTGCGCGGCATGGAGTTCATGCGCGCCACGCTCGAAGGCGGCGTTACCGCCGTGCGCGATTGTGGCGGCAAGGACTACATCGAGTTCGCCCTGCGCGACGCCTACAACACGGGCAAGTTCCTCGGCCCGACGATGCGCTGCGCCGGCCGGCTGATCTGCATGACCGGCGGCCACGGCAATCGCAACGGCCGCATCGCCGATGGCGTCGACGACGTGGTGCGCGCGGTGCGCGAGCAGATCCACGCCGGCTCCGACCTGGTGAAGATCATGGCCACCGGCGGCGTGATGACCGCGGGCGTCAATCCCGAGGACGCGCATTACAGCTTCCCCGAGATCAGCGCCGGCATCGCCGAGGCCACGCGCTTCCACAAGACCACGGCGAGCCACGCACAGGGCACCGAGGGCATCCTCAACGCGGTGCGCGGCGGCGTGACCTCGATCGAGCACGGCATCTTCATGACCGACGAGGCGATCGGCGAGATGCGCACGCGCGGCACGTGGCTGGTGCCGACCCTGGCGGCGCTGGTGCACATCCTGCGCGGCGCCGATGCCGGCGATCCCAGCATCCCGGGCTACGTCATCGAGAAGTCGCGCCGCATGGCCGAGCGCCACGTCGCGTCGATCAAGATGTACTACGAGGCCGGCTGCAAGATCGCCATGGGCACCGACGCCGGCACGCCGTTCAACCGCCATGGCGACAACGCCATGGAGCTCGAGTTCATGTGCGATATCGGCATCAGCACGCGCGACTCGATCTTCTTCGCCACATCAAGCGCCGCCGACCTGATGCGCCTCGCCGATCACGGCCGGCTGAAGGACGGTAACGTCGCCGACCTCGTCGTGACGAACGGCGATCCGCTGAGCGACATCCGCATGGTGGCGCGCAAGGAGAACCATCGCCTCGTCGTCAAGCGCGGCCAGGTCGCGCGCGACAACCGCATCGCCACCGACAGCGCGCTGCGCGTCGCGGCGCAATAACAAGTAATGTCCTTCTCCCCACGAATGTGGGGAGAAGGTGCCCGAAGGGCGGATGAGGGGCTTCACGGTGCCTGAACGAGACGAGCCGGTGTTGTGGGGCGAGAAGCCCCTCATCCGCCTCGCTGTGCTCGGCACCTTCTCCCCACATCAGGGGCCGCGGACGGCCCCGACGTGGGGAGAAGGCTGATGGACGGCATCTGGCTCCTCCTCGCCCTGATCGTCGGCGCGGTCGTGCTCGGCACGCCGATCCTCGCGCTGATCGCCTTCCTGCGCAGCGGCGATCAGCGCCAGGCGATCGAGTCGCTGCAGGACCAGATCAAGGCCCTGCGCACCGAGCTTGCCGCGCGTCCGGCGGCCGTCGTGCCGCAGGCTGTGGCGGCACCGCCGCAGGATGAATTGCCGCCGGTGATCGAGCCGGCGACGGAAGCGCAGCCCGAGATCGCGGCGCCGCTGACCTCGGTACCACCGCCGCCGCCACAACCCGTCGAACCGGCGGTCGCGCCGTTACCGCCGCTGCTGACACCCACCCAACCTGCGCCCCCGCCCGCACCCGCCATGGCCGCGCGCGCGCCGGGGCCAAGCCTCGAGCAGCGGCTGGGCGCGCGGGTGTTCGTCTGGCTGGGCGGCATCACGCTGGCGCTCGCGGCGATCTTCCTGGTGCACTACTCGATCGAGCAGGGCTACCTGTCGCCTGAGGTGCGCGTCGTGATGGCGGCGCTGTTCGGTGTCGGCCTGATCGCCGGCGCCGGCTATCTGCGCAGCCGCGACGATCGCGTGGCGCAGGCGCTGGCCGCGGCCGGTGCCGCCGCGCTCTACGGCGCGCTGTTCTCGGCCGCGGCGCTCTACAACATGGTGTCGCCTGCTGTGGCTATCGAGATGGCGCTGGCGCTCACCTTCTTCTGCATCGTGCTGTCGCTGCGCCACGGCATCTTCGTCGCCGCGCTCGCCTTCGTCGGCGGCTTCGTCTCGCCGATCGTGATCGGCGGCGACTCGCACAACGTGCCGGCGCTGTTCGGCTATCTCTTCGCGACCGCCGCCGGCACGCTGGCGATGATCCGCTAT
>JAFAZJ010000076.1 GCA_019239835.1 Alphaproteobacteria bacterium | reverse complement strand
CAGGCCGCGATGGACGTGGCTGTTGACCTCGCCCCAGAACGAGCCGTAGCCGGCGCGGATGCCGTCGATGTCCTGCTGCACGATGATCGAGGGCTTCGGCCCGCCCTGGTCGACGTACTTGTACCACTTCAACCGCATCTCGCGGTCATCGGCCGCCGAACGGAACGAGGGCTCGCAGGAGCGGATCGTGCCGGTGCGGGCGTAGCCGACGATCGGTGGCAGGTCGGGATAGATGCACTGCAGCGGCTCGACGTTGTAGCCGTGCAAACGGCGCTGCGGCGCCACGATCTCCAGTGCGTTGCAGATCGTCGGCGTGTCGAACTTCTGAAGGGTCTTGAGGATCTTGGCGTCTAACGCAGGCATTGGGACATTTCCCCCTGGAACAACTGGACGGGCGCACTGTGTCTGTCGCGCGCGTCGGGTACAAGCTCAGTGCACCGGCCGCGTCTGCGGCAGGCGATCCCGCTTGCCGTAAACCGGTGGCGCGAGTTGCTCGGCCGTGCGGCCGGCCCAGTCGCGCTGCGGCACGGTCGAGATGCGCTTGGCCTGACCCTCGACGAGCTGCACGGTCATCGCCTCGACGTCGACGGTAAGCACCTTGCCGTCGCGCACGACCTGCCGGCCGTCGATATAGACGTGACGAATGGCGCGGTCGCTGGCGGAGTAGACCAGACTGCGCACCGGTTCGATCGCCGGCTGCATATAGGGATGGGTCATGTCGACCAGCGAGAAATCCGCCTTGCAGCCGGGCGCCAGCCGGCCAAGGTCAGGACGCCTGAGGATCTTGGCGCCACCGATGGTCGCGGCCTCGAAGGCATGCCGCGTCGTGCCCATCTTGTAATTGCCGGTCAGCACGCGCGAGAGGTAACAGGCGAGCCGGAGCTCATCGAGCATGTTGTGCGGGAAGGTGTCGGTGCCGATGCCGACCGGGATGCCAGCATCCATGTAGCGGCCGATGCTGTTGAGCGCGATGCCACGGCGCGCGAACACCGTCGGGCAATGCGCCACCGCCGCGCCCGAGTCACGCAGGCGCGCGAAGTCGTCGCTGTGCGGCCAGTGCAGCTGTGGATGATCGCTGAGGAAGATGCAATGACCGATGATCAGGTCTGGTGACAGCACGCCGATCTGGTCGAGCCATTCGACCGGCGTCTTGCCGTGACGGCGTGTCATCTCGTTGAACTCGACCACCGCCTGGCCGGCATGAGTCTGCAGCGGGATGTTGCGTTTACGGGCCTCGGCCAGCGCGTCCTTGAACAGGCCCTCGGTGCAGGTATCAATCTGTGAGGGGCCCATCATCCCCGACAGCCGGCCGCTCGGATGCGCCATGGCCGCGTCGATGGTCTTGAGCGCCGCGGCGAAGGCCGCTTCGCCCGCCTTGATGTCCCAGGCGTAGTCCACGTGGTGGCCGTTCTTGGTGTACCAGTAGCCCGAGCGGAACATCGGGCAGAGCACGGCGCGGATACCGGTGGAGGCGAGGTCGTCGATCCAGGTCTCGCGATTGACGGAGAGATCGGTGACCGTGGTGACTCCGCTTTTCAGCAGTTCGGAGATCGCCACGCGCGAGGACGCGCCCGCCGCCTCGGCTTCCATGCCGAAGACCGGCAGGAATTCGTAGAGCGAGCTCTGGCCCAGCTTGTCGCTGGCGACCTCCTCGGTGAGGCCCTTGTTGCCGGGCTCCGAGAACGGGTGGGTGTGCACGTTGATCAGACCGGGCAGGGCCATGAGGCCACGCCCTTCGATGGTCGTGTCGACCGTGCCGGCGTAGCCCGGGCCGACATGGAGGATCTCGTTGCCGCGGAAGACGAAGTCGGACCGCGGCAGATAGACGTGCCGGCCCTCGGACTCGTCCCAGGCGACGACGACGTCGAGGTCGCGGACGAGGGTGATGGTGTCGGTCATGGCTGCTCCCGGGCAATCGGCGTCGGAGGCGATGATATACGCGTAGGCGTCGTGCGCCACGGGTGGCATGATCGGCGCCGATCGTTTGATGGAGTATCCGATGTCCGCGCGCCTCGACGAAACCGCCAAGGGCGTCTTCATCATCGCCGCCACGCCGTTTACCGATTCGGGCGAGGTCGACTTCAACAGCGTCGATTCGCTGACCGACTTCTACATCGGCTGCGGCGTGCATGGCTTCACCCTGCTGGGCATGATGGGCGAGGCGCACAAGCTTACCCCTGATGAGTCGCTGGCCGTGGTCAAGCGGGTGATCGCGCGCGCCGGTGGGCGCAAGGTGATCGTTGGCGTCAGCCACGCCGCGATCGATCCGCTGCGCCGCCTGTCGCATCAGGTGATGGACGCCGGCGCCGCCGGCGTGATGGCGGCACCAACACCCGGCCTGAAAGGCGATGACGCGCTCTATGGTTATTACAAGCAGGTCTTCGAGGCACTCGGGCCCGATGTGCCGGTGGTCTACCAGGACTATCCGCAGAACACCGGCGTGTTCCTCCCGGTGCCGGTGTTCAACCGCATGGTGGCCGACTTCCCGCAACTCGTGATGCTCAAGCACGAGGACGCCCCGGCCCTGAACAAGATCACCCGCGTCCGCGAGGCCGAAGCCAGGGGTCAGCGCCGCGTGTCGATCCTGGTCGGCAATGGTGGCCTCTACTACCCGCAGGAGCTGCGCCGCGGTGTCGATGGCGCGATGACCGGCTTCGCCTGGCCGGAGATGCTGGTGCAGGTCCACGCACTCTTCGCGGCCGGAAAAGCGGAGGAGGGCGAGGACCTCTTCGACATCTACCTGCCGCTGGTACGCCACGAGGTGCAGCCCGGCATCGGCTTGGCACTGCGCAAGGAAGTCCTGCGTCGCCGTGGCGCGATCAAGAGCGCGAAGCAACGCACGCCCGGCTCGTCGCTTACCGCCGCCGATGTGGTCGAGCTCGACAATTTGATCGCGCGGCTCGAACGCCGGCTTGCCGCATCGGGCAAGGCGCGGGCAATGGCGGCGGAGTAGGACGATGCCCGCTTACGACCTGATCATCCGCAACGCGCGCATCGTCACCGTCGAGCGCGTCACCGAAGGCGATATCGCCGTGAAGGATGGCGTGATCGCTGCCGTCGGCAAGGTCTCCGCCGATGCCGCGCGCGAGATCGATGCCGGCGGCAAGTTCGTGCTGCCAGGCGGCGTCGACAGCCACGTGCACGTCGCACAGAAATCGGGCATGGGCATCATGTGTGCCGACGATTTCTTCACCGGCACGCGCTCGGCGGTGTTCGGCGGCACAACGACCATCATTCCGTTCGCCGCGCAGCATCGCGGCATGTCCTTGCGCAAGGTCGTGCAGGACTATCATGCCGAGGCTACGCCCAAGGCGCTGATCGACTACGCCTTCCACCTGATCATCTCCGATCCCTCGCCGCAGGTGATGGGCCAGGAGCTGCCGGCGCTGATCAAGGACGGCTACACCTCGTTCAAGATCTACATGACCTACGACGCACTGAAGGTCACCGACTACCAGCTGCTCGACATTCTCGCCTTGGCGCGCAAGGAAGGCGCGCTGGTGATGGTGCATGCCGAGAACCACGACATGATCCAGTGGCTGGCGCATCATCTGGTCGAGCAGGGCCACGTCGCGCCCAGGTACCACGCCATAGCCCATGCCCGCGTCGCCGAGGCCGAGGCCACCAACCGCGCGATCTCACTGGCCCGCCTGGTCGACGCGCCGATGCTGATCGTGCACATGTCGGAGATCGAGGCGATCGAGACGGTGCGCCAAGCGCGGGCCAAGGGGTTGAAGATCTTCGCCGAGACCTGCCCGCAATACATCGCACTCACCGCCGACGATCTCGACAAGCCCGACGTACAGGGCGCGATGTGGTGCTGCAGCCCGCCGCCACGCGACTCGGCGGCGCAGGAGGCTGTATGGACGGCGCTGAAGGACGGCACTTTCGACGTTTTCTCCTCCGACCACGCGCCGTACCAGTTCAACGAAGGCGGCAAGATCCCCAAGGGCTTGAAGACGACGTTTAAGGAGATGGCCAACGGCGTGCCCGGCCTTGAGCTGCGTTTACCGCTTCTTTTCTCGGAAGGCGTTCAGAAAGGCCGCATCGACCTGCACCAGTTCGTGGCGCTGTCGTCGACCAACCATGCCAAGCTCTACGGTCTGTATCCACGCAAGGGCACGATCGCCGCCGGCTCCGACGCCGACCTCGCGATCTGGGACGACAAGAAAGACGTCACCGTGCGCTGGACCGACCTGCACGACAACGTCGGCTACAGTCCCTACGAAGGCCGCCGGATCACCGGCTGGCCGACCATTGTGATCAGCCGCGGCCGGATCGTGGTCGAGAACGGCCAGCTCAACGCCGAGAAGGGCAGCGGCCAGTTCCTGAAGTGTGTCACGCCCGACGCCTCACGCCCGCTCGGCCGGGCCGCACCCGAGATGACCAAGATGGTGGGTTTTGGGGCGAAGCCGCTGTTCTGACGGAAGGCAGGATGCGTGGGCACTATCCTGCGTTGTCCAGGCTGCTCGCTGATGCCGTCACTGGCGTGGCCGTCGCTTGACCTTCGCGATCGTTTTCGCTGGTTGTTGATTCGCGCGGGACGCCGGCCATGGCTCTGCTGGGTCTCTCAGTCGCATGATCTCGGCGATCAATGCATCGATGACGGCGGTGGTGAGCTCGTTGCCGAAGGTGATGGTTCCGTCCCTTGTCACGATGTAAGCCCATGCGTTGCCGCCGGCGTCTGACTCGTCGCTCATAGACTCGATCGGGTTGATCGTTGCCAGTGGTATTCGCCGGCTGCTCAGTGTTCTGGGGCCAAGTCGCAACTGGTATTCCAGCGTGCCGGCGGCCACCCGCAGCCACTGATGTGTCGAGAGATAGGCCGTCAGCGCCATGGCGGCGATTTCGGCAAAGAGTGCAAAGGCCGCGAGCCCGGGGCCATGCGGGACTGCTTCTTCTTCCGGAAACCGTAGCGACAGGATGTAAAGACCGGCAATCGCCAGCATCCAGAGCGAGCCCGGCCACCAAAGCTTGTTGGGCGTGCGGACTTCGAGCTCGTCGTCGCCCGAGCGGACAACGAGCATCCGCGCGCCCTTCGGCAATGAGAACGACTCCACCATCGTGCATTTACCCCCGCGCGCGGAGGATGAGGTGCCTTGCTGAGATCAGGATGACAGCGAGGGGTGCTTAAACGCCCAGATGGCGGTGCAGCACGTCGGGGTTGTCACGCATCTGCTGGGCGGTCAGCGATTCGACGATGTGGCCGTTGTTGATGATGTAGGCGCGGTCCGCGAGACTCATGGCGGCCGAGATGTTCTGCTCGACGACGATGATCGTCTGTCCGGCCTCGGCGAGGTTGCGGCAGGTCGCCAGCAGCTCGTGCACGAGGATCGGCGCCAGGCCCTCGAACGGCTCGTCGAGCAGCACGATGCGCGGGTCGCGGACCAGCGCGCGGGCGATCGCCAGCATCTGCTGCTCGCCGCCGGAAAGATCAGTGCCGCGGCTGGAGCGCCGTTCGCGCAGGCGCGGGAACATCTCGTAGATGCGCGACAGTGGCCAGCGGTTGGGTGCGGTGTGGCCGGCAAGCACGAGATTCTCCTCGACATTGAGGCTGCCGAAGATGCGGCGCTCCTCGTGCACGAGCTGCATGCCGGCCTGGGCGATGACGTGGCTCTTGCTGCCGGCGATCTCCATCCCGTCGAGCTTGACCGAGCCGGTACGCGGCGTGACCACGCCCATCAGGCTCTTGAGCGTGGTACTCTTGCCTGCGCCGTTGCGGCCGAGCAGGGCCACGACCTCGTGCTCCGCGACCTCCAGCGCCACGTCGAACAGGATGTGCGAGTCGCCGTAGTAGGCATTCAGGCCGTGGACCTCGAGCAGGCTCATGCCTCGACCACTCCCCCGAGGTAGGCCTCGCGGACCTGGGCGTTGTTCTTGATCTCGGCCGGCGTGCCCTCGGCCAGCACGCGGCCCTCCTGCAGCACGGTGATGCGCTCGGCGAGCTCGAACAGTGCGTCCATGTCGTGATCGATCACGATCATGGTGCGGCCCTGACGGATCGACTTCAGCAACTGCACGGTCTCGACGCGCTCGCGCGGGCTCATGCCGGCCAGCGGTTCATCGAGCAGCAGCAGGCCGGGCGAGGTCGCCAGTGCCAGGCCGATCTCCAGCCGCCGCTTCTCGCCATAGGCCAGAGCGGACACCGGCGTGTCGGCGCGGCGCGTGAGGCCGACCAGCGCCAGGGTGCGATCAACCTGCTCGGTCAGGCCCGGGATGCGCGCGGGATTGCGGAACAGATCGAGGCGGAACTTGCCGCGCAGATCGGCCAGCGCGGCGATGCGCAGATTCTCGCGCACTGTGAGACGCGAGAAGAGCTGGTTGACCTGGTAGCTCTTGGTCAGGCCGAGCTGACAGACGTTGGTCATGCTCATGCCGGTGATATCGCGGCCGGCGAAAGTGATCGTGCCGGAAGTGGGCGGTACCTCGCAGGTCAGCATGCGGAAGAACGTCGTCTTCCCTGCGCCGTTCGGACCGATGATGCCATGCAGCGCGCCGCTGTTGACGGTGAAGTCGATGTCGCTGTTGGCGAGCAGGCCGCCATAGCGCTTGGTGAGGCCGCGCGCGGTCAGGATCGGGCCGGAGCTGGGGGCTTCGAGGCCATGATGGGCCGGCAGCGGGGCGGCGTCCGTCGCGGCCGGTGGCGGCGCTTCTTCGGGCGGTTCTTCGAGCACCTGCCGGTGACGCGACAGCGTCCACAGATCCTTCAGGCCACCGATTAGGCCGCGTCGCAGGAAGCAGATCAGCAACACGAAGATCAGGCCCAGCACGAGCTTCCAGGCACTGCCCAGGTTCAGCGCACTCTGCAGGAAGTCGCGCAAGAACAGCCAGACGGTGGCGCCGACCAGCGGCCCGAACAGCGTGCCGGTGCCGCCGATCGCGGTCTGCATCACGAGCTGCCCTGACGTGTCGAAGGTGAAGGCATCGGGTGGCATGAAGCCCTGCAGGACGCCGAGCAGGCCGCCGGCGAGGCCCGCGTAAGCCGACGCGATCACGAAGGCGGTGAGCTTGTAGAGCCCGACGGCGTGACCGACGGCGGCGGCGCGCACCGGATTGTCGCGGATGGCGACCAGCACTGCGCCGACCGGCGAGCGTACGATGCGCAAGGCGATCACGATGCCCAGAAAGTAGATCACGGCGAGGAACCAGTACATCGGCCAGCCCGTGCCGATGCTGAGCGACCACTGGCCGATCTCGAAGCGCGGCGTCGGCACGCCGGGGATGCCGTTCTCGCCGCCCGTCCAGTGCGACAAGGGCGAATTCTCGACGAAAAAGAACATCTCGGCGATCGCCACTGTGATCATGGCGAAGTAGATGCCGGTTCGCCTGAGCGCGATCATGCCGACGAGAACGCCGACGATGGTCGCCGCCACCATGCCGATCAGCAGCGCCAGCGGCACGCTGCTGACGATGTCATTCGTGAGGATATAGGCGGCGACGAAACCGCCTGTGCCGAAGAAGGCCGACTGGCCGAACGACAGCAGTCCGGTGTAACCGAACAGGATATCGAAGCCGATGCCGAACAGGCCCCAGACCAGGATCTGGTTGACGGTATTGGGGGCGAAGCCGAGCGGAGGTAGCACGAACGGCGCGGCGAGCAGCCCCAGCCCGGTCAGTATTTCCGTCAGCGGCAGACGATGTGCGGTCAATCGCGGCTCCGCGAGCCGAGCAGACCGCGCGGGCGCACCAGCAGCACGATCGTCATCGCCGCGAACAACATGACGTACGAATAGCCGGGATCGACGATCGAGGTCAGGCTGAGGATCTGGCCGGCGATCAGGCCACCCAGGATGGCGCCAGGAAAGGAGCCGACGCCGCCGATCACGACGACCACGAAGGTCTCGATCATGATCGATTCGCCGACATCCGGCGTCAGGGAGGCCACGGGTGCATTGACGATGCCGGCGAAGCCGGCGGCCATGGCGCCGATGCCGAACACCACCATGAAGACCCGGTAAACATTGATGCCCAGTGAATCGACCATCACCGAGTCCTCGATGCCGGCGCGCACGATCATGCCCAGCCGTGTGCGGTAGAGGACCAGGTAGAGGATGAGCAGGGCCACGGCGACGATGCCGACAACGACCAGGCGGTAAGTCGGGTAGACCGTGAAGCCGAGCGAGGTCACGCCTTGCGCCCACGAAGGTGGTGGGACGGAGCGCGACAGGCTGCCGAAGCCCAGGCGCACGAGCTCGACGAAGACGATGCCAAGCCCGAAGGTGACGAGGATCTGGTCTTCGGCCGGCCGGCCATAGAAATGGCGCACGATCACGCGCTCGATGAGGATGCCGAGCACCATGACCAGGGCGGCGCCGGCGACGACGGCGATCGGGTACGAGCCTGTCGCCTCGAACGCCAGATAGCCGGCATAGCCGCCGATCATGAACATGGCGCCATGCGCCAGGTTCAGCACACCCAGCGTGCCGTAGATGATCGTCAGGCCGGAGCTGATGAGCGCCAACAGCGCTCCCAGCACCAGCCCGTTGAACATCTGCGCGACGAGGTTGGACCAGTTCACCGCCAACCTCGCTCGCTCATGACTCTTGGCCCGATCAGGTGTAGTCGCCCAGCTTGCAGCCGAACGCGTCTGGCTTCTGCATCAGCGGCTCGCCCGGGACGACTTCGACGACGTCGTAGAAGTCTTCCTTGTTCTTCATGTCGGCGGCCTTCTTGCCGCGCACGATGATCACCGGCCGCACAAGCTGGTGGTCTTCCTTGCGGAAATAGACCTCGCCGACCGTCGACTGGATCTTGTGGCCGTCCTCGTAGACCTTGATGACCGAGGGCGGATAGAACGTGCCGGCGCGCTCGACGGCGTCGGCCCACAGGGCGAACTCCATGTAGCCGTTGTTGGCGCCCCATTCCGGCTTGTAGCCGTACTTCTTCTCGAACTCCTCGACGAACATCTTGGCGAGCGGGTACTTGTCCTGCAGCGTCCACCAGAAATCGGTCGCGGCGTAGACGCCGGCCATCAGGTCGCCGCCGACCTCGCGGGCGAGGAACGGCGTCTGGTACGGCACCACCAGCTTCATCTTGTCGAAGATGCCGAACTGCTTGGCCTGCTGCGTCGAGAGCACCGCATCGTGGCCCCAGTTGACGTTCAGCAGCACGTCGGCACCGGAGTTCGCGATGTTGAGCAGGAACGAGGAGTAGTCGGGCGCGCCCAACGGCGCCACCTGGTTGGTCGCCGTCGTCCAACCTGCCGTCTTCAGGTAGTCCTGCATCGACTTGGTGACGGTGTGGCCATAGGTGTAGTCGGGCGTGAGGTAGGCGGCCTTCTTGTTCTGGCCGAAGGTCTTGACCGTGATCGGTCCGATCGCCGCCGCCGCGGTCTGGCCGTAGAAGCACTGCCGCACGCCGTAGCGCACGCAGTCCTTGCCTGTAGTGTCGTTGGAGCCGGAGATGCCGGCGGCGTAGAGTACGTGCTCGCGCTGGGCGAGCTTGTTGAGCGCCACCGCGACCGCACTCGAAGTCGAGCCGGTGATCAGCACCGCCTTGTTCTCGGTGATGAAGCGCGACTGCGCCTGCACGGCGACGTTCGGCTTGGCCTCGGAATCGGCGACGCCAAACTTCACTTCCTTGCCGAGCACGCCCTTGGTGGTCTTGGTCGAGATCGCCTTGATCAGCGGATGGCCGGCATTGATGTGCTCGACGGCGAGCTGGTAGCCCTTCAGCTCGTCCTCGCCTTGTACCGCATAGGTTCCAGTGCGCGGCACGGTGATGCCGATGAACACCGAGTTGCCCTGCGAGCCCGCCGGCCACGTGCCGATCGGCGGCTCATCCTTGGCCCAGACGCTGGAAACCCGCGATCCTGCGGTCAGGCCGATGCCTGCGATGGCCGCCTGGCGCAGGAAATTGCGCCGCGATTTCAAAGCCGTACCCTTGGTTCTTGCGGTCACATTTGCCTCCCGTGGACGATTCACACCCGTTCGGCAGTGTGTTCGCCTTTGGTAGGGGTCGCTTTGCCGCCGATTATTGATGCAAATTAATGAAATCGATTACGAAGCGGGCCCCCGAGGCAGGAGTTTGTATGCCGGGACTGGCCAAGGTCGTCGCAGGTCGCTGGGACAGCCCGTTCATGACGCGGCTGAAGTATTTCGTCGACCTCGCGCCAGGTGACATCGATGCGTTGCGCGCCCTGATCGAGAGCGAGAGCAAGGTCGACAAGCGTCACGACCTTGTGGTCGACGGCTACGAGTACAACAAGCTCTGTTTCGTCAAGGACGGCTTCGCCGCGCGCTACAAGCTGTTGCGCAACGGCAAGCGCCAGATCGTCAACGTGCTGGTGCCCGGCGACATCGTCGGCCTGCCCGGCAGCTTCGTCGACCGCGCAACGTTTTCAGTGATCGCACTCACCGACATGCGCCTCGAGCTGTGCTCACTCGACGCCTTCGTTGCCGCGTCGTACCGCCGGCCGAAATTTGCGCTGGCGATGAGTTGGCTCGCGGTGCAGGAGGCCATGACCTACGCCGAACGCGTGGTCGACATCGGCCGCCGCACGCCGCTCGAGCGCGTGGCGCATTTCCTGCTCGAGATCCATGCACGCCTCTCGCTGGTCGGCCGCGCGACGCCGACAGGTTTCGACCTGCCGATCTCACAGGAGGTGATGAGCGACGTGCTGGGCCTCTCCGTGCCACACGTCAACCGCATGCTCGCCAAGCTGAAGGGCGAAGGCATGATCGCGATCGCCGATCGCCGCGTCGAGTTCACCGACGCCAAGGCGCTGCAGCTGCTGGCCCATTTCCAGCCCGCCAAGCTCTCGCGCATCCCTGCGCCGATCCAGGACAAGCACGAACTCTCCGCCTGAGCTGCCTTTCCCTCAGATGCATGCGTCCTCTAGTATCGGCACGCATGTGTTGAGGGGAGATTGCGTGTGGCTCGCCACCTGAAAGTTGCCGCTGCCCAGCTTGGGCCGATCCATCGTGCCGACAGCAAGGCCTCGGCGGTGAAGCGCATGACGGCGATGTTGCGCGAAGCTGCGGACTCGGGCTGCAGGTTCGTGGTGTTTCCCGAATTGGCGCTGACGACGTTCTTTCCGCGCTGGTGGATGACCGATCAGGCCGAGATCGACCGGTTCTTCGAGGCGCAGATGCCGAGCCCCGAGACCTTGCCGCTGTTCGAGCTGGCGCGGGAGAAGAAGGTCGGGTTCTACCTCGGCTATGCGGAGCTGATCGAGGAAGAGGGCAAGACTAGGCGGTTCAACACGTCGATCCTTGTCGGGCCCGACGGCAGGATCGTCGGCAAGTATCGCAAGGTCCATCTGCCGGGACACTCCGACCATCTGCCCAAGGCGCCGTTCCAGCATCTGGAGAAGCGCTATTTCGACGTCGGCAATCTCGGCTTCAACGTCTGGCGCATGTTCGACGAGGACATCGTCATGGGCCAGTGCATCTGCAACGACCGGCGCTGGCCCGAGACGTTCCGTGTGATGGGCCTGCAGGGCGTCGAGATGGTGGCGCTGGGCTACAACACGCCCACCGACAACATCTATTTCGAAGAGCCGCCCTATCGTCGCGTCTTCCATCACCTGCTGTCGGTGCAGGCCAACGCCTACCAGAACGGCACCTGGATCGTCGCCACCGCCAAGGCGGGCAAGGAGGATGGCTTCGGCATGTATGGCGCATCGGTGATTGTCGCGCCCACGGGCGAGATCGCGGCGCAGGCGATGAGCGAGGACGACGAGCTGATCATGTTCGACGCCGATCTTTCGATGGGCGAGTCGATCCGCCAGAACGTGTTCAACTTCGCCAAGCACCGCCGGCCGGAGCACTATAAGCTGATCACCGAACGCGTCGGCGCCGAACCGCCGCCGCCGACCCGCAAGTAATCAAAGCAGGGGCCGATGCAGTACGCCGCTTCCGAACTCAGTCCGCACGAACGCTACAAGCTCCTGATCTCCTTCGTGTTGCCACGGCCGATCGCCTGGCTGACGACGATCGGGCCGACGGGTGTGGTCAACGCCGCACCGTTCAGCTTCTTCAACGTCTTCGCCGAAGACCCGCCGCTCTGCATGATCGCCATCAACAAGCGGCCGGACGGGCGGATCAAGGACAGCTGGGTGAACATCCAGCGCACTGGCGAGTTTGTGATCAACCTCACCGATGAGCCGCTGGCGCAGGCGATGCACGAATCGAGCGGCGACTTCCCGCCCGATATCGGCGAGCCCGATTATCTCAAGCTCGGCCTGGCACCTTCGACCGCGATCAAGCCGCCGCGTCTTGCGGCGGCACCGTGGTCGCTGGAATGCAAGATCTGGCAGGTGATCAACGTCAAGGACGATCGCCAGCTGATCATCGGCGAAGGCGTCCACTTCCACGTCCGGGACGAGCTGTGGGATCCCAAGGCGATGCGCGTGCTGATGGACAAGTACCACCCCGTGGGGCGCATGTTCGCGGATCGCTACTGCAGGACGGACGATCGCATGCTGTTCCCCACCGCCGAAGGGCCGCGCGGCGACGGCTGAGTCTTAGGCCGCCAGCAGCGCGCGGGTGGCGTCGAGCACCGATTTGTAGGCGGTTTCCATCAGCGCCGGCGTGGTTGCCAGGTCCGGCAGGTCGTCGGGCGTGCGCATCAGCGGGAAGGTGCCGTCAAACGACAGCAGCGGCACGTCCTTGCCGAGGAACTCGCGCCAGATCGCGCCCTCGTTGGTGAAGCGCTCGGTCCCGGCGAAATTGCCGGGCTTCAGCGCCGCGCCCATGCCGGTGTTCGGGCCAGCAGGCTTCGACGACATCGCCACGCGCGTCGAGGCGAGCGACATGGTGCGCTCGCCCGGTTTCTTGGTGCCGGCCCCTACCGCGGCGCCGATATGCACCACGCCGTACGGCTCGACCTTGTAACCCCACTTGATGAAGCTTTTCAGCCCGTTGAATTCCAGCTCATTGCCCGTGGTGGCGATGAAGATCACCGGCATTTCGCGTGCGAAAAAGGCGGCAAGCTCCAGTGCGATCGCGATGCCGGTGCCGCGCTCGCCCGCCGCGGTGAACCAGCCGCCGATCGGCGTGGTGATCACCAGAGGCTGCAGGCCGCCGGCGCCCAGCTCGGCGGTGATCGTCTCGTCGCGATCGGTGAGGCGCTTTGCGCGGAACTCGACTGCGACTCCGCCGGCTTTCAGCGTCTCCAGATGCTCACCCGAGATCATCAGGGTGGGGATGCCGCTGCCCTTGCGCGCGGGGTCGGCATCGACGCCGATCAGGGTGCCCTTGGGCGGCTCGGCGCCGAATTTGCTGAATGTCGGCAGTAGCACAATGGGCGACTTGGCGTTGGGCGGCGACGTGATCGAGCCGGCGATTTCCTTGCGGTCGACGTTGTTCTCCAGGGTCACGGGCCGGATGATCGGCGTCGTCGAGCTGACCTGATTGAAGGCCTCGTAGAACAGCGGGAGCGATTCCAGCAATCGGCCCTTGGCCCTGACCTCGGCGAAGAACTCGTAGCGGTCGAACTCGTAGGGGATGCGCTTGGTCGGTGCGCCAAGCTTCTTCAGCTCGCTGTCGATGAAACTGACGGTGTTGCGGCCTTCAGGCGTGGCGCTGCGGTGGTGCGGCCATTTGCTGTAGCCCTCGACGATGCCGTACAGCCGCTCGCCCAGCCCACCACGCGCCTGTGCCCAGACGCGCGAGCCACCACCGGCGGCCGCTGCCGCCGCGCCAGCCAGCGCCGTGCGTCGCGTCAGCCGCATAGTCAACCCGACCAACCCAGCCGGGCCTGGCCAATTGCCATGGCGACGGCAGCCTGAGTCGGCTCAACGACGGGCACGCCGACCTCGCGTTGCAGGCGATCGCGATAGCGCGCCATGCCGGCGCAGCCCATCACCAGCACGTCGGCGCCGTCGCGCTTGCGCAGCTCGGTGCCGACCTCGGCCATGCGACTGAAGGTACGGTCCTCATCGGTAAGCTCGACCACGCCCAGGCCGATGGCGCGATCGCCGGCGAAGCGGTCCTGCACGCCCATCTGCCTGATGTAGCGCAGGTGGCGCGGGATCGAGCGATCGAGGATGGCGATCACGCCAAATCGCTGACCGAGCGTCATGGCTGTGAGCACGCCGCATTCGGCGATGCCCAGTACCGGTTTGGCCGTGGCCTCGCGCGCGGCATGAAGGCCGGGATCGCTGAAGCAGGCGATGACGAAGGCGGCGCAGTCGTTGTCGCGGGCCGAGACCGTACGGCTGATCGGCTGCACCACGCTCTCGACATCGGCCTGGCTCTGGATGCCAGGCGGGCCTTCCTTGAGCGTCATGCACTCGATCGAGGGGCCGCCCGCCATGCGCAGTGGCGCCATAGCGTCGTCGATGCCGCGGGTCACGGCCTCGGTGGAGTTCGGGTTGATGACCAGGATACGCTCGGACATCGGCGCGCCTCTTTCTGCCGCGGGACGATTGTCCGGGCTTGGCCCCTGAATTGCAATCACTGGCTCATTGTCGGCTTGCGCCGCTGCAGTGGGCGCGGCAATTTCTGCCGGGTGTGTTTGGACGGGGGAATCAAGATGCTCCATCGTATTGCCGCAGTCGCGGCCGCCGCGCTGCTCCTGGCAGCGCCTGCCTTCGCCCAACAGGGCAAGCTGCCACCGCTGCGGACCGGTGTCGACGGCACCTTCGCGCCGCACGCCTTTCCCAAGCTGGGCGGCGGTATTGAGGGCTTCCAGATCGACCTTTTCAAGGAAGTGGCGCGCCGCATGGGACGCGAGATCACCATCGACTCGGTGAGCTTCTCGACCCTGATCCCGGGCATGGCGGCCGGCCGCTATGACTTCATTGCCGCGCCGACCACGGTGACCAAGGAGCGCGCGGAGAACATGCTGTTCACCGCCGGCTACCTGTGGACCGCCTATCAGTTCGGCATCAAGAAGGGCACGCCGCCGATCAAGGGTTGGGCCGACCTCAAGGGCAAGGCCGTGTCGGTCAACAAGGGCACGCCCTACGAAACGCTCAGCAAGAAGATGGGCCAGGAGATCGGCTTCGACGTGCAGGTCTACGACACGCAGCCCGATGCCACGCAGGCCGTGCTGTCGGGCCGCGCCTACGCGACCCTGGGCGGCAACACCACCATCGTCTATGCCGCCAGCAAGAACCCGCAATTCGTCGCCGACCTCGAGCTCAAGGACACGCGCGCGCACTGGGCGGCGCCGACGCCCAAGGAGAACGTCACCCTGCGCAACCAGCTGCAGGATGCGATCGACTGCATGAAGAAGGACGGCAGCCTGGTGAAGATGTCGACCAAGTGGTTCGGCAAGGAGCCGGCGGCCGACGCGCTGGAGCGGGTGATCACGCCGGGCTACGGCGTGCCGGGGATGCCGGGCTACGATCCGACGCCGCATCCGCTGAAGTGCGGCTGATCGACCGGCCCTGATGGCCAAGGCGCCCTAATGGCCGCGGCGATCGTCGAGGCACGCGGCCTGCATAAGCATTTCGGCGCCCTTCATGTGCTGAAGGGCGTCGACCTCGATGTAGCTGAGCGCGAGCTGGTGTTCGTGATCGGCCCGTCGGGCTCCGGCAAGTCCACCTTGCTGCGCTGCCTGAACCGGCTGGAGGAACCCAGCGCGGGCAGCATCATGGTCGACGGTATCAACCTGCTCGACCCAAGGACCGACATCAATCATGCGCGCCAGCGCATCGGCATGGTGTTCCAGTCGTTCAACCTCTATCCGCACATGACGGCGTTGGGCAACGTGACCCTGGCGCTGCGCAAGGTCGCCGGCAAATCGCGCGGCGAAGCCGATGCCATCGGCCGCCAGGCGCTGGAGCGGGTAGGGCTGGGCGACCGCGCTGGTCATACGCCAGGCCAGCTCTCGGGCGGCCAGCAGCAACGCGTCGCTATCGCCCGCTCCATTGCGCTCGAGCCACGGGTGATGCTGTTCGACGAGCCGACCAGCGCGCTCGATCCAGAGCTGGTGGGCTCGGTGCTGGGCGTGATGCGCGACCTGCGCGACAGCGGCATGACCATGGTGGTGGTGAGCCACGAGATGGGCTTCGCGCGCAACGCCGCCGACCGTGTGCTGTTCATGGACGAGGGCGTGGTGGTGGAGCAGGGACCGCCGGCGGCGATTTTCGAGAACCCCAGCCACGATCGCACGCGCGCCTTCATCAGCCAGATCCAGCGGCATTGACCATGTCGAAGTGGGAGAAGTTCCTCGACACGTTCTTCAATGCCCGGGTGATGGAGAAGTACCTGCCGGACATCCTCTCCGGTGTGCTCGTGACCATCGAGTTGGCGGTGCTGATCGTGATTTCCGGCCTTGTCGCCGGTCTGGCGCTGGCGTTGGTGCGCAGCCTGGGCTTGCGGCCGTTGAACTGGCTGATCATCTTCGTCGTCGACCTGTTCCGCTCGCTGCCGCCGCTGGTGATCATCGTCTTGATGTATTTCGGCCTGCCGGCGGCCGACGTGTCGCCCTCGGGATTCGTGTCGACCTGGATCTCGCTGGCGCTGGTGCTGATGTCCTTCTCGGAGGAGATCTTCTGGGCCGGCATCACCTCGATCCCGAAAGGCCAGTGGGAAGCCGCGCGCTCCACCGGCCTGTCCTTCGGTCAGACCCTGATCAACGTGATCCTGCCACAGGCGCTGCGTCTGACGATCCCGCCACTCACCAACCGCACGATCGCCATTACCAAGGGCACGGCACTGGGCACAGTAGTCGCTGTCACTGAAATCCTCGGCCAGGCCTCCTCGGCGGTGTCGAACAGCTACAACCCGTCGCCACTGATGATGGGCGCTGCCGCGTACATCGTGCTGTTCCTGCCCGTGGTCGTGATCGGCCGCTGGATCGAGACGAAGTTCGCATGGAAGCGCTGATCCAGAGCTTCTTCAACGCCGAGATCGCGGCAGCGGCGCTGCCGATCGTGCTCGACGGCCTGCTCAACACCATCCTGCTGTCGTTGCTGGTGGTGCCGCTGGGTCTGCTGGGCGGCCTGATCCTCGCGCTGCTGGCCAACGTTCGCCATCCGCTGGTGCGCTGGCCGCTGATGGCCTGGGTCGATTTCTTCCGCGCCTTCCCGCCGCTGGTGCTGCTGGTCCTTCTGTTCGCCGGCCTGCCGTTCGCCGGACTGGAGCTTGGCGGCTTCGCCTGCGTGGCCATCGCTTTCTTCCTCAATACCGGTGCCTACTACGGCGAAATCCTGCGCGCCGGCATCGACTCAGTGCCCGTGGGCCAAGTCGAAGCCGCCCGCTCCACCGGCCTCTCCGGGCTCCAAGCCATGACCTACGTCGTGCTGCCCCAGGCCGTGCGCAACGTGTTGCCCGACCTGATGTCCAACACGCTTGAGGTGGTGAAGCTTACCTCGCTGGGCAGCGTCGTCGCCGTGCCTGAGCTGCTGTTCCAGGCCCGCCAGGCGCAGAGCGTCACTTATAACCCGACGCCGATCGTCATGGCCGCTGTGGTCTATTTCCTGATCCTCTGGCCGTTGGTCCGCCTCCTGAGCCGCCTGGAAAACCGCGCACTCGCGGCACGACGCTAGAATTTCGCACGCACTCGGGCCACGATGCGCGCCGCCGCGCAGGAGTTGCCCGTGACCGATCCCGACCGCTTCAGCTATTCGCCGATCATCGAGCGGCCGAAATGGACGCTGCCCAACAACGCACGGGTCGCGGTCTGGGTGGTGCCCAATATCGAACACTACGAGTATCAGCCGGCCGAGGTGCGGGTGCGCGATCCGTGGCCGCGCAGTCCGCATCCGGACATCCTGGGCTATGGCGGGCGCGATTACGGCAATCGCGTGGGCCTGTGGCGCATGTTCGAGGTCACCGACCGCTACGACATCCGCTGCACCGTCTCACTGTCGCTGTCGGTGATCGAGATGTACCCGGAGATCCTCGAGGCGATGGAGGCCAGGCGCTGGGAGTACATGAGCCACGGCCTGCTCAATACGCGCTATCACTGGGGCTACAGCGAGGACGAGGAGCGCGCCACCATCGCCCATTGCCAGGAGATCCACGAGCGCTGCACCGGGCGCAAGCTGCGCGGCTGGTTCTCGCCGGCGGTGTCGTTCACGGAGCGCACGCCCGACCTGATCGCCGAGGCCGGCATCACCTACTATTGCGACTTCTATCACGATGACCAGCCGACACCGATCAAGGTGCGCAAGGGCAAGCTGGTGTCGATCCCGTACTCGATGGATATCAACGACGCGATGATCTACCGCCAGCCCTTTGAAGCGGCCGAGTTCGCCCGCATGATCGTCGACCAGTTCGACACGCTCTACCGCGAGGGTGCGACGCAGCCGCGCGTCATGTGCATCGCGCTGCATCCTTACATGATGGGCGCACCGCATCGCGTGAAGCATCTTGACCGGGCGCTGGCCTATATCCGCTCGCACAGCGACGCCTGGATCACCACGGGTGAGGAGATCGCCGACTGGTACATCGCCAACGGCATGGCGGCCTATCAGAAGCACCTCGGCGCGGAGGCCTGATCATGCCGGCACCGATCCCCGCGGGCATGGACAACCCGCATTACGCCTATTCGCCGATCGATCGCCGCAAGCCAGTTCGCTGGCCCGGCGGCAAGCGCATCGCTTACTGGGTGATGCTGCACCTCGAGCACTGGGAGCTTTCGCCGCCCAAGGAGGCGAAGCGCGACCCGCGTCATGTCGGCGAGTTCGGCTCCTACGATCCCGACTACCGTACCTGGACGCAGCGCGAATACGGCAACCGCGTCGGTATCTTCCGCGTGCTCGAACGGCTCGACCACTACGGCATCCGCGCCACGGTAGCGATCAACGCGCATGTCGCGGCGAACAACCCGTATCTCGTCGAGCAATGCGTCAAGCGCGGCTACGAATTCATCGGCCATGGCAGCCACGCCACGCGCATGCTGACCTCGAAGCTGGGCGAGGAGGAAGAGCGAGCGGAGATCGAAGGCGCCCTGCGCGCTGTCGAACGCGCCACCGGCAAGCGGCCACGCGGCTGGCATGGCCAGGATTACAGCGAGTCGGCGCGCACGCCCGCGCTGCTGGCCGATGCCGGGCTCGACTACGTCGCGGACTGGCCCAACGACGACCAGCCCTATGCGATGAAGGTCGGCAAGCCGCCGCTGGTGTCGCTGCCGACGCAGCCGGAATGGGACGACGTGCAGCAGCTGTGGCTGCGGCGCGTGCCGAGCTGGCGTTATCCCGACATCGTCACCGAAGCCTTCGAGACCTTGCATGCGGAGCAGGGGCGCACGTTCTGCCTCGCCGTGCATCCCTGGCTGATGGGCATGGCGCAACGCGTCCGATACCTCGACGAGGCGCTCGCGCGCCTGTCGAAGTTCAACGACGTCTGGCAGGCCACCGGCAGCGAGATCGTCGACGCCTTCCGTGCCCAGTAGCGATCCGTTCGTATCGCTGGCCGGCGACAAACGCGAAGCGGCACACCGGGCTCTTGCCGAGACGTTCGGCCAGACGTCTGTAGTCGTAGCACCGATGACCGGCGGCGCCTCACCAGCCTTGCTGTTTCGCGTCGACGCCGGCGCAAGGCGTTACCTGCTGCGCATCGAAGGCCCGCCCAGTCCCCTGCGCGTGCCGACGCAATACGAGACGATGCGTATGGCGGCGGAAGCGGACCTCGCGCCGCCGCTGCGCCACGTCGATGCGTCGGCCGGCATCGTGGTGATGGATTTCATCGAGCAGCGGCCGCTGACTGCGTTTCCCGGGGGGACGCGCGCGCTGGTCGAGGCGATGGCTACGATGATCGCGCGGTTGCAGGCCTCGCCGGCGATCCCGGCCTTCGTCGACTATCCCGACATGGTCGCGCGGCTGTTCGCCCATGTCCGTCGCACAGGTCTGTTCGCGGCCGGCGTGCTCGATTCGCACTGGGATCGGCTGGAGCAGATTCGCAGTGCCTGGGATCGCGATCCGGCGCGGTTGGTGTCCAGCCACAATGACTGCCATCCCGCGAACTTTCTGTTCGACGGCCAGCGACTGTGGCTGGTCGATTGGGAGTCCGCCTACCGCAACGATCCATTCGTCGACGTGGCAATCCTCGCCGACAACGTCGCGCGCACGCCTGAGCTGGAGGATGTGTTGCTACGCATCTGCCTCAGTCGTGACGCCAAGGCGCACGACCGCGAGCGATTAAGCACCGCCCGTGAACTGACACGGCTCTATTTCGCCGGGTTCTTTCTCAGCGCATCGGCGGCAGCGAGGTGGCTAGCAGCACCGGATACCGATCTCGTCATCCCGATATCGAACGAGGCCGGACCTGCGCGCATGCATCGGATGGGCAAGCTCTATCTCAAGGGATTCCTCACCGGCGATCCCGTGCCGCCGCTCACGTGAAGCGTTCCCAGGCCGACTGGCGTGAGATGCTGAGCGCGCCACCGATCTGTGCCCAGCTCACGTCGCGCGAGCGCAGCAGATCGACCGCCCACTGCATCTGATCGCCCATGCCTTGGATCGTGTCCTGCATCGGCCGCAGGCGCTCCAGCAACCGCTCCGTCGGCAAGTCGTTGGCCGAGGTCGGCGTCACCTTGGGCGGGTGATCGGCGATGATCTGGTTACACAGATCGACGCACTCATCGCAGATGAAGATCTTCGACGGACCGGCCACCAGCTTCTTCACGTCGTGCTGTGACTTGAAGCAGAAGGAGCAGTAGAGCGTCGCCATGCTGGCCTCCCGAGTGTCAGGGTTATCCTGACTGTCAGGTAATCCCTGACAGAAAGCCCGTCAAGCGCTCGTTGAGGTTCCGGCCCGACCTTGCCATAGTGCGCCCCTTCGCGGCCGCCACGTGCGGCCGTAACTCATTGAAGAATCAGGATTTGTGATGACGTCCGCGCGTACCATCCTGCCCGGCACCAAGGCTTCGGTGAGCGGCTACGTGGCGGCCATGCCGACCTCGCGCATCGGCGATGTCGCCAGCCTGGGCCGCGGCGACCCCGACGTGATCCCGCTTTGGTTCGGAGAGGGCGACCTGGTGACACCCTCCTTCATCATGGACGCGGCCGAGAAGGCGATGCGCGCGGGCCGCACCTTCTACACGTGGCAGCGCGGCATTCCCGAGCTGCGTGCGGCGATCGCGAAGTATCAGAGCGAGCTCTACGGCATTTCGTGCGCCGCCG
>JAFAZJ010000040.1 GCA_019239835.1 Alphaproteobacteria bacterium | reverse complement strand
CGAGGTGGCCTCGCAGCTGCGCGCCGGCAACGTGCATCTCAACGGCACGCCGATGGACATGACGGCACCGTTCGGCGGCTTCAAGCAGAGCGGCAACGGCCGCGAATACGCCGCCTGGGGTCTCGAGGAGTTCCTCGAGGTCAAGGCTGTCATGGGCGTGCAGGCGGCCTGATCATTCGCTGACTTCGAAGCGGCGCGCGGCCTGATGGTCGCGCGCCGTTTCTTTTGCGCCTACGCCTTGCCCATGCCGGGCGCGAAGTCGATGAAGCCGGTGACGGCGTTCAGCCTGCCGTCAGCGATCATCGCGAAGTCGGTGCCGCCGATCACCGAGGCGCCATCCGGCCCGCACTCCCACGAGAAGCGCACGCGGTCGGCGACGGCTTCGACCGGCTTGCTGACGCGGAAGCGGAAGCCCGGGAACTTCGCCTGCACGCCGGCGATCATGGCGTCGATGCCGGTGCGGCCTTCGCCGGTCATCATCGGATCGACATAGGTGGCGCGCTCGCTCCAGGCGCGATCGATCAGCGCGCGGCGCTTGCCGGCGTCGGTCTCGTTCCAGCAGGCGATGTAGTCGTCGATCAGCTTGGTCGTGTCGGTCATGCGACTCTCCTCGGTTGGACGACCGATACATTATCCACGCCGTGCGCCCCGTCGATTACGTGCCGGGTAGTGCTATGCTCCCATCATGCGCATCGATTGGCCCGACCTCCGCACCCAACGCGCCGCACGACTGCACGGTGTCACCATCGACATCGAGGGATGGATCGTCACCGACGATCTATCCGAAGCACGCAACCACTTCGCGCTGATCGGTGAGCCGTCGTGCTGCATCGCCTGCCTGCCACGCGATCCGCTGGCACGCATCGAGGTCTTCGCGAGTACGCCGATCATGCCCGATAGCAACGGTGTGCGCCTGACCGGTCGCCTCGTGTGCCTCGACGACGACGAGATGGGATGGCGCTACCAGTTGCGCGAGGCGCGTCTGATGCCGTCACCGGTGGCACCGGGCTTCACGCGTCGGGCCGCATTGGCCGGCGGCGCGCTGTTCGGGCTGTCGTCGTGGGCGCCGCTGGCGTTGGCCGCCGATCCCGATGCCGCCGCGATCGCCGCGGCGCGACAGGCGATGGACGGTGCCGTCACCGCCGATCTGCACAGCCATGCCGGCGCCGTGATTCGCATGCGCGAGCCGAACCTGCCTTTCGTCCCGCTGGCGGCGCCGATGCGCGAAGGCCGCATGGCGGTGGTCTGTCTCGCCGTCGTGTCCGACGGGCCCGTGATCGGTCCGACCGACAACAACACGCGCATCCGGCCCAATCGGACGCCGGCGCCGGGCGAGCTCTACAGCTACGCGCAAATAGCGTTCGGCCGCCTGCAGCAGCTGGTGCGCGAGCAGCAGCTCGGCGTGATCACGTCGGCGGCGGCGATGCGCGCGGCTCATCCCGACCGGCCCTCGGTGCTCGTGACCTCGGAGGGCGGCGACTTCCTCGAGGGGCGGCCCGAGCGCGTCGACGAAGCGTACGAGAAATGGAACCTGCGCCAGATCCAGCTCACGCACTATCGCGTCAACGAGCTGGGCGACATCCAGACCGAGCCGACCGAGCACAACGGCCTCACCGAGGCCGGCGTCGCCGTGATCCGCCGCTGCAACGCGCGCGGCGTGATCGTCGATGTGGCGCATGGCACGACGTCGCTGGTGCGGCGCGCGGCGGAGGTCACGACCAAGCCGCTGATCCTCTCGCACACCTCCTTCGCGACGTCGCCGGGCCGTTTCAGCCGGCTGGTCAGCGCCGAGCATGCGCGTCTGGTCGCGCGCACCGGCGGGGTGATCGGCATCTGGCCGCCGACCAGTATTTTTCCCGATGTCACCGCTTATGCGGCCGGCATGGCGCGCATGGTCGACGCCGTGGGGATCGACCACGTCGGCATCGGCAGCGACATGATGGGCCTGCTCGGCCCCTCGGCGCTGCCCAGCTATTCGCGCCTGCCGGCGGTGGCCGCGGCGCTGATGGCGCGCGGCTTCAACGCCGCCGACATGCGCAAGCTGGTCGGTGGCAACTATCTGCGCGTGGCGCTCGCAAATCTGGCGTGAAGGGACGCGTATCATGACGGGTATGCTCGAGGGCAAGACGGCGCTGATCACCGGCGCGGGACGCGGCATCGGCCGGGCCACCGCGTTGCTGTTCGCCGCCGAAGGCGCGCGCGTCGCGGTTGCCGATCAGATGGCCGATGGTGCGGCCGAGACCGTGGCGCTGATCAACAAGGCCGGCGGTCAGGCGCTGGCCATCACGTCAGATGTCACCAAGCCCGGCGAGGTCGCGAGCATGGTGAGCGCCGCAGTCTCGGCTTTCGGCCGACTTGACTGCGCTTTCAACAACGCCGGCATCGCCGGCTACCAGGTCAGCGCTGCCGGCAAGAAGACGGCGGAATGGCCGGAGGAAGCCTTCGACCGCATGATCGCGGTCAACCTCAAGGGCGTGTGGCTGTGCATGCGCGCCGAGCTCGAGCAGATGGTGAAGCAGGGCGGCGGCGCGATCGTCAACACCGCCTCGATCGCCGGCCTGTTCGGTATTCCGACGTCGTCAGCCTATGTCGCCGCCAAGCACGGCGTCGTCGGGCTCACGCGCACGGCGGCGCTGGAATACGCCGAGAACGGCATCCGCGTGAACGCGGTGTGTCCGGGCTTCATCGAGACCGACATGACCAAGGACACCATGGCGCGGCGCGGCGCGCAGATCATGGCCGGCGTGCCGGCAAAGCGCATGGGCGCTGCGCGGGAAATCGCCGAGATGGTGTGCTGGCTGTGTTCGGATCGTGCCGCTTACGTCACCGGATCGACACATACGGTCGACGGCGGCTTCACGGCGGCCTGAAAGGCAACTCCCGGCGACCGACCGCGTTGGGTCGGCAAGCTCGCCGAAGGAGGATGCCCATGCGGACCCTTGCCCGGCTGGCCGTCGCATGCGTGGCGGCTGCCCTCATGGTCGTTGGCGTCTCCGCCCACGCCCAAACCATGCCGGCGAAGGCCGACGCATTCGCCAAGGCGGCCGCGGAAGGCATCAGCTTCCAGGCCCAGGCGGCGCGCCTGGCCGGCAGCGTGTCGACCAACACCGAGGTCAAGGCCTTCGCCGTGACCATGCTGGCCGACTACTCGGCGGCGGTCACCAAGTTCAAGCAGGCGGCCAGCGAGACCTCGGTGAAGGAAGCGCCGGAGGAGCTCACGGGCAAGCTCAAGGATATGATCGACAAGCTGAAGATGGCGCCGACCGCCAGCTTCGACTCGCTGTTCGTCGACACGCAGGTCGCGATGCATCGTGACCTGCTGGTGCTGTTCAGCGATTACGCGGGGTCCGGCGAGAACCCCGCGCTGAAGAAATTCGCCGCCGATTTCCTGCTCGTGCTGCAGGATCACCAGATCCGGCTGGAGAAGCTGGCCAAGGCGTTGCCGCGACCGGCGTGAGCGATGCTCACGCCCGCCGTGGCGTATTCAGGTTCACCGTCACGTTCTTGCGCTGGGTGAAGCTGTCGAGCATGCCCTCGAGCGAGAACTCGCGACCGATGCCGCTCTGCTTGTAGCCGCCGTAGGAATGGCCGGGCGACTGGCCGAGCCCCTGGTTGACCTGCACCCAACCCGATTCGATCGCGTGCGCCGTGCGCAAGGCGGTGCCGATGTCGTGCGTCCAGACATAGGCGGCCAGACCGTAGTGACTGTCATTGGCCATGCGGATCACGTCCGCCTCGTCGGTCCAACGGATCGCCACCAGCACCGGCCCGAAGATCTCCTCGCGCGCCAGGCGCCAGTCGTTCGAGGTGTCGGCGAAGATCGTCGGCACGGCGAAGTAGCCTTCGCTCAGCGGCCCGTTCTTGGGCGGCAACCCGCCCATCACCAGCGTGGCGTCGGCGCGGCTGAGGCCTTCCTCGACATACTTGCAGACCTTGGTGAACTGCTTGTTGTTGATGATGGTGCCGATATCGCTCTGCTCGTCGAGCGGGTCGCCCAGCTTCAGCGCCGAGGTCTTGGCCTTCAGCTTGGCCAGGAACGAGTCGAAGATGTCGGCGTGCAGGAAGAGCCGCGAGCCCGCGGTGCAGGACTGGCTCTGCCGCGTGAAGCGCATCGCGGCGATGATGCCCTCGACCACCCAGTCTTCATCGGCGTCGGGATAGACGATCGACGGGCTCTTGCCGCCCAGCTCCAGCGATACCGGCACGATGCGCTCGGCGGCGGCGCGCATGATCACCTTGCCGACCTCGGTCGAACCGGTGAACGACAGCTTGCGGACCACCGGGTGATTGGCGAGGGGACCGCCGCATTCCGCGCCAAACCCGGTGAGCACGTTGAGCACACCCGGCGGCAGGAACTCCTGGCAGATCTCGGCCATCAGCAGCACGCCCAGCGGCGCGTCCTCGGCGGCCTTCAGCACCAGCGCGTTGCCGGCGCACAGGGCCGGCGCGATTTTCAGCGCGCCCAGCAGCACCGGCGCATTCCACGGGATGATCGCGCCGACCACGCCCAGCGGCTCGCGCCGCGTGTAGGACAGCACGTGCTCGCCGAGCGGAATGGTCTCGCCCTTCAGCTCGCCGGCCAGCCCGCCGAAATAGCGGAAGATGTCGGCCGCACCACGCGCCTCGCCACGCGCCTGGGTGCGCAGCGCGTTGCCGGTCTCCAGCGCGATGAGGCGCGCCATCTCCTCGACGCGCGCCTCGAAGGCCTCGGCGATCTTCAGCAGCAGCTTGCCACGCTCGCGCGGCACGATCTTGGCCCAGGCCGGCTGCGCCTTCTGCGCCGCCGCCACGGCGCGATCGACGTCGGCCGCGGCGGCTCGCGGCACGTCGGCGATCGGCGTGCGCTTGGCCGGGTTCTCGACGCTGAAGCGCTGGCCGGAGACGGCTTCGACCCATTGGCCATCGATCAGCATGCCCTTGAGCCGGGGCGCGATCGCGGCGTGCGGCTGTGCATGGGGGGCCATCGTCGACATGGGGTCGTCCTTTCCTCAAACGGATACGCGGCCGGCAGATTGATCCGCCGACCGCGTCAGGACAAGACGAACTGGACGCGTGCCTAGAGGTGGCCCCTCACGCGGATACGATCGATCTCCGCCTGCGACATCCGATAGGGATCGGCGTCGGGATCGAAGTTCTTCCACCCGCCGGAGCGGTATTCGCGGCCGCGACTCTCGGGATCGATCGGATTGTGGCGCGCGAAGATCGAGCGCACTCGCTCGGCATCCTCGTCGGCGACACGGGCGCTCACCAGGGTGCCGCCACGGCGTACCGCCTCGGTGTAGACATGCGCGGTTTCCTCGGACTCGCCCGCCGTGGTGAGGATGTCGACCAGGCCGCCGATCGCAACACCGCCCGCCGCACCCGCCATCGCGCCGACCGCGGCCGCGGCCGCCCAGCCAGCCGCTACGACAGGTCCAAGCCCGGGGATGGCGAGCAGCCCCAAGCCGGCCAGCAGGCCCGCACCGCCACCCGCGATGGCGCCGACGCCTGCGCCCGTGGTCGCCGCCGTGGCGTCGGTGGCGTCCTCGTAGGCCTTGCTGACATAGCGGTTGGCGACGAGGGTGATGTCCTTGTGCGAGACGCCGTTGGCTTCGAGATCCTCGACCACGGCCTTGGCCTGGCCGTAGCTGTCGTAGACGTGGCTGATGGTTTTCATCGCGGTCCTCCGCAGAAATCGTCGCGAGTTCAACGGACGCTGCCTGACGCGGGTTGCTGACGCGCGGGACGAAATCTCAACCGCTCGGCGGGCGCGAGACGATGCGCGCCAGGAGCTCGACAGTGCTGGACGGCGCCTGCTTGCCGATGCGGCTCAGCTTGCCTTCCTCGAAGGCGGTGACCACTGCATCGTGCACGTAGCTTGTGCGGCACACGGTGGGTGTATTCGCCAGCTCGGTAGCGATGGCCGTGACGGCGGTGCGCACCTGCTTGCGGCGACCGCGTTCGCTGGTTTCCGGCACGATGCGCGCCAGGCTCTTCAACGCACTGGTCGAAGCCAGCAGGGTGCGGAAATCCTTGAGCGAGATCGGCCGGCCCGCGACCTCGCGCAGGTATCGGTTGACGTCGCCGGCGCGCAACGGATGCAAGCCACCTTCACGATCGCGGTACTGGAACAGGCGTCGTCCGGGCAGCCCGTTCAGCCGCCTTACGGCCGCCATGAACCGGCGGTCGCGCAACTCCTTGCTGACCTTCGCGCCACCCTTGGCCTTGAACTGCAAGGTGCACAGTCCCTTGCCGACGGTCAGGTTGGACTTGAGCAGCGTCGTCGCGCCGCGCGTGCCGCGTTCGCGCGCGTAGCTTTCGCCGCCGGCGCGAATTGCGGTCAGTGCCACCAGACGAACCACGGCGGCGCAGGCGAAACGCTGGTCGCAGTCGGGCAGCGAAAGCCCGCGCACGACGGCACGGCGGATCGACGGCAAGGCACGCGCAAGCCCGGCGAGACGGCGCGCCTTCAGGGCCTCGCGCACCTCCGCCCAAAGCGGGTGATAGCGGTATTGCAGCCGGCCAGCGGCATCCTTGCCGATCGCCTGCAGGTGCGCGTTGGGATCGGCGGCCAGGCGCACGTCGATGTAGGCCGGCGGCACGGCCAGCGACTTCAATCGCTGGATCTCCGTGGCGTCGCGGATGGTGGTGCCGTTTGCGGCGACATAGCGAAAGCCTTTGCCGTGTCGCAGACGCTGCACGCGAAGCGCAGCGGGGCGGACGATCTTCAGGCCCTTGTCGCGGGCAAGTTTCTTGACGAAAGCGCGTTCGGTTCTGTCCATGGCGTCACACAACGTCCATGGGGAACGGCCGTTGCGGTGGAGGCGTTCTGGTCGCGAGCACCCTTCAACGGGAGGCATCGTCATGCCCGATCCCAAACGCCCCAACCCGACGCCGGTCGAACGGCCATCGAATCCCGACCCCGAACGCGAGCGTCATCAGGACGAGCCTGCGCCGCGCCTGATCCACCCCGAGGACGAGGATCGCAAGGTGCGCACCGACAAGGGCGAGAAGCGGCCCTTCGGCGTGATGCCCTAGTCTCTGCTAGGCTTCAGCCTCCAGCGGGAGGCAAGCATGAGTCGTCTGTTCGGGGAGATGCGCCAGGTCGGCATCGTCGTGCGCGACGTCGAGGCGGCGATGAAGCACTGGATCGAGGTCTGCGGCGTTGGCCCGTGGTTCTACGCCGAGAAGATCGCCTTCACCGAGTTCCACTATCGCGGCACGCGCTACGACAACTTCCACTTCTCGATCGCGCTGGCGAACTCCGGCGACGTGCAGCTCGAGCTGATCCAGCAGCGCTGCGACACGCCCTCGATGTACCGCGACTTCCTCGCCGCCGGCCACGAGGGCATGCAGCACTGGTCGAGCTGGCCCGAGGATTACGACGCCAAGCTCAACCATGCGCTCGCCAACGGCTACACCATCGGCCAGCACGGCGACAGCACGCGCGGCCGCTTCGTCTATCTGTGGAACGAAGGCCACCCCGGCACGGTGATCGAGATGGCCCACATGACGCCGACCCGCAAACGGGTGTTCGACGCGGTGCGCGATGCCGCGAAGAACTGGGACGGCAGCGATCCGATCAGGCGGGCGTGGCCGACCTGAGTCAACGCGCGCAACCTGCCAGCTTCAGGCGTTTGACCTCGCTCAGGGTCGTACTGTCGAGGATGGCGATCTCGCCGGCTTGCTTGCCGCTGAGCGCGGCGAGGAATTCGCCGGAGGGAAGGCGGGCCAGCTCGACGTCGTAATACGGCGCAAATCGCGTCTCGATGGTGCGGCGGCAGGCGGCTGTCGTGTGCTGCGTGTCGTCCGAGAGGAAGGCGTCCGTCAGGTCCTGCTGGCTGCACGGCGCGCGGCTCACTTTGCGGACCATCTCGGTGCGTTTGCCCGATGCGTCGAGGATCACGAGGCGGCCCAGCGCGGGGTCGGCGACCGCGAGTCGGCCGCCGTCGAGGATGCTGGTGCCGCCGCGATAGACGCTGATCGACTCGCCGTCGGGCCGGCCGTCGATCGTCAGCCGGCCGAGCCGCGCACCGGAATCCTTGAACGACCACAGCGCGGCGAAGGGGCCGGCGTCCATGCCGACGACGTGGATCGTGTCGTCGATGTAGAGCAGGCGGATCGGGGCGTTGGTCACGGCCGTGTTCGGGGGCACGCCGTCTCCCCCGCCGAGCGGGATCGTGCGCAGGAGCGTCTTCGAGGACGCGTCGAAGATGGAGAGCACGCCCTGGCTGATGACAGCCGTACGGGCACCGTTGGTGCTGGTGGCCCATAGCAGGGGTATGTCGGCGTCCGGCTTGGTGGTGGGGCAGTACCCCGCGACGCAACCGGCTGCGTCGGGGCTGGCATCCTGGCTGCGCCCGGGCAGGACCGTGGCTGCCGAGGCCGTCAGCGCGCCATTGGTCGGGTTGACGGTCCAGCAGGGCTTCTTGTACGCGCACAGCGTGAGCGACCCGTCGACGACGCCCAGCTCGAGCGTCGACCCATAGACCCTGGCTGGTGACTGCAGGACCGCCCGCGGCAGGCAATTGGACTGGGCGAGTACGGGGCCGGCTGCGCCCAGCACGGCCATGACCAGGGCCCAAAGCGCCGTTACGGAGGCTGATCCCAGGGGGGTGTGAGAGATTGTGAGAGATTTTTCCATATAGACCGTCCGCGCGCGTGACGCCGATAACCCGATAATCTCTCACAATCTCTCACACCCGGCGCCCGATCCTGGGGACCAGTGAAGGATGGTGAAGGATTTTTCCATATCGACCGTCCGCGCGCGTGACGTCGATATCCGGAACATCCTTCACCATCCTTCACCCCCCATCCGCCGGACGCCGACCTGACCTCCGCTGGGCGCGCTTCTCCGGCGGCGGGCGGGACGGCAGGGTGTTGGCGGCAACATCGCGGAGGGCGCGCCATGGCTACGGGACCCAAGCTGGTCGACTACCTCACCTACGAACCCGAGGAGTCGGGCATCCTGTGGATCCGGTTCAACCGGCCGGACCGCCTGAACGCGCTGATCGGCTCGTCGGAGGAGAACGGCACGGTCGCCAAGGTCGGCGAGTACATGCGCGCCGGCGACGACGATCCCAAGATCCGGGTGATCGTGCTCACGGGTGTCGGCCGGGTGTTCTGTGCCGGTGCCGATCTCAGGGGCAAGGCGCCGAAGGAAGTCACCGGCGAGGATTTCTCCGGCAATCGCGGCGCGCACGAGGGCATCGATGCCTCGCGCCAGCATTTCTTCCACGGCTTCACCAAGCTGCACCGCGACATCTCGCTGATCCGCAAGCCGACCATCGCCATGATCAACGGCCCGGCGGTGGGCTCGGGCATGGACATGGCGCTGCATTGCGACATCCGCATCGGATGCGAGAAGACGCGCTTCGTCGCCTATCACAATGCCGGGCAGATCATCGAGAACGGCGGCAGCTACTACCTGCCCAAGATGGTCGGGCTGGGCCGCGCGCTGGAGTTCGCCTACACCGGCGAGCTCGACGGCGAGCGTGCCTACCAGTGGGGCATGCTGAACCACCTGGTGCCGTCAGAGAAGCTCGAGGAGACGACGCGCGCGCTGGCCGAGCGCATGATGAACGTGCCGCCGCTGGTGCAGTGGATCGGCAAGCGCATCATGCGCACCGCGGTCGACACCACGATGGAGAACACCATGGTGCTGACGTCGAACGCCGGCAGTATCCTCAATGCCTCGGAGGACGCCAAGGAAGCGCGGCGCTCCTTCATCGAGAAGCGCAAGCCGAACTACAAGGGCGCGTGAGCGCAGAGGGAGTGAGCCATGCCTGACCGGCAGGAGCGTGGAGCGCCCACTTACCAGGCGCTCGTCGAGGACATCAAAGGCCTCGGCATCGAGCAGGTGTTCGGCCTGATGAGCGACGACACGGCGGTGTTCGCCACCGCGCTCGACAGCGCCGGCATCCGCTTCTACGGCGCGCGCCACGAGAACAACGCCGTCGCCATGGCCGAGGGCTTCTCCTACGCCACGGGCGGGCTGGGCATTGCGATCATCGGGCGTGGCCCGGCGACCGCCAATGGCCTGCACGCCATCACCTACGCCAGCCGCGCCGGCTCCAAGGTGCTGATCATTTCAGGCGATGCCGCCGCCGGCGGTGGCTCGGCCAACGGCATCGGGCCGGACTACAAGGCCTTCAACGCCCAGGCCGTGCTGTCGGCCGCCGGCATCCGCACCTTCACCGCCACCAGCCCAGCAACGGCGCGTGGCGCGTTCTCGGACGCGGTCAATGCGGCGCTGCAGGGCGGGGCGGCGGCCCTGCTGCTGCCGGTCAACGTGCAGCTCGCCGACATGCAGATCGAGCTCGCCGCAGCACCTGCCCCGGCGGCGCGACGCGCGTCGGCGCCGGCCGCACCGCATGCGCAGGCGATCGAATCGGCGCTCGCCGTGCTGCGCAACAGCCGCAAGCCGTTGATCCTCGCCGGGCTGGGCGCGCACCGCTCAGGCGCCAAGGCCGCGATCGAGCAGCTCGCCGAGCGGACGGGCGCGCTGCTCGCCACCACGGCGCGCGGCAAGGACATGTTCCGCGGCCATCCCTGCAATCTCGGCATCGTCGGCTCGTTCTCGCATTCGGCGGCGCGCCGCCTGGTGGCCGAGGCCGATTGCGTGCTGGTGTTCGGCGCCAGCCTGAACATCCTGACCATGAGCTTCGGCCATTCCCTGCCCAAGGTGCCGCTGATCCAGGTCGACGCCCAGCGCGCCAACATCGGCCGCTACTATCCGGCCGACGTCGCGGTGGTCGGCGATGCGCGGCTGGCGGCCGAGGCGATGGCGGCGGCGCTGCCGGAGGGCTCCAATGCCGAGCGGCCGTTCCGCTCCGCCGAGACCTTGCGCTTCCTGCAGGGCTTCGACATCGCCCGCGACTTCCAGCCGGCCAACACGGCGCGCACCGTCGATCCGCGCGCGCTGGGCGTGGCGCTCGAGACGCTGCTGCCGGCCAGGCGCAACCTGGTCTACGACGCCGGCAATTTCCTCGGCATCGTGCCCTATCTCTCGGTGCCGGATCCCGGCCGCTTCAAGTTCACCAGCGACTTCGCCTCGATCGGGCTGGGCTTCGGCACGGCGCTGGGCGTGGCCAGGGCGCGGCCCGACGAGACGACGGTGCTGGTGATCGGCGACGGCGGCTTCCTGATGACCATGGGCGAGCTCGAGACCGTCGTGCGCGAGGACCTGCCGCTGGTCATCGTGCTGATGAACGACTGCGCCTACGGGGCGGAGCTGCACTTCCTGAAGATGCGCGACCTGCCGGTCGCCAAGTCGGTGTTCCCCGACGTCGACTACGCGCCGATCGCCGAAGGCTTCGGCTTCCAGGCCGTGACCATCCGCACCCTGGAGGATCTCGAGAAGGCGCGGCCGCTGCTGGAGAAGCCCGAGGGCCCGGTGTTCCTCGACTGCAAGCTCAACGCCGCCATCGCCGCGCCCTTCATGAGCGAGGTCCACGAGTTCGAGATGCGGCATCGCGGTTAGAGCGGTTCCTCCCTTCCCCCTCCGGGGGAAGGGAATGGGCTTTAAGTCAGGACAGCCTCACTGCGCGCATTGCTTCGCCGCGGCGGCCGCCGCCGCGGCGTACTGGGTGGGCCCCTCGAACTTGATCGTCGAGGAGCCGTTGTCCTGCTGCGTGACGACGAAATTGGCGACAGGCGACCCTGTCTCGCGCGTGCCGTGGACGTACAGATAGACCTCGGCCTCGTTGGTCGGCGGCGGGCGCACGACGGGGACGGCCGTGAGGACCGGCGTCATGCGCTTCATCAGGCAATTGGCGACCACGTCGTAGGACGGGCCGCCGGGCGCTGTCGCGAGCAAGGTCTGCTGGGCGACAGCGCCGGCATACGCGAGGCCAAGGAGCGGCAAGGCGATCGCGAGAACGCGCAGGCGCATGCACCGTCCTCCACGGATGTTGTCTGCAGAGGCAACTCAGGCGCCCACGAAAAGTTCCGCTCCCTTTGCAGAGGGAACGAAATATCCCGACTCGGTGACCCGGTCAGCTCTGGATCGGGAAGACGCCGATCAGCTTGTACTGGCCATTGGCGACCGACTGGTAGAGCTGGAAGTGGAACTCCCAGGCCGTGCCGATGCGGAAGCCGAAGACGGTGGCGTTCAGCGACAAACCGCCGCCCAGCCGGCGGTACAGCGCCGGCTCGAACATCTTGATCGTTGCGCTGTCGGCCGGCACGCCGTGCTCGGTCCAGGTCTGGGTCCGCTGGGCTGCGGTCTGGCCGCCCTGGTTGGCGTGCGACACGCGGCGCGAACCGTCGGCGGCCGCCGGACCGATCCCGTACGTGCAGCCGTTGAGCGTGATGGTGAAGCAGAAATTCGCCGCGCCGGCGCCGGCGAGGGCAACCGAGTGCACGCCGCCGGCCGTGTAGTTGCAGACATAGGCGCGCACCGAATCCATGGCGCCGGCCCCGTTCGAGCGGATGGCGAAGACGTCGATCGGCTTGCCCGATGGATTGACGGCGATCGGCGCGCGCAGGGCGCCGTTGATGATCGCCTGTCCCGCGGCGCCGATCGACACCCAGGCCTCGCCGTTGGCGGCGGCCACGTTCTGCATCAGACCGCCGACCAGCAGATTGTCGTTGAGCCAGGGCAGGATCAGCGCGGGGTTGGCCTGCAGGTTGGCGAAGTTGGGCAACGGCATCGGGCATTCCTCACGTGGCTCGTTGGGCGGGATGCATCCTATCGGCGCCGCGCGACTGATGTCATCCGACGCGCATCAGCCGCAGGCGAGGGTCGAGCAGGTCGCGCAAACCGTCGCCCACCATGTTCAGCCCCAGCACCGTGAGCGCGATGGCGAGGCCGGGGTAGATCGCCAGGCCGGGCGCGTCGTAGAGATAGGTCTGTGCGTCGTAGAGCATGCGGCCCCAGGACGGCACCGGCGGCTGCGCGCCCAGGCCGAGATAGGACAGGCCGGCCTCGGCGAGGATGGCGACGGCGAATTGGATGGTCGCCTGCACGATCAGCACGCTCATGATGTTGGGGATCACGTGGCGCAGGGTGATGCCGAGCGGCCCCAGGCCCAGCGCCTTGGCCGCGCGCACGAAGTCGCGGCCCCACATGGTGAGCGCGGCACCGCGGGTGACGCGGGCGAACACCGGGATGTTGAAGATGCCGATGGCGAGGATGGCGTTGGTGGCGCTGGCGCCGAACACCGAGGTGATCAGGATCGCCATCAGCACGGCGGGGAAGGCGAAGACCAGATCGCTGAAGCGCGACAGCACCTCGTCGACCCATCCGCGCCGTGCCGCCGCCCAGGCGCCGAGCATCACGCCGAGCGTCATGCCGATGAAGACGGCGATCAGGCCGACGGTGATCGAGGTTTGCGCGCCGACCATGATGCGCGAGAGCAGGTCGCGGCCGCGATGATCGGTGCCCAGCGGATAGACATCCGACGGCGGGCGCAGCTTCAACGCCATGCGCAGATCGTCGTAGGGATGCGGTGTCCAGAACACCGAG
>JAFAZJ010000028.1 GCA_019239835.1 Alphaproteobacteria bacterium | reverse complement strand
GCGCAAGGCGTGGGACACGCTGCTCGCCACCTTCCGCAATCCCGCCCCGCTGCGCCAGGCAGCGGAATGATCCCAACCCCTACCTTCCCCCGGAGGGGGAAGGTGCCCGAAGGGCGGATGGGGGATGTCGAAGACGAACGCGGAAGTCCGTCTTCGACATCCCCCATCCGTCGCGCTGACGCGCGCCACCTTCCCCCTCCGGAGGAAGGTAAGAGCGTGTGGGTGGCCGGCGTCGATGGCTGCCGAGGCGGCTGGATCGCTGCCCTTCACAATCTCGCCAACGGCGAGTGGCGCTTCCACTACGCCGCTTCTCTTGCGGCCATCGCTGACGCGCCGCAGCGGCCGAAAATCATCGCCATCGACATGCCAATGGGCTTCCTCGAGCAGGCCGAGCCTGGCGGGCGCGCCTGTGAGCGCGAGGCGCGGCGGTTGCTGAAAGGCAAGACCAGCTCCGTGTTCGCCGTGCCAGTGCGTGCGGTGCTCGCTTCACCGACCTACGTCCACGCGTTGGCCGCCAACCGTGCCAGTTCCGACCATGGTCTGGGTCTCAGCAAGCAGGCCTGGCATCTCGTTCCAAAGATGTGCGAGCTCGACGCGTTGCTGGGGAGCCAGCCTTTCCTGCGCAAGCGTGTGTTCGAGGCGCATCCCGAGCTGGCATTCGCACGCCTCAACAAGGGCGCGCCTGTTCTCGCCTCGAAGAAGACCGAGGAAGGACGGCGTACACGGCTGACGCTGCTGGCTGAGGCCGGATTCAAGCAGGCGGAAGCCCGATGGGCTGAGCATCGCACGGCGCAAAAGTTACGCCGCGCCGATGTCGCGGATGATGATGCCTATGATGCATTGGCGGTGTGCGTCACCGCCCGGCGTATCGCCGAGCGTGAAGCGATCGTCCTGCCATCGAAGCCCGGCCGCGATTCGCGCGACATTGAGATGGCGGTGCGCTACTAGCCCTCGCGCAGCTTGCGTGCGTGCTGCGCCGCCGGCCGCGCCCAGCAGGCCTCGAACCAGCGCTTCACGTTGGGGAAGTTCGCCAGGTCGGGATATTGCAGCAGGCGATAGCAGACCGAGGCGACGTTGACGTCGGCCACGGTGAAGCGGTTGCCGACCAGCCAGTCGCGTCCCTTGAGGGCGCCATCGAGGATAGCCAAGGCACGATCGATCTTCGCCTTGGCCGTTGCGGCGATGGCCGCATCGCGTTGCTCCGGCGGCCGCACGAAGGAATGGCTCGCCCAGTCCTGCGACGCCATCTCGATCTCGTTGGCCGCCCATAGCGACCATTGCGCGATCGTGCCGGCTTCCGCGGGCGAGCTCGCCTTCAACGCCGGTGCGTACTTCTCGGCGAGGTAGATGTTGATCGCCAGCGACTCGAAGATGCGGACATCGCCATCCACCAGCGCCGGCATCTTGTTGTTGGGATTGATGCGCAGCAGCTCGGGATCGGCGATCTTGCCGTTGACGGTGGCGACCGGGATCAGCTCGTAAGGCTGACCGGTCTCGCCCACCATCCACAGGCAGCGTACCGCCCGCGACTGCGGCACGCCGTAGAGCTTGATCACGGCCTCAGACCATCCCCAGCGCCTGCTTGTAGACGTCGAGGATCGCCTCCTGCTCGTCGCGGTCGGCGGCGTCCATCTTGCGCAGGCTGATCAGCTTGCGCATGGTCTTGACGTCGAAACCGCCACCCTTGGCTTCGCTGAAGACGTCGCGGATGTCGCCGCCGATCGCCTTGCGCTCCTCCTCGAGCTTCTCGATGCGCTCGACGAAGCTCTTCAGGCGCTCGGCGGAGATGTTGCCGGGCTTGGTCTTGATGGGACGGCTGCCGTCGGGCATGGCGCTCCTCATTGGCTACGATTCGGTGACACCGACCGTACGGAGCGCGGCGCCGCGCTTCAATGAAACGCCGCCTGCGAAAGACGGGGATAACGGGGGTAAGCCGGCGCGATCAGTGCTTGTGCTTTTCGAAGCCCTTCTTCTGGTCCGCCGAGGCCTCGCTCTGGTACTTCGCCTTCCACTCCTCGTAGGGCATGCCGTAGACCACCTCGCGCGCCTTGGGGTCGGGCATGTCGATGCCGCGCGATGTCGCCTCCTCGCGGTACCAGCGCGACAGGCAGTTGCGGCAGAAGCCGGCCAGGTTCATCAGGTCGATGTTCTGCACGTCGGTGCGGCCCTTGAGATGCTCGACCAGACGACGGAATGCCGCCGCCTCGAGCTCGGTCTTGGTCTTGTCGTCCATGGTGGCAACTCCCGTCCGGTTGCGTCGTTCGCTCTGGAGATAGTATAGCGCGCCCGCGAATGCGATAGAGGGCCCATGCCGGCGAAGAAGAACCCGTTGAACCTCAACAATCTGCAGCTCAAGACGCTCACCCTGCTGCAGGAGCTGGCCCGCTATCCCGAGGTCACCCGCAAGGACGAAGCTTCCGGCCAGGTGACCATCGACGCGCTGCCGAACCCGCACGGCAACCATTTCCATATCGGCCAGCGCGTGGTGATGAGCAGCAACGCCACCGGCCTGCACAATCCCTCGGTCTACCTGGCGCTGGCCCGCAAGGGACTGGTCGCTCCAGCCGGCGGCATCGAGACCCCGACGCTCACCGCGGAGGGACTGAGTTACGACACCGGCCTGCGCGACGTCATCCTGATGGGCTCCGATCACTGACCGCGACCGGGATGCTGGCCACCTCGAAACGCGCGCCATAGACCTGCCGCAGCATATCCGGCGCCAGCGCCGCTTCCGGCGGCCCATCGCCGACAACGCGGCCACCTAACAGCACCACGACACGGTCGGCATAGCGCGACACCAGCGCCAGGTCGTGCAGCACTACGACGGTGATCACACCCCTGCCCGCCTCCTCGCGTAGCGCATCCATCGCCGCAAGCTGCTGCGCCGGATCGAGAGTGGCGACCGGCTCGTCGGCCAGCAGCACCTCGGCCTCCGTCGCCAGCACCCGCGCCAGCGCCAGACGGGCACGCTCGCCCGAGGACAGCATGTCGATCCGCCGGTCGGCGAAGGCCGCAGAGTCGGTGCGCGCCATCGCCCGCGTGATCGCCGTGGTGTCCGTCGAGCCGGGAGTCTCGAGACCGGCGCCGTGCGGCAAGCGGCCGAGCGCGACCATGTCGCGGCCGTTCAGCGGCCAGTGCGCGGCGGTCGCCTGCGGCAGATGCGCGATCCGTCGCGCGCGCTCGCGCGGCGCCATGCTCTCCAGCGCGGTGCCGTTCAGGCTCACGGCGCCACGATCC
>JAFAZJ010000017.1 GCA_019239835.1 Alphaproteobacteria bacterium | reverse complement strand
CGCCCTGTTGGGCCTGTGGATGGCCTTCACCGATACCGGCAAGGCAATCCGCGCCGTCGCCAAGGAGCGCCAGGGCGCGCGGCTGGTCGGCATCGACGTCGAGAACATCTTCGCCATCGCCTATGGCATCGGCATCGCCTGCCTCGGCGCCGCCGCCTGCCTGCTGATGCCGTTCTTCTACGTCAGCCCGACCTCCGGCCACGCCTTCGTGCTGATCGCCTTCACGACTGTCGTGCTGGGCGGCATGGGCAGCTTCGCCGGTGCGCTGATCGGCGGATTGCTGATCGGCATCGTCGAGTCGCTGGGCGGGCTGCAGTTTGGCGAGCAGCTCGGCCAGATCGCCATCCCGCTGGTCTTCATCCTGGTGCTGCTGCTGCGGCCCACCGGCCTGTTCGGAGGCCGCTGATGGCGCCGCGCACGAAGCTGTGGTGCGCCGCCGGCCTGTTGCTGGCGATCATCTACCCGCTGCTGTTCGGCGGGCCGGTGCTGGTCACGCGCTCGAACTACGCCATCAACATCGCCTTCCTGATCCTGTTCGCCGCTTTCCTCGGCCAGGCCTGGAACATCGCCGGTGGCTTCGCCGGCCAGACCTCGTTTGGTCATGTCGTGTTCTTCGGCACTGGCGCCTATGTCTCGACCATCCTGCACGTCACCCATGGCTGGAACCCGTGGCTCGCCTGGCCGGTGGCGATCGCCGCGGGCGGACTGGTCGGCGCCCTCATCGGCGTGCTGAGCTTCCGCGCAGGCCTGCGCGGCTCGTACTTCGCGCTGATCACGTTGGCGTTCGCGGAAGTCTTTCGCATCCTCGCCAACTCGATCCCGCAGACCCGCGGCGGGCTCGGCATGCTGATCAAGGCCGACCAGCGGCCCGAGAACTTCCAGTTCCGTGACCCGCTGTGGTTCTACTACCTCGCGCTGGCGCTATGCGTGGTCGGCCTTCTGGTCGCCTGGTGGCTGACGCGCTCACGCTTCGGCGCGCGGCTCGCGGCAATCCGCGACAACGAGGACGCGGCGAAGGCACTGGGCATCGACGTCTTCCGCGAGAAAGTGCGCGTGCTGGCGCTGTCGGGCGCGATGTGCGCGGCCGGCGGCACGGTCTATGCGCAGAAATACCTGTTCATCGATCCGTCCATCGCCTTCGGCGTCGACAAGTCGGTGGAGATGCTGCTGGTCGCCATGATCGGCGGCGCCGGCACGATCTTCGGGCCACTGATCGGCGCCGGCGTGCTGCATCTCGTGGGCGAGCTCACGCGCGACCTGGGCAACGTCATTCCCGGCATCAAGAACGCGCAGCCGCTGGCGCTGATCGTCTACGGCCTGATCCTCGTGGCCATCGTTGGCTATCTGCCCAACGGCCTCACCAGCCTGTTCCGCCGGCGGCGCTGAGCATGCTGGAGGTGCGCGATCTCGCCAAAACCTTCGGCGGCCTCAAGGCCATCGATGGCGCCTCGCTCGACGTCGCCGAAGGTTCGATCGTCGGCCTGATCGGCCCCAATGGCGCCGGCAAGACGACGCTGTTCGCCACCATCGCCGGATTTCACAAGCCGGATGGTGGCCGCGTCCGGTTCCAGGGCCAGGACATCACCGGATTGCCACCGCACCTGCTGTGCGAACGCGGCATGGTGCGAACCTTCCAGATCACCCAGCCCTTTGCGCGGCTGAGCGTGATCGAGAACGTCATGGTCGGCGCCTATCTGCGCACGGCCGATCGCGCCGAAGCCGAGGCGCGCGCCGCCGACGTGGCGCGCCGCGTCGGCCTGGGCGATCGCCTCCAGGCCCCGGCTGGCGATCTCACGGTCGCCGGCCGCAAGCGCCTCGAGCTGGCGCGCGCTCTGGCGACCACGCCCAAGCTTCTGCTGCTCGATGAGGTGATGGCCGGCCTCAATCCGACCGAGATCACCGCCATCGTGGACATCGTGCGCGCCATCCGCGACAGCGGCGTCACCATCCTGCTGATCGAGCACGTGATGCAGGCGGTGATGAGCCTGGCCGAGCACGTCTACGTGCTGAACGATGGCCGCATCATCGCCGATGGCGCGCCGCAGGCGATCGCCACGCTGCCCAACGTCGTCGAAGCCTATCTCGGGCGTGGCGCGGCGGCACGGATGGGCGGCGCGCATGCTTGAGGTCAGCGGCCTGCGCGCCGGCTACGGCGCCGTCGAGATCCTGCGCGGCGTCGACCTGCATGTCGATGCCGGCGAGATCGTCGCCTTGCTAGGCAGCAATGGCGTCGGCAAATCGACGCTCAACAACAATGTCAGCGGGCTCTACCGGCCCTTTGCCGGCACCATCGCCTTCGAGGGTCGCGCCATCGCCGGTGCGGCGCCCAAGGCGATCGTCGAGGCCGGCCTGATCCAGGTGCCCGAGGGCCGCCGGGTGTTTCCCGATCTCAGCGTGCGCGAGAACCTGGAGCTGGGCAGCTATCGACGCGGCCGGGCCCATCGCGCCACCAATCTCGCGCATGTCGTCGAAATCTTCCCGCGCTTGAAGGAACGCTTCACCCAGAAGGCCGGCACGCTGTCCGGCGGCGAGCAGCAGATGCTGGCGATCGGCCGTGCCATGATGGCCGAACCCAAGCTGCTGATCCTCGACGAGCCGTCGCTGGGCCTCTCGCCGCTGCTTGTCGAGACCATGTTCGGGTTGATCCAGAAGCTCAACGCCGATGGCCTCGCCATCCTGCTGGTCGAGCAGAACGTCGTGCAGTCGCTGGCCATCGCCCATCGTGCCTATGTGCTGGAGAATGGGGTTGTCGCCCTCAGCGGTCCCGCGCAGGATCTCGCCGCCGACCCCGGCTTGCGCCGCTCTTACCTCGGATTGTGAGGACACCATGCCCGGCTACACGACCGCCTTGATCGTCGGTACCGGTCCCGGCCTCAGCGCCTCGCTCGCACGCCTGTTCGCGCGCGAGGGCATGCGCGTGGCACTGGCTGCCCGCAATACCGACAAGCTCGCCGCGCTCGCTGCCGAGACCAAGGCCCAGGCGTTCGCCTGCGACGCCACCGACGCGGGGCAGGTAGCCAAGCTCTTCCAGGACGTCGAGCGCGCGATCGGCACGCCCGATGTCGTGGTCTACAACGCCTCCGCCCGAGCGCGCGGCTCTGTCGCGGAGCTGGCGCCGGCCGACGTGCAACGCGCCATCCAGATCAGCGCCTTCGGTGGTTTCCTGGTCTCGCAGGAAGCGGCCAAGCGCATGCTGCCCAAGGGCCACGGCGCGATCCTGCTCACCGGCGCGTCGGCCAGCGTCAAGGGCTACGCACTATCGGCACCATTCGCCATGGGCAAGTTCGCGCTACGCGGCCTGGCCCAGAGCATGGCGCGCGAGCTGGCGCCCAAGGGCATCCACGTTGCGCACTTCGTGATCGATGGCGGCATCCGCTCGGCCGTGCGCACCGATCCGGCGAACAACCCGGACTCCCTGCTCGACCCCGATGCGATCGCTGCCAGCTATTTGCACGTGCTGCAGCAACCACGCAGCGCCTGGACGTGGGAAGTCGAGCTACGCCCCTGGGTGGAGACGTTCTGATCCCGTTGCCGTCGCCCTGAGCGGAGCGAAGCGTAGTCGAAGGGCCTTCTCTCAACGCAGACGATGATGCGGTCGAGAGAAGGTCCTTCGCTTTCGCTCAGGACGACGGATGGGTGCTACGACGCCTTCGACGTGATGTTCCGCGGCACGTCGCGGAATGGCTTCTCCGCGTCGATACTGGATTCCTTCGGCATCTTCAGGACGCGCTCGGAGATGATGTTGCGCTGGATCTCGTCCGTGCCACCGGCGATCGAGCAGGCCGGCACCGAGATCAGGATTTCTCCGATGGTGCCGTTCATCTCGCCGTCCTCGCCACTCAAGAGCGCATTGGCGCCGCTCATCGCGGTGTGCACGCGCGCCGCCGCACGCGCGACGTGGCTGGAGATCAGCTTGCCGAGCGAGCCCTCGGGACCCTGCGGCCTGCCCTGCTCCTGCGCGGTGCGCGCGCGGCGCGCCAGCCATTCCGCCGATTTGGACATGATCAGCAGCTTGGCGATCTCCTGGCGCACGACCGGGTCGTTGATCTTGCCGGTCTCCTTGGCACGTGGAATGACGAGGTCGACGCGGCCGGCACGCTGCGGATACCACTTGTAGGGCTCCATCGTCGTGGCGATCTCGGCGCTCTCCTCCTCGTAGATCCGACCCTCGCGCTTGCCGCTGGTGCTGGCCAGCGCGCGCATGCCGTCGGCGCCGCGACGCTCGTGCATCAGGGTCGTGGTCGCCACCGTCCAGCCGTCGCCACCGTGCTCGAGCATGAACTCCGGCTCGACGATGGCGTCGTTGAAGAACACCTGATTGAACGAGGCGTGACCGTTCATCTGCTTCAGTGGAAAGACCTGCACGCCCGGCTGCTTCATGTCGATGATGAAGTAGCTCAGGCCCTTGTGCTTGCGCGCATCCCAGTCGGAACGCGCCAGCAGCAGGCCCCAATTTGCCTTGTGGGCGCTGGTGTTCCAGACCTTCTGGCCGTTGATCACCCACTTGTTGCCCTTCAGGTCGGCACGAGTAACGGCGCCGGCGAGGTCCGAGCCGCTACCTGGCTCGCTGAAGAGCTGGCACCAGGTGTCCTCGCCGGTGAGGATGCGGCGCAGGAACTTCTCCTTATGCAGGTCGCTGCCGTGCGCGAGGATCGTCGCGGCGGCCAAAGTGCGGATGCCTGCCTTGGCGACGCCGACCGCGCCGATGCGCGCAAATTCCTCATCGACGACGGGCACGAGGCCGACCGGCAGGTCACGGCCGTACCATGCCTTCGGCCAATGCGGCGCACCCCAGCCGGAATCGCACAGCTTGTTGCGCCATTCGACGAGACCCAGCTTGGGATCCCAGTTCTTCTCCAGCCAGTCACGGACTTCGGCGCGGACGGTGGCTTCGTTGATCTCGCTCATGGTTCCGTCCTCCCTTACGCCGCCCAGCGCTGCATCATCAGCTCGCGGTGATAATGGGCATCGCCCAGCATCACCTCCGAGCTCTTGGCCCGCTTGAACCAAAGATGCGAGTCGTTGTCCCAGGTGAAGCCGATGCCGCCATGCACCTGGATGCAATGGATCGCCGTCTGCAACGCCGCCTCCGAGGCGCCGGCCTTGGCCAGCGACGACAGCGCCGGCAGATCCTTGTCGTCCTCGTCGACCGCGGCAGCGGCGTAGTAGGCCGCCGCCTTGGCCAGCTCGACATCGACCAGCATGTCGGCCTGCTTGTGCTTCATCGACTGGAACGAGGCGATCGGCCGACCGAACTGCATGCGCATCTTGGAGTAGTCGAGCGCCGTCTCGCGCAGCTTCTCGGCGACGCCCACCATCTCGTTGGCGAGGCAGACCGCCGCGCGGGTGAGCGTCTTAGTGAATGGCGCCGCCGCGCCGCCGACGGCACCCAGCGGTGTCGCATCGACCGACTTGAAGGTCAGCTTGGCCAGCTTGCGCGTCGTATCCATGCCCTTCAGCAGCCGGCGCTGGAGGCCCGCCGCGTCGCCGCGCACGGTGAACAGTGACAGGCCCTGCTCGCCCGTGCTGCCCGGCGTGCGCGCCAGCACGACGATCAGGTCCGCAGTATGGCCGTCGATTACAAAGCTTTTGATGCCGTCGAGCTTGTAACCGCCGCCAGCCTGCGTAGCCGTCATGCGCACGCCCGCGGCATCCCAGTTGCCGTGCTCCTCGCTGAACGCCACCGTCGCCACGGTCTCGCCCGAGGCGATGCCCGGCAGCAGCGCCTTCTTCTGCGCCTCGTCGCCGGCATCGAGGATCGCGTAGGCGGCGAAAGTCGACGCGAAGAGCGGCGCGCACAGCACGGTGCGGCCAGCCTCTTCCAGCACGATGCAGAGCTCGGTACAGCCGAAGCCCTGGCCACCATAGGCCTCGGGGATGGCGACGGCGGTCAGGCCGATCTCCTGGTTGGTCTTTTTCCAGGCGTCGCGGTCCCACCCTGTTTCGGTGTCCATCAGGCGCCGGACTTCCTTGGT
>JAFAZJ010000053.1 GCA_019239835.1 Alphaproteobacteria bacterium | reverse complement strand
TCGATCTTCCGCCGGATGCGGTTGATGCGCAGGTCGATGGCCCGGTCGAACGCCTGCATGTCGCGATGGCCGATCCGCTCGAGCATCCAGTTGCGTTCCAGCGCCCGATTGGGATTGTCGGCGAAGAGCTTCAGCAGGTCGAACTCGCTGGCGGCAAGCGTCTCGGACTCGCCGCTGGCGGTATCGACCAGCGCGCGCGAATCGAGGTCGAGCTCGCAGCGGCCCATGCGCACGCGCTTGCCGTCGTTGACCGGCCGCGCCGCGGCCCTTGGCGCGCGGCGCAACACGCTGCGCACGCGGGCGAGCAGCTCGCGCGGCTCGTAGGGCTTGGCGATGTAGTCGTCGGCGCCAGTCTCGAGGCCCACGACGCGATCGATGGTCTCGCCGGCGGCGGTGACCATGACGATTCCGATATGGGCGTCGCGGCCGCGCAACCAGCGCGCCAGGCTCAGCCCATCCTCGCCCGGCAGGCCGACATCGAGCAGCACCAGCGCCGCTTCCTCGCGCTCGATGGTGCGGCGCAAGCCCGAGCCGCCATCCACGCCGCTGACGCGGAAGCCCTGCTTCTCCAGGTACTGCAGCAGCAGGCGGCGCTGCGTGGCGTCGTCCTCGACAACGATCAGATGCGGTCGGTCTTCCCCCGCCACGCAACAACTCCCCCTTGCTTGGGGGACAGCTTGCAAGGCGCAGCAAGGCCCTTGCAAGCGGGAATCACCTACAGCTTCGAGCGGTTGAACAGGATCGCGCCGTGCGCGCGGGCAAATTCCTCGGTGCAGATCGCGCCGGTGCGGCCCACCAGGCGCGGATACTTGCGCTCCAGCTCCTCCAACGAGGTGTTCTGCTTCACCCGCACATGGTTGACGCAGACCGCGCCGTCCGGGCCCCAGCCGGCCTCGAAGCCGTGGCCGCGCAGCATGTCCGGCGTCTGAATCCTGTGTGTGTCATACATGTCGATGAGCTGGCCATCGAGCGTCGTGGCCTCACCCTTCCCGCCATAGTCGGCACGCACCATGCGGTTGCAGGCCTCCCAAAGCGGCCGCATCGACTGTCCATCGGGGGTATTGAGCCAAGGCGCGTAGCCGAAGCGCACGCACTTGACCTTGGAGCCGGCCGTGCAGACCAGCTCGAAGCCACCATCCGCCGTGGCCATCGGGATGCCGGCCTGCGTGCCGTCGGCCGACCATTTCTGGCAATAGGGTCGCCATTCGCCCGGCGCGATTTCGACCTGGAAGTCATGCAGCTTGATGGAGTGGGAGCGATCGCCGGGATCATCGCGCAGGCCGGCGAGCTTCACCCGGCGCACGGCGCCCTGCTCGTCGCGGATGGTCAGCACGGCGCCGACGAGATCGGGACTCTTCAGGACACGGCCATCGCTCATCGTGACCTTGAGCATCGGACCCTCGGCCTCGACGCGGGTCGGCACGGGCTGCACAGCCAGTGCACCGCCGGCGCAGAAGACAGCGGTCAAAGTGGCAAGAGCGATGCGGATCATGGCCAGTTTCCCCAGATGGAAACGGGGCGGTGACTACTGCACGCGTCACCGCCCCGACGTGTCGTTACTGCTGCGTGGGGGGCAGTTCGGCACTGAGCACGATCGTGCCGACCAGGCTGACGCCGGTGACGTCCCTGCCGTTCGGATCGATACCGTTCATCGTGGCCGCCGGGGCGATCGACAGGCTTGCAGCCAGGATGGCGGCGGCCAGGGCGGCAATGGCGATCATCCTGAACATGATCATCCTCCCTTTGTTGGATGACGGCGGCTTGTGCCGTCCGTTGCTCGCCGCACCATGCCCCTCGCCTGCAACCTCACAGTCTCGCGCGGCCAGGTTTTGTGTCTCGTCTGTAACCTGACGGGACGGCCACCCCCGCGTTACAGACGTTACAAACCGGCCCCCGCCGCGAGACATGGGCGAGACAATCGGCTGCGAAATTGGCAGGTCCGGTCAGAGGGGCCTATGACGACGACTCCGGTTTCCGCCAGCCATCCGCCGGCGGCGCATTCCATCGAGACAGCGATGCGCCGCACGCTGCTCGATTCGATGGTGTCCTCGCCCTATGGGGTCGACGCCATCTGGCTGATCGTCATGGTTTCGATCTGGAGTTCCGTCCCCGAGCCGCGCGCGCTGATCCTGGCCATTGCCTATGGCGTGATGGCCGCCATTCGTTACGGCTTCCATTTCCTCTATGTGCGCCGCAAGCCGGCCGACGACCGCCTGAAAACCTGGCTCAACGTCTATGTCGTGATCTCCATCGGCATCGGCCTGGGGTGGACGGCGCAGACCATGGTGCTGCTCGGCACCAAGCCGGATTTCGTCTGGGTCCTGCCGCTGGTGGCGCTGGGTGTGATGACGGTAAACGCCGCCTATGCGCGCGCGCTCTATCCGCCCGTGGCCATGGGCTTCTTCGTCCCCGCGCTGCTGCCGGCGGCCATCGCGCTGGCGTTGCAGAGCGACCCGATCGCGCGCGGCCTGGGCATCGGCAACCTGCTCTACCTGCTGGCCCTGACGCTGTGGACCCGCGGTGTCCACAGCCGCCTGCGCGAGCGCTTCAAGATCGAGGCGGATCTGCGCGCCGCCCTGACGCTCAATGACGAGCTGCAGAAGCAGGCCGAGGTCTCGCGGCTGGCCGCCGAGACGGCGCAGAACGTCATGCGCACCGTGCTCGACGCCATGGATGACGGCGTCATCCTGATCGATCGCGCCGGCCATTGCCGCTACACCAATCGCGCCATCCGCGACGTCTACCAGGTCGACGAGGCGACGCTGGCCAAGCTGCCAACCTTGCGCGACATCTTCCGCTTCCAGGCGCAGCGCGGCGATTACGGCCCGCTGAAGGACCCCGAAGCGTCGATGGAGAAGCTGGAGCAGCTTTTCTGGCGCGGCGAGGCGGCCCGCATGGGGCGCACCGTCACCGGCCGCTGGCTCGATTACAAATATCACCCGCTGCCCGACGGCAGCATCGTGATGACGCATCGCGACATCACCGACCTGAAGCGCCACGAGGATGAGCTGGCGGCGGCCAAGGAGGAAGCCGAACGGGCGCGCACCGAGACCGCGCAGGCGCTCGAGCGCCTGCAGGTGGTGATCGACAACATGAGCGACGGCGTCATGCTGTTCGACCGCGACCTGCGCTGGGCGATCGACAACCAGAAGGTCCGCGACCTGCTCCTGCTGCCCAAGGATGTCGCCCATCTCGGCGCCGCGAGCGCCGACATCCAGCGCTTCCAGATCAAGCGCGGCGATTTCGGCGTGATCGAGGATGTCGAGGCCGATATCCAGGGCTGGCTCGAGCGCCGCCGTAGCGCCCCGGGTCTCACCTACACGCGCTGGACCCCTTCCGGCCATTTCATCGAGTACACCTCGCGGCCGCTGCCCAATGGCGAGATCGTCGCGACGTATCGCGACATCACCGAGCTGAAGCGTCACGAGGACGAGCTGGCGACGGCGAAGGAAGAAGCCGAGCGGGCGCGCGCCGAGACCGCCCAGGCGCTCGAGCGCCTGCAGGTGGTGATCGACAACATGAGCGACGGCGTCATGCTGTTCGATCGCGACATGCGCTGGGCGATCGACAACCAGAAGATCCGCGATCTGCTGGCACTGCCCAAGGAGGTTGCCCATATCGGCGCGCGCAGCGAGGACATCGTGCGCTTCCAGATCGCGCGCGGCGATCACGGGCCGATCGAGGACGTCGAGGCCGAAATCCGCGACCGGCTTGATCGCCGGCGACGTACCGGCACTTACAGCTATTCCAATCGCACGGTGACCGGCCGGGTCGTGGAGTTCAATTCGCGGCAGCTGCCCAACGGCGAGATCGTCGCCGGCTACCGCGACATCACCGAGCTGAAGCAGCACGAGGAGGAACTGGCGGCGGCGAAGGAAGCCGCCGAGCGCGCCCGCACGACCATGCTCACGCTGCTGGAGAACCTCACCGACGGCGTGGTCATGTACGACGAGAATCGGCACTTCGTGTACCGCAACGCCGCGATGGGCCACCTCTACGGCATCGCCGAAAACGTGCTGGACAAGATGACGGGCGCGGCCGACGTATGGCGCTACATGGCCGGACGCGGCGATTTTGGCCCGATCGACGACATCGACGCCTTTGTCGCATCGCGCATCGCGCGGCTGCACAATCCCGACGGCAACCCCGTCCAGGTCGTTACCGCCACCGGGCGTATCGTCGAGATGGCCTACCGCAGCCTGCCGGGCCAGGGCCTGCTGGCCGTCCACCGCGACATCACCGATATCAAGCAGGCGCAGGCTGATGCCGAGGCCGCATTGTCCGCCGCGCGCACCGTGATCGAGACCATGCCGATCGGCGCCGCGCTGGTTGGTGACGACAACCGCATCCGCCTCGTCAATCCGCGCGTGCCCGCGCTGCTCGGCATGCCCGACGAGCTGGCGCGCGAAGGGCGCTCCTATATCGATGGCATCCGCTATCTCTGGGAGCGCGGCGGGTTCAACGACGGCATGAGCGTCGACGAGCGCGCCCGCGAGCTCTTCACGCGCATCCGCAACGAGCGCGAGCTGGCCTACGAGCGGCAGCTGCCCAACGGCCGGCATATCGAGTTCCGCTTCGTCGCGCTGGCCGATGGCGGCTTCCTCGGCACCTATGTCGACGTGAGCGAAAGCAAGCGCCAGCAGGAGGCGCTGGCGCGCGCCAACGCCGATGCCGAGGCCGCGCTGTCGACCGCCCGCACCGTGATCGAGACCATGCCGCTCGGCGCCGCGCTGGTCGGCGCCGACAATCGCATCCGCGTCGCCAACGCGCGCCTCACGGAGCTGGTCGAGATTCCCCCGGCGTTCGGCGCCGAAGGCCGGCCTTATGTCGACGCGCTGCGCCATATCTGGGAACGCGGCGATTTCTCGGATGGCGTTGCCTTCGAGGACCGTGCTGGCGCCTTCTTCGCGCGCATCCGCGACGAGCGCGACGTGCGCTACGAGCGGGCGATGCCCAGTGGCCGGCATGTCGAGTTCCGCTTCACAGCGTTGGCCGAGGGCGGCTTCCTCGGCACCTATGTCGACGTCACCGAGACCAAACGCCAACAGGAGGCGCTGGCCCGCGCCCGCGCCGACGCCGAGGCAGCCTTGTCGACCGCGCGCACCATCATCGAGAAGATGCCGGTCGGTTCGGCGCTGGTCGGTGCCGACCACCGCATCCTTTTGTCGAACGACCGGTTTACCGAGTTGCTTGATCTGCCGCATGAGCTGGGCCGCGAAGGCCATTCCTATATCGAGGTCATGCGCGCGCTATGGCAGCGCGGCGATTTCCCGGGCAGCGATTTCGACGAACGTGTCGCGACATTCTTCCGCCTCATGGAGAAGTCCAAAGGCCTGCATTACCAGCGCCAAATGCCGAGCGGCCGTCACCTCGATTTCAGCGCGACGGTGCTGGCCGACGGCAGTTTCCTGTACACCTACGTCGACACCACCGAGGCCAAGCGGCACGAGGAGGCGCTGGCGCGCGCGCGCGCCGACGCCGAGACGGCGCTGTCGACGGCGCGCACCATCATCGAGACCATGCCGATTGGCGTGGCGCTGATCGGCCCCGATCGCCGCATCCGGCTGGCCAACAAGGGCTTCACCGAATTCCTCGAGCTGCCGAACGACCATGGCCGCGAAGGCCGCGCCTATATCGAGACGATGCGTTACATCTGGGATCGAGGCGATTTCGGGCCCGGCGATTTCGATGAAAGCGCCAATGCGTTCTTCTCCCGCCTCAGCGCAGAGCGTCTCCTGCACTACCAGCGGCAGATGCCGAGCGGCCGCTACGTCGATTTCAGCCTGACCCACCTGCCCGATGGCGGCTTCCTCGGCACCTATGTCGATACCACCGAGGCCCGGGAGCGCGAGGCGGAGCTGGCGACGGCCCGTGCGCTGCTGCAAGACGCCATCGATTCGACGCCCAACGGCTTCGCGCTATGGGACGACGAGGATCGCCTGATTATCTGCAACGAAGCTTATCAGCGCTACTACAACGGCGTATCGGCGGTGATCCAGCCTGGCCGGCATTTCGCCGACATTCTCGGCGCCGGCTTCGATGCCGGCCTGTTCGTCGATGCGCCAGAAGATCGCGACGACTTCATCGCCTCCACCCTGCGCCTTCGTGCCAATCCCGATAAGGCGCCTCGCGAGCATCGCCTGCGCGGCGATCTCTCGCTGCAGGTGATCGACCGGCGCACGGCGAGTGGCGGCCTGGTGTCGGTCTACGCCGACATCTCCGAGCAGAAGCGGCGCCAGCGCGAGCTCGAGCAGGCGCGCGACGATGTGGCCAGCGCCCGCGTCCGCCTGCTCGACGCCATCGACGCGATGCCCAACGGCTTTGTGCTGGCCGATGCCAACGGGCGCATCGTGATCGCCAACCGGCGCTTCCATGAGTTCTACGCGCCGATCGCCGACATCATCGTACCCGGCGCCGATATGCGGTGGACGCTGGCTGAAGCGGCGCGGCGCGGCGCGGTGCCGACCGGCGGCCTCAGCATCGAGGACTGGGTCGAGACGCGCATGGCCAGGCGCGCCAATCCGGGCCCGGCGCGAGAGACGCGCCAACCCGATGGCCGCTGGCTGGTGATCGATGAACGGCGGACGCGCGAAGGCGGCTACGCCAGCGTGTACACCGACATCTCCGAGCTGAAGCGCCGCGAAGCCGAGCTGGAGCAGGCGCGCGATGCCGCTCAAGCCGCCGGACGCGACGCCGCCAACGCACGCAGCCGCCTGGTCGACGCCATCGAGGCGCTGCCCAACGGCTTCGTGCTGTTCGACGCCGACGACCATCTGGTGCTGACCAACCAGCGTTTCCTCGAGTACTACGCCGAGATCGCCGACATCACCGTACCCGGCGTGCACGTGCGCGAGATGCTGATCGAGGCGGCCAAGCGCGGCGCGGTGTCGACCGGCGGCAAGCGCATCGAGGACTGGGTCGAGATGCGCATGGCGATGCGCCGCGATCCCGGCGCGCCGAGCGAGACGCGTCAGCCCAACGGCCGCTGGGTCGTGATCGGCGAGCGGCGCACGCGCGAGGGCGGGCTGGCCGGCATCTACACCGACATCTCCGAGCTGAAACGCCGCGAGGCCGAGATCGAGCAGGCGCGCGACGATGCCGAGGCCGCCAACCAGGCCAAGAGCACCTTCCTCGCCACCATGAGCCACGAGATCCGCACGCCGATGAACGGCGTGCTGGGCATGATGGAGATCCTCGAGCGCCAGGGAATCGACGAGGAGCAGCAGACCACCGTCGAAACCATGCGCGAGTCGGCGCAGGCGCTGCTTCGCATCATCGACGACGTGCTCGACTTCTCGAAGATCGAGGCCGGACGACTGGAGCTCGAATCGACCGCGTTCTCGCTGTCAGGCGTGATCGAAGGCGCGATGGCGGCGATCCGCCCGCAGTCGGACGAGAAGCACCTGCCGCTGTCGTCCGATATCGACCCCGGCTCGTCCGACGCGCTGGAAGGCGATCCGGTGCGCGTCAGGCAGATCCTGCTCAACCTGCTGAGCAACGCGGTGAAGTTCACCGAGCGCGGCGGCGTGCGCGTCGCGGCGGCGACCGCACCACTGGGTGACGGCCGCATCCGCGTTTCGCTGTCGGTTGCCGACAGCGGCATCGGCATGGACGACGCGCAACTTGCGCGCCTGTTCGAGCCCTTCGCCCAGGCCGACAGCTCGACCACGCGGCGCTATGGCGGCACCGGCCTGGGCCTCTCGATCGTGCGCCGGCTGGCACAGCTGATGGAAGGCGATGTCAGCGTCGAGAGCAAGTCGGGCACCGGCACGACCTTCCGCGTCACCATGGTGCTGCGCGCGGCGCCGGCCGATTCGCCGTTGCGCGCGATCGCGCCGCTCGCTACGCGGGCGCGCCGTCGCCAGCCGGTTGAAGGTGCTGCACGCGTGCTGGTGGTCGACGACCACCCGGTGAACCTCAAGGTGCTGGTGAAGCAGCTGCAGATGCTGGGCATCGCCGCCGACACCGCGGTCGACGGCGTCGAGGCGCTGGCGATGTGGCGCGCGGGCCAATACGCCGCCGTGCTCGCCGACATCCACATGCCGCGCATGGATGGCTACGAGCTGGCCGGCACCATCCGTCGCGAGGAGGCCGCGACGCCGGGCAATCCACGGCGCACGCCGCTGATCGCCGTCACCGCCAACGCCATGCGCGGCGAGGAGGAGCGCTGCCTGGCTGCCGGCATGGATGCCTATCTCGCCAAGCCGGTGACCTTCGACCGGCTGCGCGCGGCGCTGTCGCGCTGGCTGCCGATCGAGGCGGAGGACGGCGACGCGACCATCGCCGGCGCCAGCCCGGCGATCGACGAATCGACCCTGCGTGCCTGGCTGGGTGACGACCCCGCCTCCGTTGCCGAGCTGCTGCAGGAATTCCTGCGCGATGCCCGGCAGGCTGAGCGCGACATCGGCGTGTCACTCGGCGCTGGCAATTTGCCGGCACTGGCAGCTACGGCGCATCGGCTGAAAGGCTCGGCGCTGGCCGTCGGCGCACGCCGGCTGGCCGAGGTCGCGGCCGGTCTCGAGCAGGCGGGCCGCACCGGCGATCGCGCGGCCTGCCAGGACGGGCTGGGTGGGCTGGCCCGTGAGTTGCGCCGCGTGGCCGGCGAGATCGGCGGATAATCTCTCGATCTCTACCTTCCCCCGGAGGGGGAAGGTGCCCGAAGGGCGGATGGGGGATGTCGAAGACGAACGCTGGAGGCCGTCTTCGACATCCCCCTTCCGTCGCTGCGCGCCACCTTCCCCCTCCGGGGGAAGGTAAGCTGATGGCGATAGGGGTGGTGCGCTTCTTGCTTATTTGGTGATCTGGCCATAGAGGGCTCAGCCCGCTGCCAGCAGAGTTGGACCGATGAGCATCCACGTCGCCCTGCACCACCGTACGACCTACCGCTACGACCGGTCCGTCACCGTCGGTCCGCAGGTGGTACGGCTGCGCCCGGCGGCGCATTGCCGGACGCCGATCCTGTCCTATTCGCTGAAGATCGAACCGGCCGACCACTTCATCAACTGGCAGCAGGACCCGCAGGGCAACTGGCTGGCACGGCTGGTGTTCCCGGAGAAGACCGACCGCTTCGAGGTCAGCGTCGACCTCGTTGCCGACATGGCGGTGGTGAATCCGTTCGACTTCTTCCTCGAACCCGGCGCCGAGCACTATCCCTTCGCCTACGAGGCGGAGCTGGCGGCCGACCTCGCACCCTTCCGCAAGACCACGCCGCCCGGCCCGCTGCTCGCGGCATGGCTGGCGAAGGTCGATCGCGGCGCCAATCCGCGCACGATTGATTTCCTCGTCGGCCTGAACCAGCGCCTGCAGCACGACATCGGCTACGTCATCCGGATGGAGCCCGGCGTCCAGACCTTCGAGCAGACGCTTGGTCTGGCGAAAGGCTCCTGCCGCGACACCGGCTGGCTGCTGGTCAACATCCTGCGCCATCTCGGCTTCGCCACGCGCTTCGTCTCGGGCTACCTGATCCAGCTGCAGCCCGATGAGAAGCCGCTCGAGGGGCCCGAGGGTCCGACGCACGACTTCACCGACCTGCATGCGTGGTGCGAGGTCTATCTGCCGGGCGCCGGCTGGATCGGTCTCGATCCCACCTCGGGCCTGATGGCCGGCGAAGGCCACATCCCGCTGGCCTGCACGCCCGAGCCGCAGAGCGCCGCGCCGATCGAGGGCATGGTCGAGAAGGCCGAGGTCGACTTCGCCTTCGACATGGCGGTCACCCGCGTGCGCGAGACGCCGCGCACCACCAAGCCCTATGCCGAGGAGACCTGGCACAAGATCGTCGCCCTGGGCGAAGCGATCGATGGCCGGCTGCAGCGCGGCGACGTGCGCCTGTCGATGGGCGGCGAGCCGACCTTCGTCTCGATCGACGACATGGATGGCGAGGAGTGGAACACCGCCGCGCTCGGTCCCGACAAACGCCGCCTCGCCGGCCGCCTGTTCCGCCGCCTGTCATCGCGCTTCGCCCACGGTCCGCTGCTGCACTACGGCCAGGGCAAATGGTACCCGGGCGAGCAATTGCCGCGCTGGGCGCTGACCTGCCACTGGCGTCGCGACGGCGAGCCGATCTGGCGCGAGCCGCGCCTGATCGCGCATGAGGAAAAGC
>JAFAZJ010000293.1 GCA_019239835.1 Alphaproteobacteria bacterium | reverse complement strand
CTACGGCACCGGCTCGCCGGCGCACATCATCATGCCGGCCATTGCTTTGGGCTGGTATCCGGTAGCGGCGCAGACGCGCATCGTGCGCTCGGCGATGCTCGATGTGCTCGACAGCGATTACATCCGCATGGGCCGTGCCGTTGGTGCCAGCGAGAGCGTGCTGGTGTGGAAATACGCGCTGCGCAATGCGGCAATCCCACTGGTCACCATCCTCGGCGTCTACTTTGCCGCGATGCTGGGCGGCGCCTTCGTGGTGGAGACGGTGTTCGCCTGGCCGGGAGTCGGCCGCACCGTGGTCGAGGCCGTGTTCTCGCGCGACTTCCCGGTCGTGCAGGTCGGCGTGCTGCTGACCTCGATCCTGTTCGTGACCTCGAACCTGCTGGTCGACCTGTCCTACGGCTTCATCGATCCGCGCATCCGCTATGACCGCTGACGCGACCCTGCCTGCCGCCACCTTGCCGCCGCGCGGATGGATCTCGCGCCTGCGCGGCCGCGGGCTGCCATGGATCTCGATGATCATCCTCGGCCTGGTGGCGATCGCGGCGATCTTTGGCGAGAGCATCGCGCCGCACGATCCCAACGGGCTCAATCTCGGTGTCGCCTTCCGTCCACCGCTGTGGGCGGCGAAGGGCGAGTGGACCTACCCGCTGGGCACCGACAATCTCGGCCGCGACATCTTCAGCCGCATCATCACGGGTGCGCGGGTCTCGCTCGTCTCGGCGCTCTACGCCATCGCCTTCGCCGGCAGCATCGGCGGGCTGGTCGGCATGATATCAGGCTATTTCGGCGGCATCGTCGACGCCATCATCATGCGCCTGGTCGACATCCAGATGTCGATCCCGGCGCTGGCCCTGGCGCTGGTGATCGCCGCGGTGTTCGGCGCCGATTTCGACACGGTGGTCATCGTCATCATCGTCACCTACTGGACCTGGTACGCGCGCATCGTGCGCGGCGAGATCCTGTCGCTGAAGGAACGCGACTACGTGGCGCTGGCCAAGGTCGCGGGCTGCGGCACCTTCACCATCTTCTTCCGTCACCTGCTGCCCAACATCATGAACACCCTGCTGGTGCTCTCCACCCTGCAGGTCGGCCAGGTGATCATCTTCGAAGCCTCGCTGAGCTTCCTTGGACTGGGCATCCAGGCGCCCGATGTATCCTGGGGCCTGATGCTGGCGGATGCGCGCGGCTACCTCACCAACGCGTGGTGGGCGATCACCATGCCCGGCATCGCCATCATGGTCACGTGCCTGTCGGCCAACATGATCGGCGACTGGCTGCGCGACACCTTCGACCCCAAGCGGCGGCAGCTCTGATGGCGTCCAACGGCCAGGCGCTGCTGCGCGTCGAGAATCTACGCACGCACCTCTTCCTCAAACGCGGCGTGCTGAAAGCCGTCGACGGCGTGAGCCTGCATGTCGACGAGGGCGAGACGCTCGGTCTCGTGGGCGAATCGGGCTCAGGCAAAAGCATGACCAGCCTGTCGATCATGCGCCTGCTGCCCAAGCATAGCGGCCGCATCGTCGACGGCCATGTCTGGCTCGACGGCACCGATCTGACGACCCTGCCCGAGGACGAGATGGCGCGCGACTGGCGCGGCAGCCGCGTCTCGATGGTGTCGCAGGATCCGATGACCTCGCTCAATCCGGTCTTCACCGTGGGCGATCAGGTCGGCGCCCCGTTCCGCTATCACAAGCTCGCCCAGGGCGCGCAGGCCGTGCGCGACGCGGTGGTGAAGGTGCTGGGTCGCGTGCGCATCCCCTCGCCGGAGCGCCGCCTCGACAACTATCCGCATCAGTTCAGCGGCGGCATGCGCCAGCGCGTGGTGGCGGCCATGGCGATCGCCTGCGCGCCACGCTTGTTGATCGCCGATGAGCCGACCAGCAATCTCGACGTCACCATCCAGGTGCAGATGATCGAGCTGTTCCGCGAGCTGCAGCGCGACAGCGGCTTGGGAATCATCCTGATCACACACGATCTCGGCGTCGCCGCCTCGATCTGCGATCGCGTCGCCGTGATGTACGCCGGCCGCATCGTCGAGGTCGGTGACGTGCGCACCATGTACCGCGCGGCAGCGCATCCCTACACGCAGGCGCTGCTGAACTCGATCCCGCATCTGGGTCAGCGCCGCCGCCGCCTCTATGCGATCGGCGGGCAACCACCCAGCCTGATCGATCCGCCGGTGGGCTGCCGCTTCGCGCCACGCTGCCCGCGCCGTACCGCGAAGTGCGACGCCGAGTACCCGCCCGAGGTCGAGCTCGCGCCCGGCCATGTCACCGCTTGCTGGCATCCCGGCCCGGGAGGCTCGGCATGAGCCTGCTCGAAATACGCGACCTGAAGAAGCATTTCCGCGTCGGCGGCGGGCTGCTGAGCACCGCCGGCACGGTGAAGGCGGTCAACGGCGTGAGCTTCGCGGTGGGCGAGGGCGAAACCTTCGCGCTGGTCGGCGAATCCGGCTGCGGCAAGACCACCATCGCCAAGATGGTGCTGATGCTCGAGCGGCCCACATCGGGGGCGATCCTGTTCGACGGCGAGGATCTTGCGTCGATGGGCAGCGCGGGCGTGAAGGCCTATCGCCGCCAGGTGCAGACGGTGTTCCAGGACCCGTACGCCTCGCTCAATCCGCGCCTGCGCGTGCGCACGATCATCGCCGAGCCGATCCTGGCGCACGGCCGGCCCGAACGTGCGACGCTGCGCAAGCGCGTCGAGGAAGTGCTCGACGTCGTGGGCCTGCCGAAGACGGCGGCCGATCTTTTCCCGCATGAATTCAGCGGTGGCCAGCGTCAGCGCGTCGCCATCGCCCGGGCGCTGGCGCTCAATCCGCGCTGCATCGTGCTCGACGAGCCGATCTCGGCGCTCGACGTGTCGATCCGCGCGCAGATCCTCAATCTGCTCGCCGACATCCAGGAACGCTTTCGCCTGACCTACCTGATCATCGCGCACGATCTGGCGCTGGTGGAGCATTTCAGCACGCGCGTCGGCGTGATGTATCTCGGCAACATGGTCGAGGCCGGGCCGACGAGCGAGGTCTTCGCCCATCCGCGCCATCCCTACACGCAGGCGCTGCTCGCATCGGTACCGCGGCCCGATCCCGATCATCGCCCGCCGGCCGACGCGATCCGCGGCGAGATCGCCAGCGCCATGGCGCCGCCCTCGGGCTGCAAGTTCCACCCGCGCTGCCCGCACGCCATGCCGGTGTGCAACACCGAGTTCCCGGGCTGGCGGAACCTGGGCGCGACCCACGCCGCCGCCTGTCATCTGTTGGAGTTGACCTGATGGTCGCGCCGCTTACCGGTTTGCGTATTCTGGAAATGCCGTCGGGCGTGGCGACACGCTATTGCGGCCGCCTGTTCGCCAAACACGGCGCGACGGTGCTGCAGCTCGGTACGCCCAACGAGACCGGCGTCGGCTATGGCGGCAGGGCGAGCGAGGCCTATGCCGTCTGGCTCGACCACGGCAAGCAGCGCGTCGACAGTGTTGCGGCTGCCGGCAAGCTCGACCTGATCATCGCCGGTCAGAGCATCGCCGAGATTGCGGCGGCCGATGCTGCGCTTGCGCCCGACACGATCCGCGTCGGCCTCACCTGGTTCGCACCGGATGGGCCATACCGGGACTGGACCGGCAGCGACGCGGTGATCCAGGCGATGAGCGGCGTGGCCTACGCCACCGGTCCGAAGGACGGCCGGCCGATGCTGCCGCGCGGGCACGCGCCGCAGGTCGTCGCCGGCGCCACCGCCTTCATCGCCGCGCTGGGCGCGATCATCGGGCGCGACAATGGCTGGACCGGCCGGCGCATCGACCTCGACATTCTCACCGCCAATTTGTGCTTCTCCGAAGGCGGTGCCGCGGCGCTCGCGCTGACCGGCGACAAGGTGATTCGCCGCGGCGTCAACCGGTTCACGCCGACTTTCCCTGGCGGCATCTACCAGGCGAGCGACGGCTGGATCGGCGTCACGGCGCTGACGCCGCCGCAATGGGCCTCGTTCTGCGACATGATCGGCCAGCCCGAGCTGGCCAATGACAAGCGCAACGCCACGTCGCTGCAGCGCCAGGATCGGGCCGATGAGCTCGACCCGATCCTGGTGCCGGCGTTGCGTGCGAAGTCGGCGAAATGGCTGCTGGAAGAGGGTCAGCGGCGGCGCATTCCGATGGCGCCGGTGCCCAGCCTCGCCGATCTGCCGCGCACCCTGCACTGGCAGGGCCGCGTCAGCTTCGTGCCAGTGCCCGGCGTGCACGCCTTCGGGCCGAGCATGCCGTTCCATATCGAGACCGGCGCGTCCGATCCATCGCCACAGGGGAAGCGGACGACGGCGCCGAAGCTGCCGCTCGAAGGCATTCGCGTGCTCGATCTGACGATGGGTTGGGCGGGCCCGCTGGCGGCGCGCCACTTCGCCGATCTCGGTGCCGACATCGTCAAGGTCGAGTCCTGTGCGCATTACGATTGGTGGCGCGGCTTCGACGGCATCATCGATGGCGATCCGCCGCCCTACGAGACGCGCCACTCCTTCCTGATGGTCAATCGCAACAAGCGCGGTGTGACGCTCGATCTGAAGGCTCAAAGCGGCGTGGCGCTGGTGCGCAAGCTGGCGGCGCGTGCCGACGTGATGATCGAGAACTACGCGCCCGGCGTGCTCGATCGTCTCGGCATCGGTCCGAAAGCGATGACCGCTGCCGTGCCCGGCTTGATCGGCATCTCGATGGGCGCCTTCGGTGCGAGCGGACCGTGGTCGGGCTTCCGCGCTTACGGCTCGACGGTCGAACAGGCATCGGGCCTGCCCTTCGCCAATGGCGAGGCCGATGGACCGCCGACGATGCAGCACGTCGCCTATGGCGATCCGATCGGCGGTCTCTACGGCGCCATCGCCTGCCTGATCGCGCTCTATGGCCGCAAGCACGGCCGCGCCAGCACGGTGATCGATCTCGGCCAGGTCGAATGCCTGTTCCAGCTTGGCGCCGACGCCATCGTCGCGCAGTCGACGCAAAAGGAGCTGCTGGCCCGCGACGGCAGCCGCCATCCGCTGTCGAAGCTGCGCATGGTCGGCGGCGACGCTGGCACTTGGTGGGCGGTCTCGGCCGAAACCGATGCGCAATGGGAGGCCGTTGCCCGTGTCGTCGGCGCGGCTGCGACACTCGATCAGCGTGCGATGGAAGACGCAGTGCGGCAATGGTCGGCAGGCAAGTCGCGCGATGCGATCGTCGCGGCGTTCCAGGCCGCCGGCGTGCCGGCAGGACCGGTCTACGCCGCGCAGGATCTGCTGAATGATCCGCAGTTCGTGGCCTCGGGCTACTGGCGCCGCGCCGAACGGCGCTTCATCGGCAATCACGTGGTGCCGCTGGCGCCCTATCGCCTCGATGGCACGACACCGCCGATGTGGGCACCGGCGCCGACATTGGGTGAGCACAACGAGGCCGTGCTGGGCGGCGATCTCGGCCTGTCGCGCAGCGAGCTGGACAAGCTCGCGGCCGACGGCGTGATCGGCACGCGCGCGATCGCGTCCTAGGAGTGGGGAACATGAAGAGCCTGCTGATCGCCAACCGCGGCGAGATTGCGATCCGCGTCGCGCGCACGGCCGCCGACATGGGCATCCGCACCGTGAGCGTGCATTCCGAGGACGATGCCACGTCGCTCCACACCCGCCGCACCGACGAGACGCGTGCGCTGAAGGGCGTCGGCGTCGCCCCCTATCTCGATATCGCAGGCATCGTCGCCGCAGCGAAGGATGCGCAGTGCGACGCGATCCATCCCGGCTATGGCTTCCTCAGCGAGAACCCGGCCTTCGCGAAGGCCTGCGCCGACGCTGGTATCACCTTTGTCGGCCCGACGCCCGAGTCGCTGGATCTGTTCGGCGATAAGGCAAAGGCCCGCGCGCTCGCCGAGAAGGTCGGCGTGCCGGTCGTGCCCGGCATTTCCAAGGCGACGACGCTCGAGGAAGCGGGCGCGTTCCTGAAGACGCATGGCGCGATCATGATCAAGGCGATCGCTGGCGGCGGCGGGCGCGGCATGCGGCCGGTCACGTCCGAGGCCGATCTCGATGAGGCTTTCGCCCGTTGCCAGTCCGAGGCCAAGCAGGCCTTTGGCAATGGCGACGTCTATGTCGAACGCCTGTTCGCCAGAGCACGCCACATCGAGGTGCAGGTAATTGGCGACGGCACTGGCACGGTGAGCCATCTCTGGGAACGCGAGTGCAGCGTGCAGCGCCAGCGCCAGAAGATCATCGAGGTTGCACCGGCAACGACGCTGTCGCCCGATGTGCGCCAGACCTTGCTCGACGCCGCGGTGAAGCTCGCGGCGGCCGCGAAGTACCGCGGCGCCGGCACCTTCGAGTTCCTGGTCGACGCCACCGACAACAAGACCATCGCCTTCATCGAGGCCAACGCGCGGCTGCAGGTCGAGCACACGGTAACCGAGGAAGTCACCGGCATCGACATCGTGCGCGCGCAACTTGCCATCGCCTCGGGCTCGACGCTGGCGGGGCTGGCGCTGACGCAGGACAAAATCCCGTCGCCACGCGGCATCGCTGTCCAGGCACGCGTCAACATGGAGACCATGGCGGCGGATGGCAGCGCGCGTCCGGCGGGCGGCACGATCTCGGCGTTCGAACCGCCCAGCGGCCCGGGCATCCGCGTCGATGCCTTCGGCTACTCGGGCTATCGCACCAGCCCGCGTTTTGATTCGCTGCTGGCCAAGGTGATCGTGCATTCGCCATCTGCCGGGCTGGCCGATGCGATGGCCAAAACCTATCGCGCGCTGTCGGAGTTCCGCATCACTGGCGTCGCCACCAATATCGGTTTCCTGCAGACCCTGCTGAAGCATGCCGATGTACGCAGCGGCGCAGTGCACACGCGCTTCGTTGAGGAACGTATCAGCGAGCTGCTGCAAGGCGAGCACCCGGCGTTCTACTTCGCACAGCAGTCCGCAGCGGCTCAGCCGCGCCTGGCCGGCGCGCGTGTCGATTCGAAGGATCCGCTGGCGGTGCTCAATCACGGCCTCGACGGGCGCGAGATGCTGCGCAACAGCCCAAGCGAATCGTCGGGTGGCGGCGACATCGGCGGTCCCGACGGC
>JAFAZJ010000252.1 GCA_019239835.1 Alphaproteobacteria bacterium | reverse complement strand
ATCATCCCTGGCTCAAGGACCACCCGGAGTGGTTCAAGCGGCGCGCCGACGGCACGATCAAGTACGCCGAGAATCCGCCGAAGAAGTACCAGGACATCCACAACGTCGATTTCTACGCGCCGGGCGCGGTGCCGGCGTTGTGGCTGGCGCTGCGCGACGTGGTGCAGCACTGGGTCGACGAGGGCGTGCGCATCTTCCGTGTCGACAACCCGCACACCAAGCCGCTGCCGTTCTGGCAGTGGCTGATCGAGGACATCCGCGGGCGGCATCCCGACGTGATGTTCCTCGCCGAAGCCTTCACGCGTCCGACGATGATGTATCGCCTGGCCAAGGTCGGCTTCACCCAGTCCTATACCTACTTCACCTGGCGCAACACCAAGCGCGAGCTCATCGACTACCTGACCGAGCTGACGACGTCGGACGCGGCCGCGTTCTATCGGCCGAACTTCTTCGTCAACACGCCCGACATCAATCCGGTGTTCCTGCAGACCTCCGGCCGGCCAGGCTTCCTGATCCGCGCCGTGCTGGCGACGACGCTCTCGGGCCTGTGGGGCATGTACTCCGGCTTCGAGCTGTGCGAGGGCGCGCCGCTGCCCGGTCGCGAGGAGTATCTCGACTCCGAGAAGTATCAGATCCGCATCCGCGATTTCGCCACGCCCGGCAACATCGTGAGCGAGATCACCACGCTGAACCGCCTGCGCCGCGCGCATCCGGCGCTGCAGAGCCATCTCGGCGTGCGCTTCTACAACGCCTTCAACGATCAGGTGCTGCTCTACGGCCGTTATCGCACGCTGGGCGAGGACATGATCCTGGTCGCGGTGAATCTCGATCCGAACGCGACGCAGGAAGCCGATTTCGAGATCCCGCTGTGGGAGTGGAAGCTGCCGGATAGCGGCTCGCTCGAGGTCGAGGATCTGCTGACCGGCCGGCGTTTCACCTGGATCGGCAAGCGCCAGCACCTGCGGCTGGATCCCAAAGTGATGCCGTACGCGTTGTGGCGAATCGCGCCGGCCAATGGAGCGACGGCATGAATGCGCCCGACACCAGACTTGCCCGGAAGCTGATCATCGCGCGCCAGAGCGAGGGCAAGGACCCTCTCTGGTACAAGGACGCGATCATCTACCAGCTGCACGTGAAGTCGTTCGCCGACTCCAACAATGACGGCATCGGCGACTTCCCCGGCCTGATCGACAAGCTCGACTACCTCGCCGATCTCGGCGTCAACACGCTGTGGCTGCTGCCGTTCTATCCCTCGCCCAGGCGCGACGACGGCTACGACATCGCCGACTATCGCAACGTGCATCCCGAATACGGCACCATGGCCGACGTGCGCCGCTTCATCGCGGCGGCGCACAAGAAGGGCATGCGCGTGGTCACCGAGCTGGTGATCAACCACACCTCCGACCAGCACCCCTGGTTCCAGCGCGCGCGCAAGGCCAAGCCCGGCTCGGTGTTCCGCGACTTCTACGTCTGGTCCGACACCGACGAGAAGTACCGCGGCACGCGCATCATCTTCATCGACACCGAGCGCTCGAACTGGACCTGGGATCCGGTGGCCAAGGCGTATTTCTGGCATCGCTTCTATTCGCACCAGCCCGACCTGAATTTCGACAACCCGAAGGTGGTCGAGGCGGTGCTCTCCGTCATGCGTTTCTGGCTCGACATGGGCATCGACGGGCTGCGGCTCGACGCGGTGCCGTACCTGATCGAGCGCGAGGGCACCAACAACGAGAACCTCCCCGAGACGCACGCGATGCTCAAGCGCATCCGCGCCGAGCTCGACGCGCGTTATCCCGATCGCATGCTGCTGGCCGAAGCGAATCAATGGCCGGAGGACACCAAGGATTATTTCGGCCAGGGCGACGAATGCCACATGGCGTTCCACTTCCCGCTGATGCCGCGCATGTATATGGCGCTGGCGCGCGAGGATCGCTTTCCGATCACCGACATCATGCGCCAGACGCCGCAGATTCCCGACAATTGCCAATGGGCGATCTTCCTGCGCAATCACGACGAGCTGACCCTGGAGATGGTCACCGACTCCGAGCGCGACTATCTCTGGCAGACCTACGCCACCGACCGCCGCGCGCGCATCAACCTCGGCATCCGCCGCCGCCTTGCCCCGCTGCTCGAACGCGACCGCCGCCGCATCGAGCTGATGAACTGCCTGCTGCTGTCGATGCCCGGCACGCCGGTGATCTATTACGGCGACGAGATCGGCATGGGCGACAACATCCGGCTGGGCGACCGCGACGGTGTGCGCACGCCGATGCAATGGTCGCCCGACCGCAACGGCGGCTTCTCGCGCGCCGATCCGGCGGCCTTGGCGCTGCCCTCGATCATGGACCCGCTCTACGGCTACGACGCGGTCAACGTCGAGGCGCAGACGCGCGACCCGCACTCGCTGCTCAACTGGACGCGGCGCATGCTGTCGATCCGGCGCACGCATCCCGCCTTCGGCCGCGGCGCGTTGCGCTTCCTCTACCCGAAGAACCGCAAGGTGCTGGCCTATCTGCGCTGCCACGAGGGCGAGACGATCCTCTGCGTCGCCAATGTCGCGCGCACCCCGCAGGCGGTGGAGATCGACCTCAGCGAATTCGTCGGCCACGTGCCGGTTGAGCTCAGCGGCGGCTCGCTGTTCCCGCCGATCGGCCAGCTCACCTATCTGCTGACCCTGCCGCCCTACGGCTTCTACTGGTTTGTGCTGGCACCCGCGGGCGATCCGCCGTCGTGGCACACGCCGGCGCCCGAGCCGCTGCCCGACTTCGCCACCATCGTGCTGCGCGACGGGCTTGAGGACTCGCTGCTCGAATCGCAGGCGCTGCGCGAGGCGCTGCCGGCCTATCTCGCCAAGCGCCGCTGGTTCGCGGCCAAGGACCAGGTGCTGAAATCGGCGCGGCTGGCGAGCCTCACGCGCATCCCCGATGGCGAGCGCCATCTGCTGCTGGGCGAGATCGAGGCTGAGACCGATGCCGGGACCAGCCGCTGGCTGCTGCCGCTGTCGATCCTGTGGGACGACGAGACGCAGTCGGCGCTGCCGACCCAGCTCGCCGTGGCGCGCGTGCGCAAGGGCCGTCGTGTCGGCCTGCTGACCGATGCCTTCGCGCTGCCCGACTTCGCGCTGCACATGCTGAACGCGATGGCCGACGGCACGCACCTGAAGGCCGCCGACGGCGAGATCGTCTTCGAGGCGACGCCTGATATGCAGGACGTGCTCAAGCGCGCGCCCAATGCCGATGTGATGTGGCTGAGCGCCGAGCAATCGAACTCCTCGTTGATCGTCGACGACGCGGCGATGCTCAAGATCTTCCGCCGCGTCACCTCGGGACAGCATCCCGAGACCGAGATGAGCCGGCATCTCACCAAGCAGGGCTTCGCCAATGCGCCAACCCTGCTGGGCGAGGTGATGCGCATCGATGCCGATGGCACGCGCCATTCGCTGGCGGTGGCGCAGGCTTTCGTGCGCAACCAGGGCGACGCCTGGACTTGGACGCTCAATCAGTTCAACCGCGTGCTCGAGGATCTCGCGGCCAGCGAGGCGAGCGAGGAGGCGCGGGCCGACAAGGCGCAGGATTACGACGATTTCGTCGCCACCATCGGCCGCCAGCTCGCCGCAATGCACGCCGTGCTGGCGCGGCCCAGCGACGATCCGGACTTCGCGCCGCATCGCGCCACCGACAAGGACGTCGAGGCGTGGATCAAGCGGGCGCGCGGGCTGCTCGAAGCCGCCTTCAAGGCGATCGCCAACCGCACGCGTTCGGAGGACGCGGCGCTGGAGGCGGTGGCCGACCGGCTGCTGACGCAGCGCGCGGCGGTGCTCGAGGCGGCGGCGGCTCTGGCGCGTCAGGGCAAGGGCGCGCTGCTCACG
>JAFAZJ010000245.1 GCA_019239835.1 Alphaproteobacteria bacterium | reverse complement strand
CTCGGGCAGGTCCTCTACGCCCTCCATCAGCTTGACCAGCATGTCGCGCCGTTCCGGCAGGCAAGGCGCGAAACCGACGCCGCAATTGCCGATCAGCGCCGTGGTCACGCCGTGCCAGCACGACGAGGACAGGCTGTGGCTCCACGTCACCTGAGCATCGTAGTGGGTGTGGATGTCGACGAAGCCCGGCGTCACCAGCAGGCCCCGCGCGTCGATCTCCTGGCTGCCACGCGCCGCCACCTTGCCGACCCCGACGATGCGGCCATCGGCGATCGCCACATCGGCGATCCTGGGCTCACCACCGCTGCCATCGACGACGGTACCGCCGCGGACCACCATGTCGGGCGTCGTGCTCATGGCGTTTCCTCGATCCTGTTCGTGATCCGAAGAATACACGATATGAACCGCCGTTCACCAGCGGTGGCGCGCAGGTCAGATATGAGGATCGGCCTGATGTAGCGGCGGCGCGGCGCTTTGCGCTAGAGAGGGCGCCTATTGTCGTGGGGGAGACGGATGAAGACCAAGCCTTTGGGCCGCAGCGGCCTCATGGTCTCGGAATTGTGCTTCGGCACCATGTCGTTCGGCGGCGACGCCGACGAGGCGATGGCCGGCGCGATGTACAAGGCCGTGCGCGACGCGGGCATCAACTTCTTCGACACCGCCAACGAGTACAGCAAGGGCAAGTCGGAGGAGATCCTCGGCCGCCTGATCAAGGGCGAACGCGATGACCTGGTGATCGCCACCAAGTGCTTCAATCCCACCGGCCCCGACATCAATTCGCGCGGCGCCAATCGCCGGCACGTTGTGCAGGCGGTGGAAGCGAGTCTGAAGCGTCTGGGCACCGACCGCATCGACGTGTTGTTCCTGCACCGTTTCGACACGCGCACGCCGATCGACGAGCAGATGCGCGCGCTGGAGGACATGGTGCGATCGGGCAAGGTGATCTATCCGGCGGTCAGCAACTGGTCGGCATGGCAGGCGCAACGCGCCGTCGACATCCAGGAGCGCAACAACTGGGCGCGCCTGCAGGTGATGCAGCCGATGTACAACCTGGTGAAGCGTCAAGCCGAGGTCGAGATCCTGCCGATGGCCGAGGCCAACGGCATCGGCGTGATCCCTTACAGCCCCGCCGGCGCCGGCCTGCTGTCGGGCAAGTACGCCAAGCAGGGCAATGGTCGACTGAAGACCAACAAGATGTATGAGGCGCGCTATGGCGACGCCTGGATGTTCGAGGTCGCCGAGGAATACACCGCCTTCTGCCAGGAGAACGGCCTGCACCCGGTGAGCGCGGCGATCGCCTGGGTCGGTGCGCATCCCGCGGTGACCGCGCCGATCATCGGCGCGCGCAACACCGATCAGCTCAAGGATTCGCTGGCCTCGGTCAATGTCGCGATGACGCCCGACCTGCGTGCCAAGATCGCGGAGCTATCACGCACGCCAGCGCCGGCCACCGACCGCTCCGAGGAGCTGAAGGTGGCACGGTAGCTAGCGGGTTGTGATCTCACCGCCAGTGTCGACCGTGACATTCACCGGCAGGGCATTGCGGATGGCGGTGCCGTGCCACAGGCCGTCGGTGCGCTTCACCAGCTGACTGACATTGCGAAAGCCCTGCGCCTCCAGTCGCGTCTTGGCTTCCGCCTCGGTCGAGATCTTGCCGCTGGTCGGCAGGCCAGCCCTCGGGTCCGCCTGGACCGGCCGCGCCGGCGCGCCGCCGCTCGGGCCGCCTTGCGCGGATACGACGCCCGGCGCGAGGGCGATCGCTAGTGCCAAAATGATGCCTGTCTTCATGATGCACGCTCTCCCTGATTCGTGGTGCGAGAGTACCGCTTGATCGGCAGCGAAGCCGTCAACGCATTGTGATCCATACGTCGTCGCACCCTGCTTTGGATGACAGGGTCGGTGGCCCGCGCTATGGTCGCCGCCCAACGATCCATGCCCGATCAACGGCAGGATTCAGGGAGGCTTGAATGGGTGTGATGTCCCGCAGGTTCGGTCTGGTGGCGGCGCTGGCGGCTGGTCTGGCGACGGTGCCGGCCTGGGCACAACAGGCGGCCGCACCGGTGAAGGGCGGCACGCTGACCATCGGCGTGGAGAGCGATTTCGAGGGCTTCGACCCGATCAAGGCCGGTGTCTATTCCAATTCGACGGTCACGGCGGCGTCGCTGTTCTACGAGACGCTGATGCGGCTCGACGACAAGGGCAACTTGATCCCAGCCCTGGCGCTGTCGATGAACGCCAACGAGGACGGCACGATCTGGATCGCCAAGTTGCGCCCGGGCGTGAAGTTCCACGATGGCACGCCGTTCACCGCCCAGGCAGTGGCTGATCACTTCAATCGCCTGCTCGATCCCGCCAATCGCTACGCCGGCCGCGTCTATCTCGCGATCGAAAAGGTCGAGGTGCAGGACGAACTCACCGCCGTCTTCAAGATGCGCGGACCCAACGCGGCGCTGGCCAAAGTGCTGGCGCAGCCCGGTGTCGCGACCCTGATCATCTCGGTGAAGGCGCTGAACGAGAAGGGAGCCGACTACAACCGCAATCCCGTCGGCACCGGTCCGTTCGTGTTCAAGGAGTGGCGCGCCGCCGACCGGCTGATCGCCGAGCGCAATCCTAATTACTGGGACAAGGACAAGCCGTATCTCGATCGCGTCATCGTGCGGCCGCTGCCCGACTCCGACGCGCGCTACGCCAGCCTGGCGAAGGGCGACGTGCAGGTGATCTGGGAGGATCGCGCCGAGAACATCGTCAAGGCCAAGAAGGACCGCAACCTCAACGTCCAGACCTGGATCGGCAGCGGCGCACTGGTGGTCCCGCTGAATACCGTGAAGGAGCCGCTCAACGACAAGCGCGTGCGCCAGGCGATCGCCATGGGTCTCAACCGCAAGGCCAATGCCGAGGTGCTGAGCCAGGGCCTGCGGCCGGTGTTCGACGATCCTTATGGCCCGTCCTCGGGCATCGTCTGCAAGGACAACGGCGCGCTGCCCTACGATCCAGAGCGGGCCAAAAAGCTGCTGGCTGATTACGGCAAGCCGGTTCAGCTCACCATGACCATCACCGCCACGCCGCGCGGCCGCGAAGGCGGGCAGGTCTTCCAGGCCGACATGAAAAAGATTGGCATCGACGTGATCATCAAGCCGGTCGACCAGACGCAGCTGGTGAAGGAGACGATCGCGCGCGACTTTCAGATCAGCGGCTGGCGCATTATCGACTACCCCGATGTCGATACGCAGATGTTCGCCAATTTCTTCTCCAAGAGCCCGATCAACTTCTCCGGCTATAACAATCCGGAAGCCGACCGACTGCTGATGGTCGGCCGCACCAACCTCGACGAGAAGGTGCGTTTCCAAGCGTATTGCGACTTGGTCAAGATCCTCAACGACGACGTGGTATGGCTGTGGACCGGTAGCAACATCGACTTCGCCATCATGCGCAAGAACGTGCACAACATTCCGGCGCTGCGCGGCGGCGCCATCCAGGCCGAGAGCGCGTGGCTGTCGAAGTGAGTTCCTTCTCCCCGCGTCGGGGCCGTCCGCGGCCCCCGTTGCGGGGAGTAGGGGCGGCATGACCTGGCTCTCGCGTCAATTGCTGCGGCTGGTGGCGGTGCTGTTCGCCGTCACCCTGCTGACCTACTTCATCGTCAACATCCTGCCTGGCGACGTCGCGATTGTGATCCTCGGCAACCTCGCGACGCCAGAGGACATCGCCGGGCTGCGCAAGGACCTCGGCCTCGATCGGCCGATGCTGGTGCGCTACTTCGAGTGGTTGGGCTCGGCGCTCAGCGGCGATCTCGGCCGCTCCTACCGCACCAGCGAGCCGGTGGCGCAGGCGATCATCGACCGCCTGCCGGTGTCGCTGCAGCTCATGGTGATGGCGCAGCTCACCGCCGTGGGCATCGCGATACCGGCGGCGCTGCTCTCGGTACGCAAGCCCGGCGGGATCTTCGATCGTATCTCTGCCGCGTCCGCTTTCGGCTTCCTCGCGGTGCCCAGCTTCATGCTCGGCATTGTGCTGATCTACGTCTTCTCGGTGCGCTTCGACCTGTTGCCCGCGACCGGCTTCACGCCGATGTCTGAGGGCCTTTGGGACAACCTCGAATCGATGATCCTGCCGGCGCTGACCCTCGGGCTGATCGAGTGGACTGTGTTGATGCGCGTGCTGCGCTCGGACCTGCTGACCACCTTGAAGGAAGACTTCATCCTGCTGGCGCGCGCCAAGGGGCTGCCGCCATGGCGCGTGCTGCTCGGTCACGCGCTGCGACCATCCTCGTTCACCCTGATCACCGTGCTCGGCCTGAATATCGGTGGCCTCATCGGCGGCGCGGTGATCGTCGAGCAGATCTTCGCGCTACCTGGCGTCGGCCGCCTGCTGCTCGGCGCCATCTTCAACCGCGACCTGATCCTGGTGCAGGGCACGGTGACCTTCATCGCCACCAGCTTCGTGGTGATCAACTTCCTGGTCGATATGCTCTACGCGGTGCTCGATCCGCGCGTGCGTCATGTCCGCTTCCGCAGCTGAGCCGCTCGCGCCCGCGCGCCGTGGGAGGCGCATACCCTGGGCGATCGCGCTGCCGCTGGCCTGGGTGACGATCGTCGTTTTCTGCGCCGTCACCGCGAACTGGATCGGCCTAGCGGATCCGGCGGCGCAGGAGCTGATCCTCAGGCGCAAGCCGCCCTCGGCCGAATTCCTGCTCGGCACCGACAATCTCGGCCGCGACATGCTCTCGCGCATCATCTACGGCGCGCGCACCTCGCTGATCGTTGGCCTGTGCGCGCCGGCCTTCGGCTTCCTGATCGGCGGCGCGATCGGCATGTGCGCCGGCTACTACCGCGGCAAGGTCGATCTGCTGTTGGTCGGTGTCATCGACGTGCTGCTGGCGTTCCCGGCGCTGGTGCTGGCGCTGACCTTCACCGCCTATCTCGGCCAGAGCCTGTTCAACGTCACGCTGGCGCTGGGCATCCTGTCAATCCCCGCCGCGGCGCGCGTCTCGCGTGCCAACACGCTCGCCTGGGGCAATCGCGACTTCGTGCTGGCGGCCCGCACCATCGGCGCCAGCAACTGGCGCATCCTGACGCGCGAGATCTTGCCTAATCTCCTGCCGCCGATGTTCGCCTTTTGGCTGGTCGCGATGAGCGTGGTGATCGTCGCCGAGGGCGCGCTGTCCTTCCTCGGTCTCGGCATCCCGGCGCCGCAGCCGAGCTGGGGCGGCATGATCGCCGACGGCCGCGAGGCGCTCGACGCGGCACCGCACACCGCACTGATCCCCGCCGGCGTGATGTTCCTCACCGTGCTGTCGCTGAACTTCCTCGGCGACATCGTGCGCAACATGGTCGATCCACGCAGGTCCGCCCTGTGAGCGAGCCGCTTCTGTCTGTGCACGACGCACGCGTCGGCTTCAACACGCCGCGCGGCCTCTTGCGCGCCGTCGACGGCGTGTCCTTCGAGCTCAACCAGGGTCGCACCCTGGGCGTCGTCGGCGAGTCGGGCTCGGGCAAGTCGGTGCTGGTGCGCTCGCTGATCGGCCTCGTCGCCGCCAATGGCTTCACCACGATCGGTGGCAGTGTGAAGTTCGAGGGCCGCGACTTGCGCAGCCTGCCCGATGCGCAGATGCGCGCCGTGCTGGGCAGCGAGATCGGCATCGTCTTCCAGGACCCGATGACGTCGCTGAACCCTGTCATGAAGATCGGCACGCAGATCGGCGAGGGACTGCGGCGCAATCGCGGCCTCGACGCCGCCGCGGCGTTGAAACGCTCGATCGAGCTGCTGGCCGAGGTCGGTATCCCCGAGCCCGAGCGACGTGCCGGGCAATATCCACACGAGCTCTCCGGCGGCATGCGCCAGCGCGTGGCGATCGCCATCGCCATCGCCTGCGAGCCCAAGCTGCTGATCGCCGACGAGCCCACCACGGCGCTGGACGTCACGGTGCAGCGCCAGATCCTCGACCTGCTGCAACGCGAGCAGCGTCAGCGCGGCATGGCGATGATCCTGATCACCCACGACCTCGGCGTTGCCGCCGGGCGTGCCGACGACATCATGGTGATGTACGCCGGCCGCGCGGTCGAGAAAGCCGCGACCCGCGACATCTTCCGCCAGCCGCGCATGCCCTACACCGAGGCGCTGCTGCGCTCGCTGCCGCGGCTCACCGACGCCGCACACACGCGGCTGCAGGCGATCCCCGGCCGTCCACCTGACGCGGCGCGTCTGGGACCGGGTTGCGCCTTCGCGCCACGCTGTCCGTATCGCACCGACATGTGCGACGCCGAGCGGCCCGACTTGACCATGGATGGCAGACGTGGCTTCGCCTGCTTCCATCCAGTGGGGCAGGGTGCATGAGCGACCTGCTTCAGATCACCGATCTGAATGTCGAGTATCCGCTCGGCGACGGTCGTCGCGTGCACGCCGTCACCGACGTCACGCTGTCGATCAAGTCAGGCGAGACGCTGGGCCTTGTCGGCGAGTCCGGTTCGGGAAAATCCTCACTCGCGCGAGCGCTGCTGCAACTGCCGCCGCCGCAGCGCGGCAGCGTGCTGTTCGACGGGCAGGACCTGACGAAACTGCGCGGCCAGGCGCTGCGTGCGATTCGTCCGCGCCTGCAGATGATTTTCCAAGACCCGATCGCCTCGCTCAATCCGCGCCGCAAGGTGTCGGAAATCGTGTCCGAGCCGCTGGTGGTGACGGGCGTCGGCGATCCGGCAGAGCGCACGAAGCGCGTGCGCGCGGTGCTGGAGGCGGTGGGCCTCGACCCCGACAGCGTGTGGAATCGCAGGCCGCACGAATTCTCCGGTGGCCAGTGTCAGCGCATCGCCATCGCTCGTGCGCTGGTGCTGGAGCCCGTGATGATCGTGTGCGACGAGCCGGTGTCGGCACTCGACGTCTCGATCCGTGCGCAGATCCTCAACCTGCTCGAGGACATGAAGGCGCGCTTCGGGCTGACCTTGCTGTTCATCGCGCACGATCTTGCCGTGGTGAAGTCGGTCTCCGATCGCGTCGCCGTGATGTATCTCGGCAAGCTCTGCGAGGTCTCGGAGTCGAACGCGCTGTTCGCCAAGCCGGCGCATCCCTACACGGCGGCGCTGCTGGCGGCGATCCCGGAGCCCGACCCCGACGTGCCGCTGGGCGATACCAAGATGAAGCCCGGCGATCCGCCGTCGCCGTTGGCACCGCCGTCGGGCTGCCGCTTCCGCACGCGCTGCCCGCACGCCGTCGAGCGTTGCGCATCGGAGGTGCCAGCCCTGCGTGCCATCGCGCCCGGCCGTGCGGTAGCCTGCCATTTCCCGCTGACCTAAGGAGGCCCGCCATGTCGGCCACCGGCGACTCGCTGCCCACCGCGACCCGCGTCGCCGATCCCGGCATTCGTGCGCTGTATCGGCAGGAGAATCGCTGGCAGGCCTGGCTCGACGTCGAGGTGGCGCTGGCGAGCGCACAGGCCGAGCTCGGCATCATCCCGAAGGACGCGGCCGAGGCGATTGCCGCCAAGGCGAAGCTCGAGCTGATGGACCGCGCCCGCATCGACGAAGGCTTCCGCCGGACGGGCCATACACTCGTGCCGCTGGTGTGGGAGCTGGGCCGCGTGGTCGGCGAGCCGCACGGCGGCTGGGTGCATTGGGGTGCCACGACACAGAACATCACCCAGACCGGCGACCTGCTGGTGCTGCGCCAGGCGCACGCGATTTTCCTGCGCCAGATGGGCGAGATCCTGGGCGCGATGGCCGATCTCGCGGAGCGCACTGCCGACATGCCGATGGCTGGCCGCACGCATGGCCAGCACGCCGTGCCGGCGACCTTCGGCTACAAGGTCGCGGTGTGGATTGACGAGTTGCTGCGCCATGTCGAGCGGCTGAAGCAGGCAGCACCGCGCCTGTTCGTCGCCATGCTCGGCGGCGGCGCCGGTACCTTCGCCTCGCTGGGCAAGATGGGGCCACCGGTGCAGCAGGGTATCGGCAAGCAGCTCGGCTTCGGCTCGATGACCGTACCCTCGCGCGCGCTGGGCGATCATCTTGCTGAGAATATCTGTATCCTTGGCTTGCTGGCGGCGACCGCGGGCAAGATCGGGCGCGAGATCTACACCCTGATGAAGACCGAGTTCGGCGAGGTCGAGGAGCCGGTGCCGCCGGGCACGGTGGGCAGCTCGACGATGCCGCAGAAGCGCAACCCCAAGCTCTGCCAGGACGTGATTGCGGCGGCGGCCGAGATCCGCGCCATGGTGCCGCTGGCGCTCGAGGCGATGACCACCGAGCATGAGGCCGATCGCACCACCAGCCTGATGATGGACAGCGCCGAGGCGCGCGCCTGTATCGCCACAGGCGACATGCTGAGCCGGCTGGGTGAGATCATGCGCGGGCTGAGCGTCGATCCCAAGCGCATGCGCTCGAACCTCGATCTCGGCGGCGGGTTGATCATGGCCGAGGCTGTGATGCTCGATCTCGGCGCCACGATCGGCCGCCAGCATGCGCATGACGTGGTCTACGACGCGGCACAGGCGGCGTTTGTCGAGGGCAAGGCGTTCTCCGACCTGCTCGCCGGCGATAAGCGGCTCACCGCCCACATGGACCGCAAGGCGATCGACAAGCTGCTCGATCCGACGGCCTACACCGGCCTCTGCGCCGACATGGCGCGCGAGAGCGTCGGCCGCGCGCGGCAGGCCGCGGCCGCGCTGGGTCGCTGAGATGCCCAAACCAAGCGCGCTGGTCTGCGTGCGTTGTGGCAGCCGCTATCCGGTCGAGCGGTTCGCCGACGATTGTCCTGCCTGTCGCGAGAAGGACGCGCCGGCGAATCTCACGGTGGCCTATGACTCGATCCCCGGTGCGGGCAGAGCGAAGGACCAACCCATTCGTCCGCTCGACTCGATGTGGCGTTGGGACTCCTTTTTGCCCGCGGCGTCAGGCGCAGCCGTCACCATGGGCGAGGGCAATACGCCGCTGATATCGGCGCCGACGCTCGGCCTGGGCGACGTCTGGATCAAGGACGAGTCACGCAATCCGACCTGGTCGTTCAAGGATCGGCTGGCATCGGGCGCTATCACAATGGCGCGGCAGTTTGGCGCCAAGGTCGTGGCGTCGAGCTCGTCGGGCAACGCAGGCGCGTCGGCGGCGGCGTACGCGGCGAAGGCCGGCCTGCCGTGCATCATCTTCACCTTCGCTGGTGCGTCGGCGGCGTTGGTGGCGCAGATGCGGGCTTATGGTGCGATGGTGATCACGGTCGAGGACAAGGCCGATCGCTGGCGCCTCCAATCGGCCGGCGTGCGCGAGTTCGGCTGGTATCCGACCTCGCCATTCTTCGGCCCGGTGGTCGGCAGCAATCCCTATGGCATGGAAGGCTACAAGACCATCGCCTACGAGATCGCCGAGGCCTTCGACTGGAACCCGCCGGAGTGGTTCGTGTTGCCCGTGTGCTACGGCGACGCTCTCTATGGCGCGTGGAAGGGCTTCGAAGAGCTGAAGGCGCTGGGCTGGATCGATCGCGTACCGCGCCTGGTCGCCGCCGAGGTCTCGGGTTCGATCGCCGCGGCGATGCAGAGCGGCGAGGCGATGCCGCCGGAGATCCCGCGCAACGCACCCTCGATCGCCACCTCGATCGGCGCCAGCCAAGGCACGGTTCAAGCGGTCGAGGCGCTGCGTCGCAGCGGCGGGACCGCCGTCACGGTGACGGATGACGAACTGTCGCGCTGGGTCGTAACGTTGGGTGCGCGCGAGGGTATGTGGCCGGAACCATCTTCGGCCGCGCCCTTCGCCGCCATCCAGCGGCTGCGCGCGTCGGGTACGATCGCGGCCAATGATCGCGTTGTGGCGCTGGTGACGGCGGCTGGCCTGAAGGATGCATCAGTGATCGACAGCGCGCTGCCGCCGTCGCCGGTGGTGCGCGGCGGCCTGACCGAGGTGATCAAGGCGCTGCACGAGGTCTATGGGTTCGCACATGGCTGAGTTCGGTATCTCGATGGATGGTCGCGCGCCGATCGGCGATATCCCGGCACAGGCGCGGGCGGCAGAGGAGGGCGGTGCCTCGACCCTATGGATCGCCTGTCATCTCTACCTGCGCGATCCCATCACCATGGCGGCACTGGCGCTGGGCGCCACCAAGCGCATCAAGATCGCGCTGATGGCGATGAGTCCCTATTCGACGCATCCGGTGTTCATCGCCATGGCCGCGGCCAGCCTCGAGGAGATGTATCCCGGCCGCGTCATCCTCTGCCTCGGCGCCGGCGCGCCGGCCGATCTGAAGGCTGCTGGCATCGACTCGCCGCGACCGCTGCGCACCGTGCACGAGGCGGTCGAGATCTGCCGCTCGCTGCTGGCGGGCGAGATGACCGAGTACAAGGGGCAGGTGTTCCAGGTCTCGGGCCGGCGCCTCGCCAACGGCAAGCGCGACGTGCCGATCGTGCTGGCGGCCTCGCGGCCCAACATGCTGGCGCTCGCCGGGCGCGCTACCGACGGCGTGCTGATCTCCGCTGCGACCTCGCCGCCCTTCGTGCAAGCCTGCATCAGCCATGCCGCCAGTGGCGCGCAGGGTCGGTCGTTCCGCAAGCTGGGCATCGTCTATACCAAACTCGGCAAGACGGAGCGGGAAGGCATCGATCCGATCCGGCGGCCGATCGGCTTCGTGCTGCGCGGCGCGCATCACGCCGAGAACATCCGGCTCGGTGGCGCACAACTCGACCAGGCGGCGCTAGGCGCGGCCTATGCGGCGGAGAACTGGACCGAGGTCGACCGCCTGGTGAGCGACGACGTGGTGCGTCGCCACGCCGCCTGTGGCACGGCCGAGCAGGTGCGGGCGAAGCTAGCGGAATACCGCGCCTTCGGCCTCGACGAGGTGATCATCGGCGGCATGGACGACGCGGCCTCGATCGCCGCCGTGCTGGAGGCCGTGCGATGAAGTTCAGCATCAGCCTGCCGACCTGCTTTGAAGGCGTGATGTATCCCATCCCCTTCGTCGAGCCTGCCGATTTCGTGCGCATGGCGCAGCTGTGCGAGAAGCTCGGCTATCACTCAGTCTGGGGCAACGACCACATCCAGACACAGGACTACGTGCGCGACCTGTTCCCCGGCAAGGCGCCGAACTTCTACGAGCTGCTGACGGTGCTCTCGTTTTGCGCCGCGGCCACGACGAAGCTCGAAGTCGGCACCGCGCTGGCGGTGCTGCCGATGCGCGATCCGTTCTGGCTCGCCAAGCAGGCCGCGACCATCGACCAGCTCTCGAACGGTCGTCTGATTCTCGCCCTGGGCATCGGCGCCTATCGCGAGGAGTTCGCCGCCTGGGCGCCCCGGCTCGCACCAAAGGCACGGCGCGGCGAGATGATGGACGAGGGCGTCGCGCTGATGCGGCGCCTGTTCACCGAGCCGCGCGTGACGCATGCCGGCAAGTACTACGCCGTACGCGACATCGAGATGTATCCCAAGCCCAAGCGTGATCCCTTCGCGCTGTGGATCGGCGGCCACAACATGGAAGTGGTCGAGCGCGCCGCGCGAGTCGGCACCGGCTGGCTGCCGGGCTGGCGCCCATGGTCCGAACTGGCCGAGCGCATCAAGCTGCTGAAGGACCGCGCGCACGCGCTGGGCCGCGATCCCAACGCGATCGAGGTCGCGCCGCAATTCTCCGTGACGATCGCGAAGACGGCGGAGGAGGCGGAGCGCCGCTACATGGAATCCGGCCTGGTCGCGCACCGCAAGTCGCTGGCCTACACCGGCCGCGACCTGTCGAAACAGGTCGTCGCCAACCTCGTCGGCTCGCCCGACATGATCCGCGAGAAGATCGCCGGGCTGACGGCCATCGGCGTCGACCACGCCTGCGCGCTGATGATCCCGGCCGACAGCATGGCCGAGTTCGAAGATCAGGTGGAGTGGTTCGCCAAGACGGCGATCACGCCTTGATCTTCGGTGTGACCTCCTCGCCGAACATCTGCATCTGGTCGATCAGCTCCTGCACCGAGTTGGCGGCGAAGTAGAGGCCGAGGAAGTGCGTCACACCGGCCTCGCGGAAGGCGATGGCCTTGTCGACGATCTCCTGCGGCGTGCCGATCAGGTTGATGTCCTCGTGCGTGGCGGTACCCTGGCCCTTCAAGGTCGATTTCGACAACGACACCAGATGCTTGTTCATCTGGCTCTTGCGGAAGCTCTCGACCGCAGCCTGGTGAGTCTTGCCGATATGCACGACGAATTGCGGGCAGACCTCGATCGTCTTGGGATCGCGGCCAGCCTGCTCGGCCATGTCGTGCAGCTTCTTCACGCCGGCACGCACCCGATCGACATGCATGCCGGCGGGCAGCCAGCCGTCGCCCCACTGCACGGTTCGGCGGATGTTGTTCTCGTTGTTGCCGCCGACATAGAGCGGGATGCGCTTCTGCAGGGTCTTCGGATAAAGCTCGACGTCCTTGAACTTGTAGAAGCGGCCCTCGAACGACGCGACACGCTCGGAGAATAGCAGGCGCAGCGCCTGCATGCCTTCGTCGACGATGTCACCGCGGTCGATCTTGGTGCCCGGCTGCAGCGCGAGGAACTCCTCGCGATAGGCGCCGATGCCGACGCCGACCTCCAGCCGTCCCTTGCCGAAATGGTCGAGGGTAGCGATCTGCTTTGCGGTGACGACGATGTCGTGGCGCATCGGCAGCACCAGGATGCCGGTACCGACCTTGAGCGTCTTCGTCTCGCTCAGCACGAAGGCGTAAGTGATCAGCGGCTCCCAAAAGCGGGGCGGCACCGGGAACTCGGCGCGCACGTAGTGCTGCGTCGTCATGTGGTCGTTGCCCCACACCGAATCGTAGCCGAACTTCTCGGCCGCCTGCGCGATCCTGATGACGTTCTCCGGGTCGGAGAACGGGATCGGATAGGTCAGGCCTTCCATGCCGGTCGGCAGACCGGCGCTGACGCGCACCATGTTGCTCTCCCCCTTACTCGGCCGCGACTGCGCGCAACCTTGCGGTCTCGGCACGGTCGACGACACCGTGCGCGTCGACCGCGACGCCGTAGTCGCGCCGCGCTGCTTCGACTGAGACGAAGCCCAGGCGCACGTCTTCCGCAACAGCTTCGACTGGACGATGACGCGGGCTGCCTAGTCCGCCACCACCAGGCATCGAGATGATGCATCGCTCTGTTTGCGGCACGGTCTGGTGGCCCTTGCCGCGCAGCACCTTCCCCGAGGTCAGCACGACGGTGCCCGATGCGCCGTTCAGGCCGCCCTCGCGGCCGCGTGGTGGATGCTCGACGCGGTCGTAGTAGGCGCTGATCGCGAAGGGTGCCTTGTCGAGAGTCGAGACCTCCATGATTTGGCCCAGCCCGCCGCGGAACTCGCCGGCGCCGCCGGAATCCTGGCGGTACTCCTTGCGCCAGACCACGATCGGCGACACCGCCTCGTTGATCTCGATCGGCACGTTCTTCACGCCGCTAGGGAACGCGGTGGCCGACAGCCCATCGGCGCCGGGTCGCGCGCCAGTGCCGCCGGCATGGAAGCTCATGACGCTGAAGGGCTGCGCGTGCGCCGTCTCCGCTGGATCACCATCGGTGCGGCCCGGTCCGCCGATGGCGAACAGGTTCCACAGGCACGAGGCGCCCTCGGCCGGCACGCTGTTGGGCATCGCCTGGTGCAGGCAGCCGAACATCACGTCTGGCAGCATCTGGCCGGTGACATGGCGCGCCGCGACCGGCGCCGGGTGCTCGACGTTGAGGATGCAGCCGACCGGCGCAGTGACGCGGATCACCGACAGCGAGCCTTCGTTGTTCGGCACCTTGGGCGCCACGATGCATTTTACGCCGAACGACGAATAAGCCTCAGTATAGCAGATCGGCACGTTGATGCCGTAGGACGAGGCCCCTGATGTGCCGGTGAAGTCGACGTCGATGCCGCTCTCGCCAATGGTCATGGTGGCGACGAGATCGAGCGGCTTGTCGTAGCCGTCGACGCGCATCGCGAATTTGTAGACACCGGGCGTGATCTTGCGGATCGCCTCGAGCGAGGCGTTCTTCGACTTCTCGAGGATGTGCGTGCCCAGCCGGCTGAGATCATCGATGGCGAACTCGTCCATCATCTCGAACAGGCGGCGGCTGCCGACCTCGTTGCAGGTCGCCAGCGAGTAGAGATCGCCGATCACCTGCACGGGTTCGCGCACGTTGACGCGCACGATGTCGACCAAGGTCTCGTCGACCACGCCCTCGCGCGCGAAGCGCATCAGCGGGATGTAGAGGCCTTCCTCGTAGACCTGGCGCGCGTCGGTGCCCATGCCGCGCCCGCCGATGTCGACGACGTGGCAGGTGCTGGCGAACATCGCCACCATCGCACCCTTGCGAAACACCGGCGTGACGAAGGTGAAGTCATGCAGATGGCCAGTGCCCTTCCACGGATCATTGGTGAGGAAGATGTCGCCGGGCTTCATCGTCTTCGCCGGGAACTTCGCAAGGAAGTGCCGCACGGCGCGCGCCATGGAGTTGATGTGGCCGGGCGTGCCGGTCACCGCCTGCGCCAGCATCGCGCCGTCGACGTCGAAGACGCCGGCCGACAGATCGCCGGCCTCGCGCGTCGAGGTCGAGAAGCCGGTGCGGATCAGGGCCAGCGCCTGCTCCTCGACCACCGCAATCAGGCGATCCCACATCAGCTGCAGGCGGATGGGGGAGAGAGGATCGTTGATGCTCATGGGTCCACCTTCTCCAACACAATCGCGCCGATGCCATTGAGTCGCGCGACGAAGCCTTTGGGCACGATGGTCGTGGTCTCGTCCTCGGCGACGATCGCCGGGCCGGGCATGAAGCTGCCGGGCTGCAGATCGCGCCGATGGTAGATGTCGACGGCGCGCATGTCCTGCTCGGCCTGATCATAGACCGGCCGGTTGCCGCTGGCCTTGGCGGCGAGCTTGCCGTTGGGCGCGGGGATTGCCGGCAGAGCCGGCTGCTCCGCGGCCAGACGCAGGGTCCAGGTCATGATCTCCACCGCGAGGCCGGGGATCGTGCGGCCAAAGGTGGCAGCGTAGCTCGCCTCGAACAGCGCGGTGAGCTCGGCGCGCGAGGCGGCGGTCAGTTCGCCAGACGGCACGCTGATGGTGATCTCGTGGCCTTGGCCGCGATAGCGCATGTCGGCGGTACGCGTGACCAGCAGCTTGGCGTTGGGCGCGGCGGCCGCCTTCACAACGGCCTCGGCCTCGGCAAGCATGCCGGCGAACAGCGTGTTGGCGAAGCCAGGATCGAAGCTGTCGTCGAGTCCGACATAGCGGCTGCGTACGACCTCGTAGGCCACCGGCGCCATCAGGAAGCCCACCGCCGATCCGACACCGGCGCCGCTAGGGACCATCACGCGACGGATGCCGAGCTTCTCGGCCAAGCGCGCGGCGTGGATTGGTGCTGCGCCACCGAAGGCGATCATGGTGCGATCCTGCAGCTCCTTGCCGCGCTCGACCGCGTGCACGCGCGCGGCGTTGGCCATGTTCTCCTCGACGATCTCGCTGATGCCGAAGGCGGCGTCGAGGCGCGCCAGGCTGAGCGGCTTGCCGATCGCCTCGCTGACCGCGGCGCCGGCCTTGTCGACCGAGAGCTGGATCGAGCCACCGGCAAAGTAGGCGGGATCGAGCCGGCCCAGCACGAGATCGGCGTCGGTCACCGTGGGCTCGGTGCCGCCGCGGCCGTAGCAGGCGGGGCCGGGTTCGGCGCCGGCACTCTCGGGCCCCACGCCCACGCGAGAGAGCGTGTCGACCGAGGCGATCGACCCGCCGCCGGCGCCGATCTCGACCATTTCGATGACGGGAATGCGCAGGGGCAGGCCACTGCCCTTGAGGAAGCGGTACTGACGCGCGACCTCGAAGGTACGGGAATGCTGTGGCTCGCCATCGTCGATCAGGCAGATCTTGGCCGTGGTGCCGCCCATGTCGAAGGACAGCACCTTGTCGAAACCGCACTGCTTCGATAGTGCCGCTGCGAGGATCGCGCCGCCGGCCGGGCCGGACTCGACCAGGCGGATCGGGAACTTGCGCGCTGTCTGGAGCGCCGCTAGCCCGCCACCCGAGGTGATCATGAACAGCGGGCAGGTGAAGCCCTGCGCGCGCAATGCCGCGTCGAGCTTGCCGAGATAGCGGTCCATCACCGGCTGCACGTAGGCGTTGGCGGCGGCGGTCGACCAGCGTTCGTACTCGCGGATCTCCGGCGAGACCTCGCTGCTGAGCGAGATCGACAGGTTCGGCAGAGCCTCGAGCAGGATGTCGCGTGTGCGCCGTTCGTGCGTGCCGTCGAGATAGGCGTGCATGTAGCCGATGGCGATCGCCTCGACGCGCGCGGCCTTCAGTTTTGGCGCGAGCGCGCGCACGGACGCTTCGTCGAGGGGGATCAGAATG